>NZ_JYGR01000005.1:0-308125 GCF_000960035.1 Streptococcus oralis subsp. oralis
TAAAGTGAATGTAGTAGATAACGGTCAAGGTCAATTGGTTGCGACTGTAGAAGATGCAGATGCAGAACGTGTCTTCAAAAACATCTACACGCCAGATCCAGCACCAACGCCAGATCCAGCACCAACGCCAGATCCAGCACCAACGCCAGATCCAGCGCCAACGCCAGATCCAGCGCCAACGCCAGATCCAGCACCAACGCCAGATCCAGCACCAACGCCAGATACACAACCAACACCTCCAGTAACTGAGGAAAAAGGTCAAGCTGAACTTCCAAACACAGGTGAAGCAACATCTATCTTCTCAGTAATTGGATTTGTAGTATTGGCATTGAGTGGATTGGTATTCTTCGTAAAACGTAAAGCTTAAGCTTTTGTAGAAGAAACATGAAACTTGGTAAGTGAGAATATTTCTTCTCTCTTAAACTTTATAGAGAAAGTCTCTAGAAAATTCGTTTTCTAGGGGCTTTTTTGTACTTCAAAAAATTTTTTTAAAAATAGTCAAATTTGGTCAAAAAACTATTGACTTTTACTGACCAATGTGATATAGTAGGAGCATAAGGAAAATGAATTCCTTAGAAAACTTCATTTTCAATGATTCTATTTCTTGAAAATGTACGATAGATACCCTAGAAAGGGGTGAGGCCTATGTTAAATCTAACAGATTTTGAAAAGAAGATGATAAAAGGCTTATTTAAGAAAGAAAAACCAGAAATTATACGTAGGGTAGCTAGTTAGCTAGTCTAAAATTTTTAAAACAAAGGTCAAAGATAGTCAATATTAGAGATCGCATATAATTAAGAATAAACGAGGTAAAGAATATGAACAACAACTTTAATAACTTTAACAACATGGATGATTTATTTAACCAATTGATGGGTGGTATGCGAGGATACAGTTCTGAAAACCGTCGCTACTTGATTAATGGACGAGAAGTGACACCTGAGGAATTTGCTCACTATCGTGCAACTGGTCAATTGCCAGGAAATGCAGAAGTTGATGGACAAATGCAACAACAGGCTTCAGGTATGAAACAAGACGGTGTCCTTGCTAAACTAGGTCGTAACTTGACAGCAGAAGCTCGTGAGGGTAAGTTGGATCCTGTTATCGGACGAAACAAGGAAATTCAAGAAACATCTGAAATCCTCTCACGTCGTACTAAAAATAATCCTGTTCTAGTCGGAGATGCAGGTGTTGGTAAGACAGCCGTTGTCGAAGGTCTAGCACAAGCGATTGTGAATGGAGATGTTCCGGCTGCCATTAAGAACAAGGAAATTATTTCTATTGATATCTCAGGTCTTGAGGCTGGTACTCAATACCGTGGTAGCTTTGAAGAAAACGTTCAAAATCTAGTCAATGAAGTGAAAGAAGCAGGAAATATTATCCTCTTCTTTGATGAAATTCACCAAATCCTCGGTGCTGGTAGTACTGGTGGAGACAGTGGATCTAAAGGTCTTGCGGATATTCTCAAACCAGCTCTCTCTCGAGGTGAGTTGACAGTGATTGGGGCAACGACTCAAGACGAATACCGTAACACCATCTTGAAAAATGCAGCTCTTGCTCGTCGTTTCAACGAAGTGAAGGTCAATGCTCCTTCAGCAGAGGATACTTTTAAAATCCTTCAAGGAATTCGTGACCTCTATCAACAACATCACAATGTTATCTTGCCAGATGAAGTCTTGAAAGCAGCAGTGGATTATTCTGTCCAATACATTCCTCAACGTAGCTTGCCAGATAAAGCTATTGACCTTGTTGATGTAACGGCAGCTCACTTGGCAGCTCAACATCCTGTAACAGATGTGCACGCTGTTGAACGGGAAATTGAAGCAGAAAAAGACAAGCAAGAAAAGGCAGTAGAAGCTGAAGATTTTGAAGCAGCTCTCAATGCTAAAACACGTATTGCAGAATTAGAGAAAAAAGTCGAAAACCACACAGAAGACATGAAAGTGACTGCAAGCATCAACGATGTGGCTGAGTCTGTAGAGCGAATGACAGGTATTCCAGTGTCACAAATGGGAGCGTCAGACATCGAACGTTTGAAAGATATGGCTCATCGCTTGGAACACAAGGTAATCGGCCAAGATAAGGCAGTAGAAGCAGTGGCTCGTGCTATCCGTCGTAACCGTGCTGGTTTTGATGAGGGCAATCGCCCAATCGGCAGCTTCCTCTTTGTAGGGCCTACTGGGGTTGGTAAGACCGAGCTCGCTAAGCAATTGGCACTGGATATGTTTGGAACTAAGGATGCGATCATCCGTTTGGATATGTCTGAATACAGCGACCGTACAGCTGTTTCTAAGCTGATCGGTACAACAGCCGGTTATGTAGGGTATGATGACAATAGCAATACCTTGACAGAACGAGTTCGTCGTAATCCTTACTCTATCATTCTCTTGGACGAAATTGAAAAGGCTGATCCTCAAGTCATTACCCTTCTCCTCCAAGTCTTGGATGATGGTCGCTTGACAGATGGTCAGGGAAATACAGTGAACTTTAAAAACACTGTCATTATCGCGACATCAAATGCTGGATTTGGCTATGAAGCCAACTTGACTGAAGATGCGGATAAACCAGAATTGATGGATCGTTTGAAACCATTCTTCCGTCCAGAGTTCCTTAACCGCTTTAACGCAGTTATCGAGTTCTCACACTTGAATAAGGAAGACCTTTCTAAGATTGTGGACTTGATGTTGGCGGAAGTCAACCAAACCTTGGCTAAGAAAGACATTAATTTGGAAGTCAGCCAAGCAGCTAAGGACTTTATCACAGAAGAAGGTTATGACGAAGTTATGGGTGTTCGTCCTCTCCGTCGCGTGGTTGAACAACAAATTCGTGATAAGGTGACGGACTTCCACTTGGATCATCTAGATGCCAAACATCTGGAAGCAGATATGGAAGATGGCGTTTTGATCATTCGAGAAAAAGCCTAACTCGCGATTTTGAGAATAAAAAAAGAAGGAACTAGCTAAAAAGCTGGTTCCTTTTTGTGTTTAGATGACATGACGCTCAAAGGCATCATCTGAAATACCTTGTTCCAGGATGAGTTTCGCCCATTCTTTGGCAGAAAAGAGGCTGTGGTCCTTGTAGTTTCCGCAAGATTCAATGGTTGTTCCAGGAACATCTTCCCAAGTAGTGGTTTCAGCAATTTCCTTGAGCGAATCCTTGATAACAGCCGCGATTTCAGCACTGGTATGGCGCCCCCACATAATCATGTGAAAACCTGTACGGCAACCAAACGGCGAACAGTCAATCATACCGTCAATGCGGGTACGAATAAGTTTGGCCAAGAGGTGCTCGATAGTGTGAAGGCCAGCAGTAGGGATAGAGTCTTCGTTTGGCTGCACCAAGCGAATATCAAAGTTGGAGATGATATCTCCTTTTGGCCCTGTTTCTTCTCCAATCAAGCGAACATAGGGTGCTTTAACGATAGTGTGGTCAAGCTCAAAACTTTCAACAATAACTTCTTTTGACATGGTAAATCCTTTCAGTTTTCTTCTTTCATTATATCATAAAGATTGCTCTTGAAACAGAGAGAAAACCTCTCCGAGAGTGGAGAGGTTGAAATCTTTACTTACGATACAAGCGATCGTATTGGTAGTATGGATCAAAGGTTACGTTGATGCCTAGTTTGCGAAGGACATTCTTGTCTTCATCGGTCAAGATGATGGTTGAGTGAGCTTCGCTTCCTTTGAGGTTACCAAGTTCCTTCATTGCACGTGCAGCATCAGGATTTTCCATGGCTGTGATTGCAAGTGCAATCAAGATTTCATTTGAGTGGAGGCGAGGATTGCGGCTGCCGAGATGGTTAATCTTGAGACCTTGAATTGGTTTGACGACTTCTGGCTCGATTAATTTTACTTCCTTAGCGATGTCAGCTGATTTTTTGATGGCATTGATCAAGGCAGCAGCTGTAGGACCAAAGAGCTCTGAGTTTTTACCAGTTACGATTTCCCCATTTGGCAATTCAAGGGCTAGGGCAGGGCCACCAGTTTCTTCTGCTTTTTGGCGTGCAGCGACAGCAACATTACGGTCTGCAGGTGTGATGCCGAGGTCGTTCATGAGCAGTTCAATCTTCTTGACAGCAGTTTCCCCGACTTTTTCAGCTTTAAAATCAAGTACAGTTTGATAGTAGCGACGGATGATTTCTTGTTTTGAAGCTTCGATAGCAGCTTCATGATCTGTAATAGCGAAACCAACCATGTTGACACCCATGTCTGTTGGTGAAGCGTATGGAGATTCACCTAGGATACGTTCCAACATACGTTTGAGCACTGGGAAGATTTCGATATCACGGTTGTAATTGACAGTAGTTTCTCCGTAAGTTTGAAGATGGAAGGGGTCAATCATGTTGACATCATCAAGGTCTGCGGTTGCAGCCTCGTAGGCCAAGTTGACCGGATGATGAAGGGGAAGATTCCAAACTGGGAAGGTTTCAAACTTAGCGTAACCAGACTTGATGCCATTGAGTTGGTCATGGTACATATTGGACATACAAGTTGCTAATTTTCCAGAACCAGGTCCAGGAGCAGTTACAACAATCAAGTTGCGACTAGTTTTGATGTAGTCGTTTTTCCCCATACCTTCTGGAGAAATGATGTGGTCCATATCAGTCGGGTATCCTTTGATTGGATAATGAAGATAGGAATCAATCCCGTTTTTATCTAACTGGTTGCGGAAGGCATCTGCAGCTGGTTGACCAGCGTATTGTGTGATGACAACCGAGCCAACAAAAATTCCCAGCTCATTGAATTTGTCAATCAAACGAAGAACTTCTTGGTCATAAGAAATGCCTAGGTCGCCACGCGCTTTAGAATGCTCGATGTTGCTAGCATTAATGGCGATCACAACTTCAACCTGCTCTTTCAATTCTTGCAAGAGCTTGATTTTATTGTCAGGCTCATAACCAGGAAGGACTCGAGCAGCGTGGAAATCTTCTAACATTTTGCCACCAAACTCCAAGTAGAGCTTGCCGTCAAATTGGTTAATGCGCTCCAAAATGTGGTCGCGCTGTAGATTCAAATATTGTTCAGAACTAAAAGCTTGTTTTTTCATTTTTTTACCTCTGACCTCTATTATAATAAAAAATTGGAAGATAGGAAACTATGGAGTCAAAAAAGAAATTAAAAAGATTGGGCAAACGCTTGCACTAAGTTTTAAAAAGCGCTATCATAGACTATAGATTATTAAAATAATGAGGTAAGAAGATGCAAGAAAAATGGTGGCACAATGCCGTAGTCTATCAAGTCTATCCCAAGAGTTTTATGGACAGCAACGGAGATGGGATTGGTGATTTACAAGGAATTACTAGTAAGTTGGACTATCTAGCCAAGTTGGGAATCACAGCGATTTGGCTTTCTCCTGTTTATGATAGTCCTATGGATGATAATGGCTATGATATTGCTGATTATCAAGCAATTGCAGCTATTTTCGGGACTATGGAGGACATGGACCAACTCATCGCAGAAGCTAAGAAGCGTGACATTCGAATTATCATGGACTTGGTGGTCAATCATACCTCGGATGAACACGCCTGGTTTGTCGAGGCATGTGAAAATCCTGACAGCCCCGAACGAGACTACTATATCTGGCGAGATGAGCCCAATGATTTGGAGTCTATCTTTAGTGGGTCTGCTTGGGAATACGATGAAAAGTCAGGTCAATACTATCTCCACTTTTTTAGCAAGAAACAGCCCGATCTCAACTGGGAGAATGAAAAACTGCGCCAGAAAATTTACGAGATGATGAACTTCTGGATTGATAAAGGCATTGGTGGTTTCCGTATGGATGTCATTGATATGATTGGAAAGATTCCTGATGAGAAAGTAGTCAATAACGGTCCTATGCTCCATCCCTATCTCAAGGAGATGAACCAAGCCACCTTTGGTGACAAAGATCTCTTGACGGTAGGAGAGACCTGGGGTGCAACGCCAGAGATTGCTAAACTCTACTCGGATCCAAAGGGACAAGAATTGTCTATGGTCTTCCAGTTTGAACACATCTGTCTTCAGTATCAGGAAGGGCAACCTAAGTGGCACTACCAAAAAGAGTTAAATGTAGGGAAGTTAAAAGAAATTTTCAACAAATGGCAGACTGAGTTAGGAGTTGATGACGGCTGGAATTCCCTCTTCTGGAATAACCATGACCTCCCTCGCATCGTCTCTATCTGGGGAAATGACCAAGAATACCGCGAAAAATCTGCCAAAGCCTTTGCAATCTTGCTTCATCTCATGAGAGGGACTCCTTATATCTACCAGGGTGAGGAGATTGGGATGACCAACTATCCATTTGAAACACTGGATCAAGTAAAAGATATTGAATCCCTCAACTATGCGCGTGAAGCTCTTGAAAAAGGCGTTTCAATAGAAGAAATCATGGACAGCATCCGTGTCATTGGTCGTGATAATGCACGTACTCCGATGCAATGGGATGAAAGCAAAAATGCTGGTTTCTCAACAGGTCAACCTTGGTTGGCAGTTAATCCAAACTACGAAAAAATCAACGTTCAAGAAGCACTGGCAAATCCAGAATCTATTTTCTATACTTATCAAAAACTCGTTAAAATCCGTAAGGAGAACAGCTGGCTGATTCGCGCTGAATTTGAATTGCTTGATACGGTAGATAAGGTCTTTGCTTATATCCGCAAAGATGGAGACCGACGTTTCTTAGTTGTGGCTAACTTGTCCAATGAAAAACAAAACTTTTCAGTAGAAGGAAGAGTTAAGTCAATCTTGATTGAAAACACTACTGCTAAAGAAGCAGTTGAAAAACAAACCTTGGCACCATGGGATGCCTTCTGTGTGGAACTAACGGATTAAAATAAGTGAACCTCAAGCCTTTGATGCTTGAGGTTCTTTTGCTGAAAAATATATAGAAAACCCTTTAAAAAATATTTGTTAGAATTTTCTAAAAAATCTAGCGAAAGTCCTTGCTTTTATGAAAAAATAGGGTATAATGGTGAAAACACTATCTTTAAGGAGATTACTTATGAAATCGAAAAAGTGGCTCTTAGGAGCAGGTGCTGTTTTGAGTGCAGCCCTACTGTTAACTGCTTGTGGGCAAAGTGAAAAGAAAGCGGATGCTCCCAAAACATTCTCTTATGTCTACGCTATGGATCCATCTTCTTTGGACTATAGTGTGACGAGCAAGAGCTCAACCTCTGATGTTATAGCAAACGTTGTCGATGGTCTTTTGGAAAATGATAAGTATGGGAACTTAATTCCATCACTTGCAGAAGATTGGTCTGTTTCAAAGGATGGTTTGACTTACACCTACAAACTTCGTAAGGGTGTAAAATGGTATACTTCTGATGGAGAAGAATACGCTGAAGTTAAGGCCAAAGACTTTGTTACTGGGCTTAAACATGCTGCTGACGGAAAATCAGATGGTCTTTCTTTGATTCAGGATTCTATCAAAGGTTTGGCAGAGTATGTTAGTGGTGAGAGCAATGATTTCTCTACCGTAGGAGTTAAGGCTGTTGATGATTATACGGTAGAATATACGCTCAACAAACCAGAGAGTTTCTGGAACTCTAAGGTCACAACTGCAACCATGCTCCCAGTTAATGAAGAATTTTTGAATTCTAAAGGGAGCGACTACGGTGCACCAACCCCATCAGGTATCCTATACAATGGTCCTTATTTCTTGAAATCATTGACTTCAAAATCAGTCATTGAATATGAAAAGAATCCAAACTACTGGGATAAGGACAATGTTAAGATTGACAATATTAAACTAACTTTCTACGATGGATCAGACCAAGAATCTTTGATTCGTAGCTTTACACAAGGAGCTTATACAACAGCTCGTCTCTTCCCAACAAGCTCAAACTTTGAGTCAACTAAACAAGAGTACGGCGATAAGATTGTTTACAGTCCACAAGAAGCAACAAGCTACTACCTCACTGTTAACGTAAACCGCCAATCTTATAATAAAACAGCTAAAACAGACGAAGCTCAAAAAACATCAACGAAAGAAGCTCTTCTCAACAAGAACTTCCGTCAGGCGCTGAACTTTGCCCTTGACCGTCATTCTTATACTGCTCAGTTGAATGGTGAAGAAGGTGCGAACAAGATTATCCGTAACAGCCTAGTGCCACATGACTACGTTCAAGTGGGTGAAAAAACCTTTGGAGAGTTGGCGCAGGCAGAGCTCGTTTCATATGGAGACCAGTGGAAAGATGTAGCCCTTACAGATGGCAAGGATACGATTTACAGTCCTGAAAAAGCTAAGGCAGCCTTTGCAAAAGCCAAGGAAGAATTGCAAGCCAAGGGTGTTACCTTCCCAATCCATTTGGATATCCCGGTTGAGCAAACAGATGTAATCGCGGTTCAACAAACCAACTCACTCAAGCAGTCTATCGAATCGTCACTTGGTACTGAAAATGTCATTGTCGATGTCCTTCAAATGACAGATAATGAAAAAATGAGCATTACGTCCCAAGCTAAGGTTCCATCTCAAAAAGACTACGACTTGAATGGAACTGGTTGGGGACCAGACTATCAAGACCCAGCTACCTACCTAAACATTCTTGATGCTAAGAAGGGTTCTGCCCTTAAACACTTGGGGATCACTCGTGGAAAAGATCCAGAAGTAATGGCTCAAGTCGGTCTAGACGAATACAAGAAACTCTTGGATGATGCCGCAGCTGAAACAAGCGACCTCAATAAGCGTTACGAAAAATATGCCAAAGCGCAAGCTTGGGTGTCTGATAGCTCGCTCTTGATTCCAGTTGCTTCTTCAGGTGGTTCTCCAACTGTTAGCCGAACTGTACCATTCACAAAAGCATACTCTCAAGTCGGAATCAAGGGAGACCCATTTGTGTTCAAAGGTTTGGAGTTGCAAAATGACGTTGTGACTGCAAAAGAATACGAAGAAGCCTTCAAGAAATGGCAACAAGAAAAAATCGAGACAAATGCCAAATACCAAAAAGAACTTGAAAAACACGTCAAGTAATCTATAAATAGAAAAGGAAGTTGCAGGAAACTGTGCTTCCTTTTTTGTTTTAGACACCAGTTGTCATAAAAGCAGTAACTTTACATTTTTGAATAAATTTGATAAAATATAGTTATGTTATAAAAAGTGACATAAAGGAGTGAATGATGATCAAAATGAAAAAAAGACTAATCGGGACAGGTCTTGTCTTAGCGACAGGGATTTTGCTCTCGGCATGTGGACAGTCCAACACAGATACTAGCACTTATTCATCAACATTTAGTGCGAATCCAACAACTTTTAACTATCTTCTAGATTATTATGCAGATAACACTGCCGTTATTACCAATCTCGTAGATGGTTTGTTAGAAAATGACAGCTATGGGAACCTCGTACCTGCTCTTGCGGAGGATTGGTCTGTTTCATCAGATGGTTTGACCTATACCTACAAGCTTAGAAAAGATGCCAAGTGGTATACAGCCGACGGTGAGGAATATGCTTCAGTTAAAGCTCAGGATTTTGTCACTGGGATCAAATATGCCGCGGACAACAAGGGGCAAGCCATGGATCTGATCCAAAATTCAATCAAGGGATTGAATGACTATGTGACGGGTGTGACCAATGACTTTTCAACTGTCGGTGTCAAAGCCTTGGATGATTACACAGTCGAGTACACTTTGACTCGACCAGAACCGTATTGGAATTCAAAGACAACCAATAGTATCCTTTTCCCAGTCAACGAAGAGTTCTTGAAATCAAAGGATAAAGATTTTGGTACCTTGACACCAGACAGTATCCTTTATAATGGTCCATATCTGTTAAAAGATTTCACATCAAAATCTTCGATCGAATATGTGAAGAATCCACACTATTATGACCATGATAAAGTAACCATTGAAAAAGTTAAGTTAGCTTACTTTGATGGGTCAGATCAGGAGATGACCATTCGAAACTTTGGAAGTGGTGCTTACTCGATTGCAGGAGTCTATCCAAATAGTTCGAACTATGCTAAGACAAAAGAAAAATACCAAGACAATATCGTCTATAGCTTACAAGACAAGACATCTTGGTACTTTAACTTTAACGTCAACCGCAAAACCTATAATCATACCGCTAAAACAACGGATGAACAAAAGAAATCAGCTCAAACAGCTATCTTAAATAAAAATTTCCGTCAAGCTATCAACTTTGGTATTGATCGAACAGCCTACTCTGCTCAATCTAACGGTGAAGAAGCAGCGAGCAAAACCCTTCGTAATACTCTAGTTCCTCCAACATTTGTCCAGGTGGGAGATAAGACCTTTGGAGAAGTAACAGCTTCTAAGCTTGTGAACTACGGAACTGAGTGGTCAGGTATCAATTTGGCAGATGCTCAAGATGCCTACTTTAACAAGGAAAAGGCCCAAGCAAAATTTGCGGAAGCTAAAAAGGAATTGGAAGCCCAAGGCGTGACTTTCCCAATCCATTTGGATGTCCCTGTTGATCAGACGAATAAAAATGCGGTTTCTGGTATGAACTCGGTTAAACAAACCCTTGAAACAGTACTAGGTTCTGACAATATCGTTGTTGATGTTCAACAGCTTTCTACAGATGACTTTGGAAATGTTGCTTTCCTAGCACCAAATCCAGCAGCTCGTGACTACGACCTAAACTTTGATGGTTGGGTTGGTGATTACCAGGATCCATCGACTTATTTAGACCCCTTCAATGCTGAAACTGGCTTCTATCTCAAGATTTTTGGTCTTGATGCCAAGGAAGACCAAGAGCTCATTAAGAGTTTGGGGCTCGATACCTATACACAACTCCTGAAAGAAGCAGATGCTGAGAATAAAGATGTCGCTAAGCGT
This sequence comes from Streptococcus oralis subsp. oralis, assembly GCF_000960035.1. GTDB lineage: Bacteria > Bacillota > Bacilli > Lactobacillales > Streptococcaceae > Streptococcus > Streptococcus oralis_G. Next base: position 10,773 of record NZ_JYGR01000005.1, read on the forward strand.
TATGAAAAATACGCTGAAGCTCAAGCTTGGATGATTGACAATTCTCTAGTTATGTCTGCTATGTCAAATGGTGGTACAGCCTCTGTAACCAAAGTAACTCCGTTTACACGTGCCTACTCCCTAGTGGGAATCAAGGGTGACGGAAATAATTATAAGTACATGAGATTACAAAAAGACCCTGTTACCAAGAAACAATTTGATGAAGCCAAGGCTAAGTGGGAAGCAGAAAGTAAAAAGGCTATCGAAAAGAGCCAAAAAGAGTTTGAAAACCACGTAAAATAAGATTACAGACAAGGTTGCCCCTGAGCGCCTTGTCTTTTTGTGTAGAATCGCATTCGTAAGTTTGGTCAAATTTTAGTGTAATTTATTTGGCCAAATTTTAGTGTGATTTAAGAGAACAAAAGCGAATGAAAACGCTAAAAATTGTGAGTTAGATGTATGGTATTTCTTGTGTAATTGTGATATAATAGCTCAGATTATAATGTACGGGAGATATTTATGAGTAGACGTTCAAAGAGAGCTCGTTTAGGGAATGTGAAGCGAAATTTTAATATAGTTTTAGCAACCATTTATTATTGAGTGGTTTTTTGTTGTTCTTAATTTTCAAACATAATATCCTAGCTTTTCGGTACCTCAATATCCTTACTGCGGTTCTTATTTTTATTTCTGCTGTAATTGCAATCCTTCTGATAGTGTATAAAAAAGCCGAGAAGTTTACGGTTTTCTTTTTGACACTTGCTATCGTAGTTAGTTCGGTTTCTCTCTATGCTTTGCAACAGTTTGTCGGTTTTACCAATCATATCAATGCGACCTCAAACTACTCAGAGTATTCGATGAGTGTGGTCGTTTTGAAAGATAGTGAAATCAGTAATGTGACTCAGTTAGAGAGTGTAACAGGTCCGACTGAAACAGATAATGATAATATCCAAAAGTTGGTGGCGGATATTAAGACGACGCAAAATAAAGACTTGACAGTTGAACAGAGTGCTTCTTATCTAGCAGCTTATAAGAGTCTGATTTCTGGCGAAACGAAAGCAATTGTCTTAAATAGTGTCTTTGAAAATATCATTGAAGCAGAGTATCCAGATTATGCTTCAAAAATCAAAAAAATCTATACAAAAAAATTAACTAAGGATGTTGCGGCACCAAAGGTATCAAAGAATAAAGCTTTCAATATTTATGTGAGTGGTATTGATACCTATGGTCCGATTAGTTCCGTTTCGCGTTCAGATGTGAACATTTTGATGACTGTGAACCGAGATACCAAGAAAATCCTTCTGACTACAACGCCTCGAGATTCCTATGTTCCGATTGCGGATGGGGGAAATAATCAAAAGGATAAATTGACTCATGCGGGGATTTATGGAGTGGACTCGTCGATTCATACTTTGGAAAATCTCTATGGTGTAGATATTAATTACTATGTTCGTTTGAACTTTACCTCTTTCTTGAAGTTGATTGACCTTCTAGGTGGAATTGATGTCTATAATGATCAGGAGTTTACAGCACATACTAACGGGAAGTATTATCCTGTTGGGAATGTTCATTTAGACTCTGAGCAGGCTCTTGGTTTTGTCCGTGAGCGCTACTCTCTAGCAGATGGAGATCGAGATCGTGGTCGGAACCAACAAAAGGTTATTGTAGCTGTTATTCAGAAGTTGACGTCAACTGAGGCTTTAAAAAACTACGATAACATCATCAAGGGATTGCAAGATTCTCTTCAGACCAATATGCCTTTGGAAACTATGATGGATCTGGTTAATACTCAATTGGAGAGTGGCGGGAACTACAAAGTCAACTCTCAAGACTTGAAGGGAACTGGACGCACGGATCTTCCTTCATACGCTATGCCAGATGGTAACCTCTACATGATGGAAATTGACGAAAGTAGCTTGACTGCTGCCAAATCTGCTATCAATGATTAACATATTTTTCAGAATTTACCAAAGTAATTCAAAAATTCTGAAAATTTTATTGACATGTTTCTGAAAAGGGACTATAATGGGGTGGAAGTTTTAAAGGAGAAAACAATGAAAAGTTCAAAACTACTTGCCCTTGCGGGTGTGACGTTATTGGCAGCTGCGACTCTTGCAGCCTGCTCTGGATCAAGTTCAAATGCTAAAGGTGAGAAAACATTCTCATACATTTACGAAACGGATCCTGATAACCTAAACTATTTGACAACTGGTAAGGCAGCTACAGCAAATATTACTAGCAACGTTATCGATGGTTTGCTTGAAAATGACCGCTACGGTAACTTTGTACCATCTATGGCTGAGGATTGGTCTGTATCTAAGGATGGATTGACTTACACGTATACACTCCGAAAGGATGCAAAATGGTATACATCTGAAGGTGAGGAGTATGCAGAAGTTAAAGCTCAAGACTTTGTAACTGGTCTTAAGTATGCTGCTGATAAGAAATCAGATGGTCTTTACCTGGTTCAGGAATCTATCAAGGGATTGGATGCCTATGTCAAAGGAGAAATTACAGATTTTTCTCAAGTAGGAATCAAAGCTCTTGATGATTATACCGTTCAATACACATTGAACAAGCCAGAAAGTTTCTGGAATTCTAAGACAACAATGGGTGTTCTGGCTCCTGTTAATGAAGAATTTTTGAACTCTAAAGGGGATGACTTTGCTAAAGGTACGGACCCAAGCAGCATTCTCTATAATGGACCATTCTTACTCAAATCAATCGTAGCCAAATCATCAGTCGAGTTCGAAAAGAATCCAAACTATTGGGATAAAGACAATGTCCATCTTGATAAAGTGAAATTATCCTTCTGGGATGGCCAAGATACTAATAAGCCAACTGAAGCTTTCAAAGACGGTAGCTTTACAATGGCTCGTCTCTTCCCAACAAGTGCTAGTTACTCAGAGACTGAAAAAACATTCAAAGACAATATCGTTTATACCCAACAAGATTCTACTACTTATTTAGTAGGCACAAATATCGATCGTCAGTCTTATAAGTACACTTCTAAGACAACAGATGAGGAAAAAACATCAACCAAGAAGGCCCTTTTGAATAAGGACTTCCGTCAAGCTATTGCATTTGGTTTTGATAGAACAGCCTACGCTTCTCAAGTAAATGGTGCAAGCGGGGCTACTAAACTGCTTCGTAACTTATTTGTTCCCCCTACATTTGTACAGGCAGATGGGAAAAACTTTGGGGAATTAGTTAAGGAAAAATTGGTGACCTATGGAGATGAGTGGAGCAAGGTAAACTTGGATGATGCCCAAGATGGACTCTACAATCCTGACAAAGCCAAAGCAGAATTCGCTAAAGCTAAGACAGCCCTTCAAGCGGAAGGTGTGAAATTCCCAATCCACTTGGATATGCCTGTAGATCAAACCAATACAACAAAAGTTCAACGTGTTCAATCTTTTAAACAGTCAGTTGAAGAAAATCTAGGATCAGATAATGTGGTTATCGATATCCAACAGCTCCAAAAAGACGATGTTCAAAACATTACCTACTTCGCTGAAACTGCGGCTGGAGAAGACTGGGATATCTCAGATAACGTGGGTTGGTCTCCAGACTATATCGATCCATCTACTTATCTTGATATTATCAAACCATCTGTAGGGGAAAATACAAAGACTTACCTAGGATTTGACTCAGGAACAAACAACGCTGCGGCTAAGCAAGTTGGTTTAGAAGATTACGAAAAAATGGTTGTGGAAGCTGGGGAAGAAACTACTGACGTTTCAAAACGTTATGAAAAATATGCTGCTGCCCAAGCTTGGTTGACAGACAGTGCCTTGCTCATCCCAACAACTTCTCAAACTGGTCGTCCAATGTTGTCTAAGATGGTTCCATTTACACTTCCATTTGCATACTCTGGTAACAAGGGTATGAGTGAAGCCCTTTTGTACAAATATCTAGAAGTACAAGATAAGGCAGTGACAACAGAAGAATACCAAAAAGCTCAAGAAAAATGGTTGAAAGAAAAAGAAGAGTCAAATAAAAAGGCCCAAGAAGATCTCGCAAACCATGTGAAATAACTTTAAAAAAGTAAAGGATTTAGCCATCGACATGATGGTTAAGTCCTTTTTGCCTAAATTATTTTTCTAATTTTATCTCCATGATATCTGTAATAGGTTTATTTAGTATAGATATTACAGAATTTTTTAATATTGAGAACACTCATAAAATTTTAAATACGTTATTTACCTCAAATTTATCAGTAAATGAAATCATATAAAATAACTAAAAGAACTTAGAATGCCTTGAAAAAGTAATAAAAAGTCGCTTTCAATTTGCAAGAAGCGCCCGTCTGAAAAAAGTGGTAAATGATTAATTTTATATTTTATTTAATATACTCTTAGTGAACTGCACCCCAAAAGTTAGATAGCAAAAATCTAACTTTTGGGGTGTTTTATTATGAAATTGAGTTTTGAAGATAAAGTTCAAATCTATAAACTAAGAAAACAAGAACAAAGATTTAGACATCTTTTAAAAAAATTTGGTGAGGATGCTTCTTGTCTAAGGTACATGGTGAAATTAATTGACCATTATGGAATATAAATCGTCAAAAAAGAAAGGACGAATTTCATCCTTTCTAGATCTAGCTTTTCTTCAACCCACTACAGTTGACAAAGAGCCTTTTTATTTGTATGAATGTCAAAAAGAGAGAACAATATTTGTTCTCTCTTGATGTGTGTTATTCAATCTTTACTACAATTGACAATAAAACAAGTTTTAGTAAATGATTAGACTTGTATTAGAGTTTAGTCTAGACAAGAATATATAACTTTATCATTGAAATTTAAAATTCTTCTTAATGGTTGTACATCTTGTTTTAACCAAAAATCATCTAGTTTTTCTTAACAAAGAAGAAGATTTTAGTAATAATTAATGATATGGGCTTTAACCCCACAGTAGATTATGGTTAGATCAGTGATAACACCGTGCTTAAGAGTGCTTGCAATACTTTTAAACTGGGTTTAACTACTGTCTTCGTGGTTGTACTTGGGGTGTTTGATTTTGCACATTAGTTCTTGGGTTTGGTTGTTGAGTATTGTTCTCGCTCGCACCCGAATTTGGAGTTGTTGTACTTGATTGTGTACTAGAAGTCTCTGAAGTTGAGCTAGAGCTTTCAGTTGTCGGACTTTCAGTTGTAGGGCTTTCAGGTGTTGGACTTTGCTGAGGAGCAGGAGTAGTCCACGCAGGACGTGCACCTTTTTTAAAGACGAATTCTCCACCTCTGTAGAGTCCTTCTGGCATAGTCCAGTCGCCAGGATGATCATCTTCAGATAGATAAGTCATCATCGAACGGTAAACCTTAGCAGCAACATAGAAGCCATCACCAACAATAGGAGTCAGGCGGTTCGAGTAACCAGTCCAAACGGCCATTGAATATTTACGAGTATAGCCAACGAACATTTCGTCTGGAGCTACATAACCTGTGTTCTTGACGTAGTTTTCAATCTCATCATCTGTGTAGTTTGATGTACCAGTTTTACCAGCTTGTGGCAACCATGGGAGGTAGGCTCCTCGACCAGTTCCATATGCTAGGACAGTTTTCATCATATCCGTCATCATATAGGATGTTGTCTCTTTCATGGCACGAGTACCAGGATCAGAGAATTCTTTTGAACTGCCATCACTGAAGACAATTTTGTTGATATACATCGGCTTGCGGTAGATACCACCGTTAGCAAAAGCTGCGTAAGCAGCAGCCATCTTTTCGCTACTTGCTCCATACTTTTTGTTAGATTCAGCTGTATTACTTGAAATGGCATTTGCATAGTGCATATCTGGATAGTCAATACCAAGTCCATTTAGGAAGGTTTTGGCTCTGTCTAAACCAACTTTATTCAAGGTTTCTACGGCTGTAACGTTCCGTGATTGTTGGAGCGCATATTGGATGGTGATATTTCCAAAATAACTTCTATCCCAGTTGTAAACAGGGGTATCTGTTCCAGGATAGTTATAAGGAACATCATGTACAATCGAAGCAGTTGAATCATAGATGTCATACTCTAAGGCAGGAGCATAGTCTGTGATTGGCTTCATGGTAGAACCCCAGTCACGGTTGGTTTCAACAGCTTGGTTGATTCCGAAGGAAACATTGCTTGATTGGTGACGAGAACCTAACTGAGCAATAACTTTCCCGTTTGTCACATCCACAATCGTTGAAGCTACTTGCATTTCATCATCTGGATAGTTGACATACTCGTCGGTATTGTAGATATCCCAGAGATGTTGTTGAACTTTAGGATCAACGTTGGTGTAGACATCCATACCAGTCGTTAAGAGGTTGTAGCCTGTTTCTTGTTCGACTTGATCGATCACCTCTTTGAGATAGTTGTCCATGTATGGAGGATAACTATTAGCCGATTTTAGACTTTGAAGTCCGTCTGTGATCGGAGTATTAATCGCTTTTTCATATTGCTCAGCTGTAATGTAACCTTGCCCCTTCATCTCAGAGAGGACGAGATTACGACGTTCTTGAGCAGCTTCTGGATGCGAGTATGGATCATACTGGTTTGGCGCCTGAGGCATCCCGGCAAGGAGAGCCAGTTGAGGAATACTTAAATCTTTGAGATCCTTGCCATAGTAACTTTGGGCAGCTGTCTGCATTCCGTAATTACCGTTTGACATGTAAACCTTGTTGATGTAGTAGGTCAAGATCTCTTGTTTAGTCGCTTTTTGTTCTAGCTGAACGGCTAACCAAGCTTCCTGAGCCTTACGAGAAAGGGTTTGGTCAGAAGTTGACGTAGAGAAATAGGTTAACTTGATCAACTGCTGTGTCAAGGTGGAAGCTCCTTGCAGACCTCCACCACCACGAAGGTTTCGTAGGGTAGCACCTAGGATACGGATCGTGTCGATTCCTCGGTGATTAAAGAACCGATGGTCCTCAATCGAAACAATAGCGTTGACCAAATCGGTCGGTATTTCGTTTGCTTGGGCATTGACTCGACGTTCCGATCCAAGATCAGCGATAAGCTCGTCATTGCTATCATAGATCTTACTTGACGTTGTAGCAACTAGTTTACTTTCAGAAAGTTCTGGAGCCTTGCTAACATAGTAGAGGAAGAGACCTCCACCAAGCATTACAGCTGCGATAAATACAGTTAAGAGACTGATGCTGACATACTTAGCTATTCGCAGAAAAGTTTGTTTGTTCATCTTGTTTTACCACCTAGTAAATGTTCTTTGATAATGTCGAGATAGGGAATTTGAGGAAAGGCACCCGGCTCAATCTTATATCCATTTTCTCGAATATATCCAAGTGGCATTGACTTCTGTCCCTTATCTTGATGATAGAAACGGATGAGGTCAATAGCCGGCAATAAGTAGGTTTCTTGCTGAGAAGAAAAGTGAAGGAGTACAAAGCAGATTCCTTGCTGGGCAAGGACTTGTTCCATATGTTGGATCTGATGGAGATGAAAATTCTTCATCGGTATCGCATGTTTTTGCCTGGTTTCCTTTGCTTCAAAGTCGATGTAGTATCCATCATAAACCCCTGAATAGTCAGTAGTTGAGGCTTGTCTAAAGTAGGCTTCAACGATCTTGGCTCGACTTCGTTGGGGATAGTCAACACGTACGATTTGGATGGGAGTCGGTTTCTTGTGAATAACAGCTAACCCATGCGACAAATAGTAGTCGTTCGTAGCATTGATCATCTTTTCAAAAGACATTCCCCGATTTGCGAAATTTTTAGTTTGTGACAGGGGGGCTTGTCTCTTTTGAGATGAAATTTTATGTGGATAGTTGACCATAATTCTCCTTATTGGTACAATAACATCACTCTATTATATCATAAATTTACAAAGAAAGGGTTAAAAATGACATCAGCCTTGATTTTAGGCTATTCGGCCTTCGACCTTGGTCTCTTTAATGACAAGGATATTCGCGTTGATATTATCAAAACAGCCATTCGGAGAGACCTGGAACGTCTAGCAGAGGATGGGGTGACTTGGCTTGTCTTTACAGGGACTTTGGGCTTTGAGTACTGGGCGCTTCAGGTGGCAAAAGACATGAAAGCAAACTATGGATTTCAGCTGGCGACCATTTTTGATTTTGAAACCCATGGCAGTAATTGGAATGAAGCAAATCAAGCAAAATTGAGTGAGTTCAAGCAGGTTGATTTTGTCAAATACGCCTATCCACAATATGAGCACAAGGGACAATTACGCGATTATCAAATATTTCTGCTGGAAAATACAGATACTTGTTACCTTTTTTACGACGAAGAAAACGAAACCAAGTTACGATATTTTTACCAAATGATGAAAAATCAAGCGGACTATGTTACAAGAAGATTAACATTTGAGGACTTGAATGAAATAGTAGAAAATTTTTCTGAAAAGTAAGCCTTTGACCTTGATTTTTACTTGTCTTTTTTTATATAATAATACTAGTAACCCAGAATGGAGAGAGACATGGCAAGTATTATATTTTCAGCGAAAGATATTTTTGAACAAGACTTCGGACGTGAAGTTCGTGGATACAGCAAAGCAGAGGTAGATGAATTCCTAGACGATGTGATTAAGGATTATGAAACCTACGCAGCTTTGGTCAAATCCCTTCGTCAAGAGATTGCTGATTTGAAAGAAGAATTATCTCATAAACCACAGGTAGCGCCAACTCAACCAGACTCTATTGAAGTAACAGCTTCTACTTCAATGACAAACTTTGATATTTTGAAACGCTTAAATCGTCTCGAAAAAGAAGTATTTGGTAAGCAAATCTTAGACAACCAAGATTTATAATTGACTAAGGAATGAGTGCAATTTTTGGATAATCGCGTGAAGAGGTTCTCTATTCATGAGGAAAGTCCATGCTAGCACAGGCTGTGATGCCTGTAGTGTTTGTGCTAGGCGAATCCATAAGCCTAGGGACGAGAAATCGTTACGGCAGTCGAAATGGCTAAGTCTTCGGATAGGTCAGAATAGGCTTGAAAGTGCCACAGTGACGGAGTCTTTCTGGAAACAGAGAGAGTGGAACGCGGTAAACCCCTCAAGCTAGCAACCCAAATTTTGGTCGGGGCATGGAGTGCACGGAAACGAACGTAGTACTCTGACTGCTAGCAGATTTATGCTGTTAGCGGTAGACAGATGATTATCGAAGGAAGTGGTCCTAGTCACTTCTGGAACAAAACATGGCTTATAGAAAATTGCATATAGGTTGGGGCTGAGAAATCTTTCTCAACCTCATTTTTTAAAGTGAATAAGAGAAAGGTCTTGCAAGACTAGAAATGAAAGAACAATTTAATTTAATCGCAACTGCTGCGGCGGGTCTTGAGGCTGTCGTTGGACGTGAGGTGCGGGACCTTGGTTATGATTGCCAGGTTGAAAATGGGCGTGTTCGCTTCCAAGGAGATGTGAAGGCAATCATTGAGACCAATCTTTGGCTTCGTGCAGCGGATCGCATCAAGATTGTAGTCGGAAGTTTTCCAGCTAAGACTTTTGAAGAGCTTTTTCAAGGTGTTTTTGCTCTAGATTGGGAAAACTATCTCCCGCTAGGAGCACGTTTCCCGATATCAAAGGCAAAATGTGTGAAGTCTAAACTTCACAACGAGCCCAGTGTTCAGGCTATTTCCAAGAAGGCTGTTGTGAAGAAATTACAAAAACACTATGCCCGTCCAGAAGGAGTTCCCTTGATGGAAACGGGTCCCGAGTTTAAGATTGAGGTATCTATCCTGAAAGATGTGGCAACGGTCATGATTGACACGACAGGTTCTAGCCTTTTTAAACGTGGTTATCGTACGGAAAAGGGTGGGGCGCCAATCAAGGAAAATATGGCAGCGGCTATTTTACAACTCTCTAACTGGTATCCAGACAAGCCCTTGATTGATCCGACCTGTGGGTCAGGAACTTTCTGTATCGAGGCGGCTATGATTGCCAGAAAAATGGCACCAGGACTTCGCCGTTCCTTTGCTTTTGAGGAATGGAACTGGGTCAGCGATCAGTTAATCCAAGAAGTTCGCACAGAGGCGGCTAAGAAAATTGATCGTGAACTTGAGCTGGACATTATGGGCTGTGATATTGATGCTCGCATGGTGGAGATTGCCAAGGCAAATGCTCAAGCAGCAGGCGTCGCAGGTGATATCACCTTTAAGCAAATGCGGGTACAGGACTTACGCACAGACAAGATTAATGGCGTTATCATTTCCAATCCACCATATGGGGAACGTTTGTCTGATGATGCAGGAGTTACCAAGCTCTATGCTGAGATGGGACAAGTCTTTGCACCACTGAAAACGTGGAGTAAGTTTATCCTGACGAGTGACGAAGCTTTTGAAAGCAAGTACGGAAGTCCAGCTGATAAAAAAAGAAAACTCTATAACGGGACCTTAAAAGTGGATTTGTATCAATACTTTGGTCAGCGTGTCAAACGCCAAGAGGTAAAATAGAAAGGTGAACTCATGAGTAAGAAAAGACGTGATCGTCATAAAAAAGGACATCAAGAACCACAATTCGACTTTGACGAAGCAAAAGACTTGACTGTTGGTCAAGTCATTCGTAAGAATGAAGAGGTTGAAGCAGGAGTATTGCCTGAGGACAGTATCTTAGACAAATACATCAAACAGCACCGTGAAGAAATCGAAGCCGACAAGTTTGAAACTCGTCAGTTGAAAAAAGAAGAACTGGCTTCTACTCAAAACCTAGAGGAAATGATCCAAGAAGTTCGTGAATCAAGTGAATCCTCTGATCAGGTAGACGATTCAGACCTGGTTTCTGAGGAATCTATTGAAGAGATAGAAAATGAAGAGACTACTCAGTTTGTCCCACCCCTTCAAGATGAAGAAAGTGCTGAAATAGAGCCTCTCGTTTTAACAGAAACAGAGCCCAAGCAAATAAATGAGGAACAAGAAGAGGAGACCTATACACCTCTATCACGTTCGGCTCAAACAGAACCTGAAACAGGCTCTAAGAAGAAAGGTGTCATCATCATTGCCTCAGTGGTGGCTGCAATTCTTGTTCTTGCTGGAACGTATTATGTCTACCGACAAGTATCTCGCTCAAACCAAGAAATTCAGGCTTCTCAATCATCTTCAAGCAATCAGGAATCGCAAACCGACTTGCAAGAGTTTAATACGCTCTATGATGCCTTTTATACAGATGAAAATAAGACAGCTTTGAAAAATAGCCAGTTCGATAAGTTGAGTCAACTGAAAACCTTGCTAGATAAGTTAGAAGGTAGTCGTAATCATACATTAGCTAAGTCAAAATACGATAGTTTAGCAACTCAAATCAAGGCCATCCAAGATATCAATGCCCTCTTTGAAAGTCCGGCAATCACTGACGGTGTCTTGGATACCAATGCGAAAGCTAAAGCAGACGCTAAGTTTACAGAAATCAAAACAGGTAACACAGAATTAGACAAGCTCTTGGATAAAGCTATTAGCCTCGGTAAGAGCCAACAAACAAGTGCTTCTAGTTCAAGTTCTAGTCAAGCAAGTTCAAGTTCAGCTACAGAAAGCAATGCGAGCAGCACGACGCCTTCAACAAGTACCACCGCACCAGCTAGAGATACAAATGGTGGTTTGTCGAGTGATGGTGTTAACCTTCAAAGAAGTGCTAGTCGTGTACCGTACAACCAAACAGCTGTAGATGATAGCAACAACCCTGCTTGGACGTTTGCAGATGGTGTTTTGGAACAAATCCTAGCAACATCACGTGCTCGCGGTTATATCACAGGCAACCAATATATCCTAGAACGGGTCAATATCGTAAACGGAAATGGTTATTACAACCTTTACAAACCAGATGGAACCTATCTCTTCACCCTCAACTGTAAGACAGGTTACTTTGTAGGGAATGGTTCTGGTCACGCTGATGACTTGGACTACTAAGAGACCGTTACAAAATTCTTTCCTTTCATAGGTAAAAATGATAAAATAAAACATATTAAACAAGAGGAGTGTCACATGACAAAAGCTAACTTTGGTGTCGTAGGTATGGCCGTAATGGGTCGTAACCTTGCCCTAAATATCGAATCTCGTGGCTATACAGTTGCCATTTACAACCGTAGTAAAGAAAAAACAGAAGATGTGATTGCTTGCCATCCTGAAAAGAACTTTGTGCCAAGCTATGACGTGGAAAGCTTTGTAAACTCAATCGAAAAACCTCGTCGTATCATGCTCATGGTTCAAGCTGGACCTGGTACAGACGCAACTATCGAAGCCCTTCTTCCACACCTTGACAAGGGTGATATCTTGATCGACGGAGGAAACACTTTCTACAAAGATACCATCCGTCGTAACGAAGAGTTGGCTAACTCAGGCATCAACTTTATCGGTACTGGGGTTTCTGGTGGTGAAAAAGGTGCCCTTGAAGGTCCTTCTATCATGCCAGGTGGACAAAAAGAAGCCTACGAATTGGTTGCTGATGTTCTCGAAGAAATCTCAGCTAAAGCACCAGAAGATGGCAAACCATGTGTTACTTACATCGGTCCTGATGGAGCTGGTCACTATGTGAAAATGGTCCACAACGGTATCGAGTATGGTGACATGCAATTGATCGCAGAAAGCTATGACCTCATGCAACACTTGCTCGGTCTTTCTGCAGAAGATATGGCTGAAATCTTTACTGAGTGGAACAAGGGTGAATTGGATAGCTACTTGATTGAAATCACAGCTGATATTCTTGGACGCAAAGACGATGAAGGTCAAGATGGACCAATCGTAGACTACATCCTTGATGCCGCAGGTAATAAGGGAACTGGTAAATGGACTAGCCAATCAGCTCTTGACCTTGGTGTGCCATTGTCACTTATCACTGAGTCAGTATTTGCTCGCTACATCTCTACATACAAAGAAGAGCGTGTACATGCTAGCAAGGTGCTTCCAAAACCAGCTGCCTTCAAGTTTGAAGGAGACAAGGCTGAGTTGATTGAAAAGATCCGTCAAGCCCTTTACTTCTCAAAAATTATCTCATACGCACAAGGTTTTGCCCAATTGCGTGTGGCTTCTAAAGAAAACAACTGGAACTTGCCATTTGCAGACATCGCATCTATCTGGCGTGATGGCTGTATCATCCGTTCTCGTTTCTTGCAAAAGATCACAGATGCTTACAACCGTGATGCTGATCTTGCAAACCTTCTCTTGGATGAGTACTTCTTGGATGTCACTGCTCAGTACCAACAAGCAGTGCGTGATATCGTAGCACTTGCTGTTCAAGCTGGTGTACCAGTACCAACCTTCTCAGCAGCCATTACTTACTTTGATAGCTACCGTTCAGCTGACCTTCCAGCTAACTTGATCCAAGCACAACGTGACTACTTTGGTGCCCACACTTACCAACGTAAAGACAAAGAAGGAACCTTCCACTACTCTTGGTATGACGAAAAATAAGTAGGTCTGCCATGGGGAAACGGATTTTATTACTTGAGAAAGAACGAAATCTAGCTCATTTTCTCAGTCTGGAACTCCAAAAAGAGCAATACCGAGTCGATTTGGTAGAGGAGGGGCCAAAAGCCCTCTCCATGGCTCTCCAGACGGACTATGACTTGATTTTACTGAATGCTCATCTGGGGGATATGACGGCCCAGGATTTTGCAGACAAGCTGAGTCGGACAAAACCAGCCTCAGTGATTATGGTCTTGGACCATCGCGAAGAATTGCAAGACCAGATTGAGACAATCCAGCGCTTCGCCGTTTCTTACATCTATAAGCCAGTGATTATTGATAATCTAGTAGCTCGTATTTCAGCGATTTTCCGAGGTCGGGACTTCATTGACCAACACTGTAGTCAGATGAAGGTTCCAACGTCTTACCGCAACCTACGTATGGATGTAGAACATCATACCGTTTATCGTGGCGAGGAGATGATTGCTCTGACGCGTCGTGAGTATGACCTTCTGGCTACTCTCATGGGAAGCAAGAAAGTCTTGACTCGTGAGCAGTTATTGGAAAGTGTTTGGAAGTACGAAAGTGCGACAGAAACCAATATCGTGGATGTTTATATCCGTTATCTACGTAGCAAGCTTGATGTAAAAGGTCAAAAAAGCTACATTAAAACCGTGCGTGGTGTTGGTTACACCATGCAAGAATAGAAAAGCAGTTGCAGTTATGTAACTGCTTTTTTTGAGAAGTTTCTATATATTGACATACAGTCAGGTCTTTGCTACAATCAATTATGGAGGAAAAATCTAATGAAATTTTTGAAAAAAATATTGCAAGTTCTACTAGCAGTCTTTTTCTTTGCTTTGCTAGCGACAAGCACTGTCTTTGCGGATGATGCTGATTCAGAAGGCTGGCAATTTGTCCAAGAAAATGGTAGAACCTACTATAAGAAGGGGGAACTCAAAGAAACCTACTGGCGAGTGATTGATGGTAAGTACTATTATTTTGATCCTCTATCTGGAGAGATGGTTGTCGGCTGGCAATATATACCTGCTCCACACAAAGGGGTTACGATTGGTTCTTCTCTAAGGCAAGATATTGCTTTTAGACCAGATTGGTTTTACTTTGGTCAAGATGGGGTACTACAAGAATTTGTTGGCAAGCAAGTTTTAGAAGCAAAAACTGCTACAAATACCAACAAACATCATGGGGAACAATATGATAGTCCGGCAGAGAAACGAGTCTATTATTTTAAAGATCAGCGTAGCTATCACACCTTAAAAACTGGTTGGGTTTATGATGAGGGGCACTGGTATTATTTACTGAAGGATGGTGGATTTGATTCTCGTATCAACAGATTGACTGTTGGGGAGCTAGCACGTGGTTGGACAATCGATGATTCAACTTGGTACTATCTAGATCCAACAACCGCTGCAATGCAAACTGGTTGGAAATATCTTGGTAATAAATGGTACTACCTCCGTTCATCAGGAGCCATGGCAACTGGTTGGTATCAGGAAGGCTCGACTTGGTATTATCTAGATGCTGAAAATGGTGATATGAAGACAGGTTGGACTTATGTTGGTAACAAGTGGTACTATCTTCGTTCATCAGGAGTCATGGCAACTGGTTGGTATCAGGAAGGTTCGACTTGGTATTATCTAAACGCAAATAATGGTGACATGAAGACAGGTTGGTTCCAGATTAATGGCAAATGGTACTACGCTTACAGCTCAGGTGCTTTAGCAGTGAATACGACTGTAGAAGGCTATTTTGTCAACTATAATGGCGAATGGGTTCAATAATGAAAGAGGCGATTGTGAAGGAAACAATCGCTTTTTTTGTGAAAATATAATAAAATAGATAGGAGAAATACTACTGTATGAAAAGTGAGACGGTCTTTTCGTCTGGTTAAAGGAAAACATGACAAAAAAAGTTGGTGTCGGTCAGGCACATAGTAAGATTATTTTAATAGGAGAGCATGCGGTAGTCTACGGCTATCCTGCTATTTCCCTACCTCTCTTAGAGGTGGAGGTGACCTGCAAGGTGGTCCCTGCTGAAAGTCCATGGCGTCTTTATGAGGAGGATACCTTATCCATGGCGGTGTATGCTTCACTTGAACATCTAAATATCAAGGATGCTTGCATTCGCTGTGTGATTGACTCGGCTATCCCTGAAAAACGAGGGATGGGTTCGTCAGCGGCTATCAGTATAGCGGCCATTCGAGCTGTTTTTGACTACTATCAAGCTGACCTGCCTCATGATATACTAGAAATCTTGGTCAATCGGGCTGAGATGATTGCCCATATGAATCCAAGCGGGTTGGATGCCAAGACCTGTCTCAGTGACCAACCTATTCGCTTTATTAAAAACGTTGGATTTACAGAGCTTAAGATGGAACTATCCGCTTATTTGGTTATTGCAGATACGGGCGTGTATGGTCACACTCGTGAAGCCATCCAAGTGGTTCAAAGCAAGGGGAAGGATGCCCTACCGTTTTTGCATGCCTTGGGAGAATTGACCCAGCAGGCAGAAGATGCGATTAGACAAAAAGATGCTGAAAAACTGGGACAAATATTCAGTCAGGCACATTTACATCTAAAAGAAATTGGTGTCAGTAGCCCTGAGGCAGATTCCCTCGTTGAAACGGCTCTGAGCGACGGTGCTCTGGGTGCCAAGATGAGTGGTGGTGGCCTAGGAGGTTGTATCATTGCCTTGGTAGCCAATCTGGATCAAGCACAAGAACTAGCAAAACGATTAGAAGAGAAAGGAGCTGTTCAGACATGGATCGAAAGCCTGTAACAGTACGTTCCTACGCAAATATTGCCATTATCAAATACTGGGGAAAGAAAAAAGAAAAAGAGATGGTTCCTGCTACTAGCAGTATCTCTCTGACTTTGGAAAATATGTATACAGAGACGACCTTGTCGCCTCTACCAGCCCATGCGACGGCGGATGCCTTTTATATCAATGGTCAGCTCCAAAATGAGGCGGAACATGCCAAGATGAGCAAGATTATCGACCGCTACCGTCCAGAAGGTGAGGGTTTTGTCCGTATCGATACCCAAAACAACATGCCGACCGCGGCGGGTCTGTCTTCCAGTTCCAGTGGTTTGTCCGCCTTGGTCAAGGCTTGCAATGCCTATTTCCAGCTTGGTTTGGATCGGAGTCAGTTGGCACAGGAGGCTAAGTTCGCTTCAGGTTCTTCCTCTCGTAGTTTTTATGGACCACTCGGTGCCTGGGACAAGGATAGTGGGGAGATTTACCCTGTAGAGACAGACTTGAAACTAGCTATGATTATGTTGGTGCTAGAAGACAAGAAAAAAACAATATCTAGCCGTGATGGGATGAAACTTTGTGTGGAAACTTCGACGACTTTTGATGACTGGGTGCGTCAGTCTGAGAAGGACTATCAGGATATGCTACTTTATCTCAAAGAGAATGACTTTGCCAAGGTTGGGGAATTAACGGAGAAAAATGCTCTTGCTATGCACGCTACGACAAAAACAGCATCACCAGCCTTTTCTTATCTGACGGATGCGACTTATGAGGCCATGGACTTTGTCCGCCAGCTTCGTGAGCAAGGGGAATCCTGCTACTTTACCATGGATGCGGGTCCCAATGTCAAGGTCCTCTGTCTAGAGAAAGACTTGGAACACCTCTCAGAACTCTTAGGTCAACGTTATCGCTTGATTGTGTCAAAAACAAAGGATTTGAGCCAAGATGATTGCTGTTAAAACTTGCGGAAAACTCTATTGGGCGGGTGAGTATGCTATTTTAGAGCCAGGACAGTTGGCCTTGATAAAGGCGATACCTATCTATATGAAGGCTGAGATTGCTTTTTCAGACAGCTACCGTATCTACTCAGATATGTTTGATTTCGCAGTGGACTTGACGCCAAATCCAGCCTACAGTTTGATTCAAGAAACAATTGCTTTGATGAATGATTTCCTTGCTGATCGTGGGCAGATCTTGCGACCTTTTTCCTTGGAAATCCGAGGGAAAATGGAACGAGAAGGGAAAAAGTTTGGTCTGGGTTCTAGTGGTAGCGTCGTTGTCTTGGTGATCAAGGCCCTGCTGGCTCTGTATCATCTTTCAATTGATCAGGATCTCTTGTTCAAGCTGGCTAGTGCGGTCTTGCTCAAGCGAGGAGACAATGGCTCTATGGGAGACCTTGCCTGTATTGTGGCAGAAGATTTGGTTCTCTACCAATCTTTTGATCGAAAGAAGATAGCTGCTTGGTTGCAAGAAGAAAGCTTGGCGACAGTTTTGGAGCGTGATTGGGGCTTTTCCATCTCACAAGTGAAACCAACCCTAGAATGTGATTTCCTAGTGGGATGGACCAAGGAAGTAGCTGTATCGAGTCAAATGGTTCAGCAAATCAAGCAAAACATAGGCCAGAATTTTTTAACTTCCTCAAAAGCAACGGTGTCTGCTTTGGTAGAAGCCTTGGAGCAGGGGAATGCAGAAAAAATTATCGATCAGGTGGAAACAGCCAGTCAGCTTTTAGAAGGCTTGAGCCCAGATATTTACACGCCTTCGCTGAGACAGTTGAAAGAAGCCAGTCAAGATTTGCTGGCTGTTGCCAAAAGTAGTGGCGCTGGTGGTGGTGACTGTGGCATTGTCTTGAGTTTTGATGAGCAATCAACTGAAAACTTAAAAAACCGTTGGGCCGATCTGGGGATTGAGCTCTTATACCAAGAAAGGATAGGACATGACGACAAATCGTAAGGACGAGCACATCCGCTATGCCCTTGAGCAGAAAAGTTCCTATAATAGCTTTGATGAGGTGGAGTTAATTCATTCTTCCCTGCCTCTTTATGACCTGAATGAGATTGATTTGTCTACGGAATTTGCAGGTCGAAAGTGGGACTTTCCTTTTTATATCAATGCCATGACGGGTGGGAGCGATAAGGGGAGAGAAATCAATCAAAAGCTGGCTCAGGTGGCAGAAGCCTGTGGGATTTTGTTTGTAACGGGATCTTATAGCGCAGCTCTCAAGGATCCAACAGATGCCTCTTTTTCTGTCAAATCTAGCCATCCAAATCTCCTCCTTGGTACTAATATTGGCTTGGACAAGCCTGTTGAGTTAGGCATTCAGACTGTAGAAGCGATGAATCCTCTCCTCCTCCAAGTGCATGTCAATGTCATGCAGGAATTGCTCATGCCAGAGGGAGAAAGAAAGTTCAGAAGCTGGCAATCGCATCTAGCAGATTATAGCAAGCGGATCCCTGTTCCAATCGTTTTAAAGGAAGTGGGCTTTGGGATGGATGTAAAGACCATCGAACGAGCCTATGGATTGGGTGTTCGAACGGTTGACCTGTCGGGTCGTGGTGGCACCAGCTTTGCCTATATCGAAAACCGTCGCAGTGGCCAGCGTGATTACCTCAATCAATGGGGGCAGTCTACTATGCAAGCCCTTCTCAATGCCCAAGACTGGAAAGACAAGGTCGAACTTTTGGTTAGCGGAGGGGTTCGAAATCCGCTGGATATGATTAAGTGTCTGGTCTTTGGTGCCAAGGCTATAGGACTGTCACGTACCGTTCTTGAGTTGATTGAAACCTACTCCGTCGAAGAGGTGATTGGCATTGTCCAAGGCTGGAAAGAAGATCTGCGTTTGATCATGTGTGCCCTTAACTGTGCCACTATAGCGGATCTGCAAAGCGTAGACTATATTCTTTATGGCAAACTAAAAGAAGCAAAAGATCAGATGTAGAGAGGTCGGGACAAGAATCCCGCCCTTTTTTGTAGTCTTTTGTCAACTGTGGTGGGCTGAAAGAACCTAGTTTGTAGGAGCGATTTCTGTCCTATCTCCTTTTTCCATCCTCAGACCGAGGTGACTTTTTTGAATTGTGATAAAATAGAAAAGAGAGGATGCAGCTATGAAAAAATTTCAAATCTTTTTATTTATAGAAGCCTGTCTGTTGACGGGAGCTCTGATTTTGATGGTATCAGAGCATTTTTCGCGTTTTCTGCTGATTCTATTCCTCTTTTTGCTCTTGCTCCGCTATTATACAGGGAAAGAGGGCAACAATGTTTTCCTCCTTGTGGCGACTATTCTTTTCTTTTTCATCGTCATGCTCAATCCCTTTGTGATATTAGCTATCTTTGTGGCAGTTATCTATAGTCTCTTTCTTCTCTATCCAATGATGAATCAAGAAAGAGGGGATACGGACTTGGTCTTTGAAGAGGTGGTGACGGTTAAAAATGAACGCAATCCTTGGTTTGGCAATCTCCATCATTTCTCTAGTCACCAGACCTGCCAGTTTGACGATATCAACCTCTTTCGCCTCATGGGCAAGGACACCATTCATTTGGAAAGAGTTATCCTAACCAATCATGACAATGTCATTATCCTTAGAAAAATGGTCGGAACGACTAGGATTATCGTACCTGTAGATGTTGAAATCAGTCTCAGTGTCAACTGTCTCTACGGAGATCTTACCTTCCTCCATCAACCTAAGAGATCCCTCCGCAATGAACACTATCATCAGGAGACCAGAGACTATCTCAAGAGTAACAAGAGCGTCAAGATTTTCCTAACTACTATGGTTGGCGATGTGGAGGTGGTCAGAGGATGAAAAAGCAATCTTATCTGTTAATCGGCCTGACTTCACTCCTCTTTATTCTCTTTTTGGCTAATAGTCTGCTTGATATTCTAAATCTTGATTGGTCCTATTTGCTACAGGATATCGAGAAAACAGAGAAACTCATCTTCTTGATCTTGGTCTTTAGCCTTTCCATGACCTTCTTTTTTGTCCTCTTTTGGCGCGTGATAGAAGAAGTCTCTCGCAGAAAAATGCAAGTCAATCTCAAGCGACTGTTAGCAGGAAAAGAGGTGGTTGCCTTTGCAGATCCAGACTTGGATGCCAGTTTTAAGTCCTTGTCTGGCAAGCTTAACCTCTTGACAGAGGCTGTTCAAAAGGCTGAAAATCAAAGCCTGGTCAAGGAAGAAGCAATCATCGAGAAAGAAAGGAAGCGGATAGCACGTGACTTGCACGATACAGTTAGTCAGGAGTTGTTTGCAGCCCATATGATTTTATCAGGTGTCAGCCAGCAGGCTTTGAAGCTGGATAGAGAAAAGATGCAGACCCAGTTGCAAAGTGTTGCAGCTATCCTTGAAACAGCCCAGAAAGATTTGCGGGTCTTGCTCCTACATTTGCGACCAGTTGAGTTGGAAGAGAAGAGTCTAGTTGAGGGGATTCAAATCCTCTTAAAAGAGCTAGAGGACAAGAGTGATCTCAAGGTTAGTCTCAAGCAGAATGTGTCTAAATTGCCCAAGAAGATTGAAGAACATATCTTCCGTATTTTGCAGGAGTTGATCAGCAATACCCTTCGCCATGCCCAGGCATCTTGTCTAGATGTCTACCTCTATCAGACAGATGTTGAAGTGCAGCTGAAGGTGGTGGATAATGGGATTGGTTTCCAGTTAGGGAGCTTAGATGACTTGAGTTATGGACTGAGAAATGTTAAGGAGCGGGTCGAGGATATGGCAGGGACTGTTCAACTCTTGACAGCTCCAAAGCAAGGACTGGCGGTTGATATCCGTATTCCCCTGCTAGATAAGGAATCATAAAGGAGTAGAGATGAAAATTTTACTGGTAGATGACCATGAAATGGTCCGATTGGGCTTGAAAAGCTATTTTGATCTCCAAGACGATGTGGAAGTTGTGGGCGAGGCTGCTAATGGGGCTCAAGGTATTGACTTGGCCTTGAAACTGCGTCCAGATGTCATTGTCATGGATATCGTCATGCCTGAGATGAATGGGATTGACGCGACCTTAGCCATCCTCAAAGAATGGCCTGAAGCCAAGATATTAATTGTCACCTCTTACTTGGA
Source organism: Streptococcus oralis subsp. oralis (assembly GCF_000960035.1). Taxonomy (GTDB): domain Bacteria; phylum Bacillota; class Bacilli; order Lactobacillales; family Streptococcaceae; genus Streptococcus; species Streptococcus oralis_G. Next base: position 31,919 of record NZ_JYGR01000005.1, read on the forward strand.
CAATGAAAAAATTATGCCTGTCTTGAATGCTGGTGCCAAAGGCTATATGCTTAAGACTTCAAGTGCAGATGAATTGCTCCATGCTGTCCGTAAGGTGGCAGCGGGCGAACTGGCTATTGAACAAGAGGTCAGCAAGAAGGTTGAATATCACCGCAATCATATGGAGCTTCATGAGGAGCTGACTGCGCGTGAGCGAGACGTGCTTCAACTCATCGCCAAGGGCTACGAAAATCAGCGCATCGCAGATGAACTCTTTATCTCTCTCAAGACGGTCAAGACCCACGTGTCCAACATCCTTGCCAAACTTGAAGTCAGCGATCGTACCCAGGCTGCAGTCTATGCCTTTCAGCACCACTTGGTGGGGCAGGAGGACTTTTAGATGAGTCTTGTAGATTTACTTGAGGAGCTAGAGGCAGCAAAAGACCCTGAGAAAGCAGGCCCAATGGAAGCCTATATGCGTCATCAATTTCCCTTTTTAGGGATTGCAGGTCCTGAAAGAAATGCCCTCTATAAAAAATACTTTCCAAGCGAGAAAAAAACAAAGATTATTGATTGGGATTTTGTGGACACTTGCTGGGAAAAGGAATCTAGAGAATACCAATATGTGGCTGCCAACTATTTGAAAGCCATGCAGTCTTATCTAACGAAGGATGACTTGCCTGAGCTTGAGCGTCTGGTCGTGACCAAGTCCTGGTGGGACACGGTAGATATCTTAGATAGAGTAGTAGGAAGTTTGGTGGCTAACCATCCGGAACTTGAAGAAGTGATTTTAAAATGGAGCCTATCAGACAATATCTGGCTGAGACGAGTCGCTATTGACCACCAGTTGTTAAGGAAAGAGAAAACAAATGTCCAACTGATGGAAAAGATCCTGCTAAACAATCTGGACCAGACAGAATTTTTCATCAACAAAGCTATCGGATGGGCTCTAAGAGACTACTCTAAAATCAATCCCGAATGGGTAGCACGTTTTATTGAAAGAAATAAGAAGAGAATGGCTGAACTTAGTATCAAGGAAGCGAGCAAGTACCTCTAGCACTATTGAAAAGCGCATTCATTACTTGAAAAAAGTCGCTATTATATGGTATAATGGACTGTATTAAAAATTTTAAGGAGAAATGACAGAATGTCTGTATCATTTGAAAACAAAGAAACAAACCGTGGTGTCTTGACTTTCACTATCTCTCAAGACCAAATCAAACCAGAATTGGACCGTGTATTTAACTCAGTAAAGAAAACTCTTAACGTTCCAGGTTTCCGTAAAGGTCACCTTCCACGCCCTATCTTCGACCAAAAATTTGGTGAAGAAGCTCTTTATCAAGATGCAATGAACGCACTTTTGCCAAATGCTTATGAAGCTGCAGTAAAAGAAGCTGGTCTTGAAGTCGTTGCGCAACCAAAAATTGACGTGACTTCAATGGAAAAAGGTCAAGACTGGGTTATCACAGCTGAAGTCGTGACAAAACCTGAAGTAAAATTGGGCGACTACAAAAACCTTGAAGTATCAGTTGATGTAGAAAAAGAAGTGACAGACGCTGACGTTGAAGAACGTATCGAACGCGAACGCAACAACTTGGCTGAATTGGTTATCAAAGAAGGCGCTGCTGAAAATGGCGACACTGTTGTTATTGACTTCGTTGGTTCTATCGACGGTGTTGAATTTGACGGTGGAAAAGGTGAAAACTTCTCACTTGGACTTGGATCAGGTCAATTTATCCCTGGTTTTGAAGACCAATTGGTTGGACACTCAGCTGGCGAAACTGTTGATGTTATCGTAACATTCCCAGAAGACTACCAAGCAGAAGACCTTGCAGATAAAGAAGCTAAATTCGTAACAACTATCCACGAAGTAAAAGCAAAAGAAGTTCCAGCTCTTGATGATGAACTTGCAAAAGATATCGACGAAGAAGTGGAAACTCTTGACGAATTGAAAGAAAAATACCGCAAAGAATTGACTGCTGCGAAAAAAGAGGCATACAAAGATGCCCTTGAAGGTGCGGCAATCGATAAAGCTGTAGAAAACGCTGAAATCGTAGAACTTCCAGAAGAAATGATCCACGAAGAAGTTCACCGCTCAGTAAATGAATTCCTTGGAAACTTGCAACGCCAAGGTATCAACCCTGACATGTACTTCCAAATCACAGGAACTACTCAAGAAGACCTTCACAAACAATACGAAGCAGAAGCTGAGTCACGTACGAAGACTAACCTTGTTATCGAAGCAGTTGCCAAAGCTGAAGGATTTGATGCTTCAGAAGAAGAAATCCAAAAAGAAATTGAGCAATTGGCTGCAGATTACAACATGGAAGTGGCTCAAGTTCAAAACTTGCTTTCAGCTGATATGTTGAAACACGATATCACTATCAAAAAAGCTGTTGAATTGATTACAAGCACAGCAACAGTTAAATAATCTTAATAAATAAAAATCCCACCTGAATTGGTGGGTTTTCTTATGCGCTAATTTCCGAAAATCTCTTTGAGATCTGTATCTGTAATCCCGATCATAGCGGGGATGCTAGACCAGTTTTCCTCGGTGAGGATGTAGGATTGTTCAGAGTCACTTGCTGTGGCAGTTTCAAAGAAAACTTGTTTACTTTCTTCAATATTATTTTCAATTAAATCACTGAAGCGTTCAATCAGATAGGTCTTGCGGGCAGTCCCGATATGCTTGACTGCATAGTCAAAGGCCTGTAATTCACCAAGAAGGATGAGCTTGCTCTTGGCCCGTGTGATAGCTGTGTAGATGAGATTTCGCTCCAGCATGCGCTTGCTAGCATTGGTAATGGGCAGGATGACGACGGGAAACTCACTTCCCTGAGACTTATGAATACTCATGGCGTAGGCTAGTCGAATCTTGTACCATTCGTTACGTGGGTAGACGACTTCATTGCCATCGAAATCAATGACAATCTCGTCTTGTTTGGACTCGGTGTATTTTCCAGGAATCAGATCTGTGATGTAGCCTAGGTCTCCATTAAAGACATTGACTTCGGCATCGTTGACTAGGTGAATGACCTTGTCCCCTGTTCGATAGTGACACTGAGTTGCTTCAAAGCTAACTTGCCCCTTTTGCTGAGAATTGAGTAGGTCTTGCATGAGTTGGTTGATGGCGTCAATACCAGCAGTTCCTCTATACATAGGCGCTAACACCTGAATATCACGAGCCGGAATACCACTTCTGAGGGCAGCACCGAGGATTTTCTCAATCGTAGCTGGGATATGGCCACTAGCGATTTCAAAGTAGGAGCGATCAGCTTTTTTCTGGGTGAAATCTGCTGGCAAGATTCCCTGTCGAATTTGACTCGCCAAGGTGACGATAGTTGATTCTTCACTCTGACGGTAAATCCGTTCCAAGCGAGTCTGCGGAATCAGGGGTATCTGGAGCAGGTCAGCCAGGACTTGTCCGGGACTAACAGAAGGTAGCTGGTCGCTATCACCTACGATGAGAATTTTACTGTTAGAAGATATGTTGGAGAAAAGTTGGTTGGCTAGCCAAGTATCCACCATGGAAAACTCATCTACAATGATAAAGTCGGCATCTAGATAATCTTCTAGATGGCTGGTATCATCGTCTCCCGTTATTCCCAAATGACGGTGTATAGTAGCACTTGGCAATCCTGTCAATTCATTCATGCGCCGAGCCGCTCGACCAGTTGGGGCAGCGAGAAGAATAGGTAAGTTACTTTTCTTCTTGAAATCGAGTCCTTCTAAGAGGGCATAAATAGCGATAATCCCATTGATAACAGTCGTCTTACCAGTACCAGGTCCACCTGTTAGGATAAAGACCTTGTTCTGGATAGCATCACAGATAGCTTGCTTTTGGATACTATCGTATTGGATACCCAGTTCTTTCTCGACGCTAGCGATATGCTTTTGAATGGTTTCCAAATCATGACTCTTTTGTTTTCCTTTTTCAAGGATACGAACCAAGTGACTGCGGATGCCTTCTTCAGCGAAAAAGAGGCTATTATCAAAGATTTTGGTATCAATCTGCTGAACCTTGTCTTCTTCAATCAAATGAGATAATTCCTGAGCTACTTGGCTGGGATCGAGTTCCACGGGACGGGAAGACTCGAGGAGAGTCAGGGTCTGTTCCAGCAAATCTCGGGCTTCCATATAGGTATTGCCCGTATCCATACATCCCTGAAAAAGACTGTGGACAAGGCCAGCACGGAAACGTTCAGGGGCTTGACTTTCGATGCCTAGTTCGGCGGCTAATTGGTCAGCAATGGTAAAGCCCAATCCCTTGATATCCTCAACCAACTGGTAGGGATAGTTTTCGACAATATCCAGCGTTTCTTCCTTGTAAAAGTTTTGAATCTGAAAGGCTAGTTTATTGGGAATGCCGTAGTTAGCTAGTTTTGCCAAGACCATCTCTGTTCCGTAGTTGAGACGGAGGGTGGAAACAAAAGCCTCACGGTTTTTGGCAGAGAGTCCTGCAATACTTTCCAGCTTTTCAGGATGTTCCAGAATTTCGTCAATGGTATTTTCACCATAGCTATCAACGATTTTTTGGGCCGTTTTGAGACCAATTCCTTTGAAATGGCTACTAGAAAAGTACTTGACTAGCCCATTTTTAGTTGGTTTTGCCCGCTCATAACGGCTGATCTGAAGCTGTTCTCCATACTTGGAGTGCTGAATGATTTGCCCCCAAAAAGTATAGTCTTCACCCTCAATTACATCAGCCATGGTTCCTGTAACGATGATTTCAAAATCGTCAAAGTCCTCCGCGTCCGTATCTTCGATATCTAGGAGGAGAATGCGATAAAAATTACTGGGATTTTCAAAAATAATCCGTTCAATGGTGCCTGAAAAATAAACTTCCATAGGTTTCCTTTACATGAGTTCGTGAGAGTTGGACCCTTAGCTTCTTTCAACAAGCTAGGAGACTAAAAGTCCTTCTTCTCGCAATAGAAAAAGAGACTGAGACTTAGCATTCTCGGCCTCTTCCTTATCTTAAAAAGTTCCGATACGGTTAAGTGGCCAGAAACGGAATTTTGCTTCGCCTTTGATATCGCTGGCCTTGAAGGTACCAACGTGGCGGCTGTCGCTAGAGACTAGACGATCATCACCAAGGAGAAGGTACTCACCTTGAGGGACAGTAAAGCTGAAGCTGGTATTGGAATTGACATCGACTGTAAAGGCCTGTGCCTTTTGAGCAAGTTCTCTAAAGTAAACTCCCTTATTGCCTTCAAATCCTTTTCCAGTATAGGTGTTTTGCAACTTTTCTGTTTTGAACAAGTTGAGGTATTCAGCTAGGTAAGGTTCATTCGTTTCTTCACCGTTGATAAAGAGTTTGTCATTTTCGTAGCGGATGGTATCACCAGGCATGCCGATAACCCTTTTGACAATATCTTTATTTCCGTCTTCCTCATGCGCAACCACGATGTCGAAGCGGTCAATTGGGAGATGTTTAACAACGAAGAGAACTTCTCCGTCGGCTAGGGTAGGGTCCATCGAGTGTCCTTCTACACGGACATTGCTCCAAAGAAAGATACGGCTAAGACCGACCAGTGCGATAATCAGGAAGAAAACTCCCCATTCTTTTAGAAATGTTTTAAACGAATTCATAATTTACCTTTCTAGAAGTGTTTTTGCTTTTTCAGTGTTTTTAAAATGCAATTTGGCACAGAAATGAAGTCCCTTCATGCCATAGGCCTGCAGGATTTTGCTAGCAACCTTATCAGATGCAGTTCCAGCGCCACTTGGCAGTTGATAGCCCAGTTCTCGTCCTAGATTTTCCAAGTTTTCGAGGAAGAGATCCCGCGCGATGATAGAGCTAACTGCAACAGCTAGGTATTTGCCCTCGGCTTTTTCTTCTAAGCTAATTTTGTTTGGAAAACGGTTGGCTTCTTGTGCCAAGTACTTATTATAGTTTTTAGGGCTTGTAAAAGCATCAATCACGATTTTTTCTGGCTGGATTCCTTTTTGAAGCAGGAGAAAGATAGCCTGGTTATGAAGGGCAACCTTTACAGAAACAGCATTGTAACGCTCTCCGATAACTTCGTTGTACTTGCTCGGTGAAAGGAGGAGCGCTTGGTGCGAAATCTTTTCCTTGAGGATAGGGGCAATCTGACGAATCTTTTGGTCAGTCAAGGTTTTTGAATCCCCTACGCCGAGTTTTTGCAAGAAGTCGTGCTGGTCAGGTGTCACGAAGGAAGCCACAACAGCCAGCCCACCAAAGTAGGAACCATTTCCCACCTCATCAGTCCCAATCATAGGAAAATCTTGTCCACTGGTTTCCTCTACAACTTGATAACCAAAGAAACTAGCGTATTGCTCAGCAGCTTCGCCTTGCAGGAGGACTTTTCCAGAAGTATAGATGGAAACTGTTGCCTGAGGCAGTCTCAAAAAATAGCGAATATAAGGATTTTTACTAGGACTGAGAGCCTTCTGATACTGACTTAAAAAGCTCTGAATTTCCTGTTCACTGGGTGTGAGTGTGATACTTGCCATAGTCTCTATTGTACCACAAAAGAAGGAGAATTGGTAAAAACTGACAAAGTTAGCGAAATTTGGTATAATATCGTGAGGTGAATTTTATGGCAAATCTAAATCGATATAAGTTTACATTCGGGAAAAAGACATTAACCTTGACAACCGAGCATGACAACCTCTTTATGGAGGAAATTGCCAAGGTTGCGACTGAAAAATACCAAGCAATTAAAGAACAAATGCCTGGGGCGGATGATGAAACCATTGCGCTTCTTTTAGCAGTCAATTGTCTGTCTACACAACTCAACCGTGAGATTGAATTTGATGACAAGGAGCAAGAGTTGTTAGAACTCCGCCACAAGTTGATTGCTGTTAAACAAGAACAGAGCAAGATTGAGGATTCCCTATGATTTCAATCCTACTCTTATTGGTTCTGGCTTGGGGCTTTTACATCGGCTACCGTAGAGGTTTGGTCCTGCAAGTTTATTATTTCCTCGTTGCAGTGATTTCAGCCTTTGTTGCGGGACAGTTTTATAAATCACTGGGGGAACACTTCCACTTGCTTGTCCCTTATGCCAATCCTCAGGAAGGACAGGGCACCTTTTTCTTCCCTTCAGACCAGCTGTTTCAGCTAGACAAGGTCTTTTATGCGGGCCTAGCCTACCTTTTAGTTTTCGGAATTTGTTACAGTATCGGACGTTTTATCGGTTTGTTCCTGCACTTGATTCCAACTAAAAAGCTTGATGTCAAATGGTTTCGTATGGGAGCTGGCCTATTGTCGCTATTGGTAACCTTATTTGTCTTGCAAATGGCTCTGACCATCCTTGCAACAGTGCCTTTGGCAATCATTCAAAATTCACTCGAAAAAAGTACAGTAGCCAAACACATCATCCAAAGTGTCCCTTTTACGACAAACTTTATCAAACAACTCTGGGTGACAAATTTAATCGGATAAAAAGGGCGGGATTTTTCCTAGCCCTTTGTTTACAGATTGGACGACTAGGTCAAAATCTCTAGTTGCTATAATCTTGTAAACCAGCATACAAGGAAAAAATATGAATACAAAAATACTAGAAACCTTAGAATTTAATAAAATCAAGACCTTGTTTGAACCTCATCTCCTGACTGAGCAAGGCTTAGAGGAGCTAAAAGGCTTGGCTCCAACTGCTAAGGTGGATAAGATCAAACAAGCCTTTACAGAGATGGAGGAAATGCAAGCCCTTTTTGTGGAGCAACCCCACTTTACCATCCTAGCGACACGTGAGATTTCAGCTGTCTGCAAGCGTCTGGAGATGGGAGCGGACCTCAATATTGAGGAGTTCCTGCTCCTCAAACGGGTCTTGCTGGCTAGCAGAGAGTTGCAAGGCTTTTATACCAATCTCGAAAACGTACGCTTGGAGCAGTTGGCGAGATGGTTTGAAAAACTACATGATTTTCCACACTTGCAAGGGAGTCTTCAAGCCCTAAATGATGCAGGATTTATCGAAAATTTCGCCAGTGAAGAGCTAGCACGCATCCGTCGGAAAATCCATGATAGCGAGAGTCAAGTTCGAGATGTCTTGCAAGACTTGCTCAAGCAAAAAGCTCAGATGTTGACGGAAGGCATAATCGCTAGCAGAAATGGCCGTCAGGTTTTACCAGTCAAGAACACCTATCGCAATAAGATTGCAGGTGTTGTCCAGGACATCTCTGCCAGTGGAAACACGGTCTATATCGAGCCACGTGAGGTGGTCAAGCTGAGCGAAGAAATTGCCAGCCTGCGAGCTGATGAACGCTATGAGATGATTCGCATCCTGCAGGAGCTCTCAGAACGGGTCCGCCCTCATGCTGCTGAGATTGCTAATGACGCTTGGATTATCGGCCATCTGGATCTGATTCGTGCCAAGGTACGTTTCATCCAAGAAAGACAAGCAGTTGTTCCTCAACTTTCAGAGACCCAAGAGATTCAACTCCTTCATGTTCGCCATCCTTTGGTCAAGAATGCTGTCGCAAACGATGTGCACTTTGGTAAGGAATTAACGGCTATTGTCATTACAGGTCCCAATACGGGTGGGAAGACCATCATGCTCAAAACCCTGGGCTTGACTCAACTCATGGCCCAGTCAGGTTTGCCCATTTTAGCTGATAAAGGAAGCCGTGTCGGTATTTTTGAGGAAATCTTCGCGGATATTGGGGATGAGCAGTCTATTGAACAAAGCTTGTCTACCTTCTCCAGCCACATGACCAATATCGTAGATATTCTTGGCAAGGTCAATCAGCACTCGCTCTTATTGCTAGATGAGCTCGGGGCAGGTACCGACCCGCAGGAAGGAGCAGCGCTTGCTATGGCTATTCTGGAGGATCTTCGTCTGCGTCAGGTCAAGACTATGGCGACGACCCACTATCCAGAACTCAAGGCTTATGGTATTGAGACAGCCTTTGTGCAAAATGCCAGCATGGAGTTTGACACAGCCAGCTTGCGTCCGACCTATCGCTTTATGCAGGGAGTTCCTGGCCGAAGCAATGCCTTTGAAATTGCTAAGCGCCTGGGCTTGTCAGATGTCATTGTGGGAGATGCCAGTCAGCAGGTCGACCAAGATAATGACGTCAACCGTATCATTGAGCAATTAGAAGAGCAAACGCTTGAAAGTCGCAAACGCTTGGACAATATTCGTGAGGTGGAGCAAGAAAACCTCAAGATGAACCGAGCACTCAAAAAACTTTACAACGAACTCAATCGCGAGAAGGAAACTGAGCTCAACAAAGCGCGTGAACAAGCTGCTGAAATTGTGGAACTCGCTCTAAATGAGAGTGACCAGATTCTCAAGAATCTTCACAGTAAGTCTCAACTCAAACCCCATGAAATCATTGAAGCCAAGTCTAAACTGAAAAAACTAGCTCCTGAAAAAGTTGACTTGTCTAAAAACAAGGTCCTTCAAAAAGCCAAGAAAAAACGAGCTCCAAAGGTGGGAGATGATATTGTGGTTCTCAGTTATGGTCAGCGTGGAACCTTGACCAATCAGCTTAAGGACGGTCGCTGGGAAGCCCAAGTTGGCTTGATCAAGATGACCTTGGAAGAGAAAGAATTTGACCTTGTTCAGGCTCAGCAAGAAGCTCCAGTCAAGAAAAAACAAGTCAATGTCGTCAAACGTGCTTCTGGTCGTGGCCCGCAAGCCAGACTGGATCTCCGAGGCAAACGGTATGAAGAGGCTATGAATGAGCTGGACGTCTTTATCGACCAAGCCCTGCTCAATAACATGGCGCAGGTAGACATCATCCATGGTATCGGAACCGGAGTCATCCGTGAGGGCGTCACCAAATACCTGCAAAGAAACAAGCATGTCAAGAGTTTCGGCTATGCTCCACAGAATGCTGGAGGCAGTGGCGCCACCATTGTGACCTTTAAAGGATAGAGAGAAGAAGGATTCGCTCTTTCTGAAAAAAGAAATGAAAAGTCAAAAAGTTTCATAGAAAATATTGACAAAGGCTAACTTTTCTTGTAGAATAATAAAAAATAAAATACCAACACCGAATGAAGTTTAATAGAAGTGGAGAAAGGTTTGTTTTCCATGACTGTAAATGGACGGAACTCTGGAGAGACCGTAAAGGCACCGAAGGGGCAAGGCAGGCAACTGCTCAAACTCTCAGGTAAAAGGACAGAGCTAGGATAGATCGCTTTTAGGAATTTATCTAAGCATTCCAGAGTACATGTATCTTGCATGTGCTCTTTCTTTTGGGGTTGAAAGATAGGAGAAGGATATGTTAGAATTGCTTAAAGCGCTTGATGCTTTCGTTTGGGGGCCTCCCCTCTTGATCTTATTGGTCGGAACGGGTATCTATTTGACCATCCGACTAGGACTTTTGCAGGTAGCTCGTCTCCCAAAGGCCTTTCAGCTGATCTTTACCAAGGATAAGGGGCATGGCGATGTGTCGAGCTTTGCTGCTCTCTGTACGGCTTTAGCCGCCACCGTTGGTACGGGAAATATCATCGGGGTCGCAACAGCCATTAAGGTTGGAGGACCAGGGGCTCTCTTTTGGATGTGGATGGCAGCCTTTTTTGGGATGGCGACCAAGTATGCCGAAGGTTTGCTAGCTATCAAATATCGCACAAAGGATGCAAATGGAGCTGTAGCTGGAGGCCCCATGCGTTACATCCTTTTGGGGATGGGAGAAAAGTGGCGTCCACTTGCTATCTTCTTTGCCCTAGCGGGTGTATTGGTAGCCCTTCTAGGGATTGGTACCTTTACCCAAGTCAATTCGATTACAGAATCCATTCAAAATACAGCCCAGGTTAATCCAGCTATCACGGCTCTGATTTTATCCATTTTTGTAGGGATTGCTGTCTTTGGTGGACTCAAATCCATATCAAAAGTTTCGACAGCAGTTGTTCCTTTTATGGCTATTGTCTATATTTTAGGGACTCTTACAGTTATTCTCTTTAATATCGAGAAAATCCCAGCCACACTTGCCCTGATTTTTACTTCAGCCTTTAGTCCAGCTGCTGCGGTAGGCGGTTTTGCAGGTGCCAGCATTCGGATGGCTATCCAGAATGGTGTGGCGCGAGGAGTCTTTTCTAACGAATCTGGTCTTGGTTCTGCTCCCATTGCAGCGGCTGCGGCTAAGACAAATGAGCCTGTCGAGCAAGGCTTGATTTCCATGACAGGAACCTTTATTGATACCCTCATTATCTGTACGTTGACTGGTTTAACAATCTTGGTAACTGGGGTTTGGAGTGGTGATTTGAATGGAGTTGCCTTGACCCAGTCAGCCTTTTCAACAGTTTTTTCACACTTTGGACCTGCTCTTTTGACCATCTTCCTTGTGCTCTTTGCCTTTACGACAATCCTCGGATGGAACTACTACGGAGAACGCTGTTTTGAGTTTCTCTTTGGTGTTCGTTTTATCTGGCTATATCGTGTAGTCTTTGTAGTCATGGTCTTGTTGGGAGGATTTATCGAGTTGGATATGGTCTGGATTATTGCAGATATCGTCAATGCCCTGATGGCTTTGCCAAACTTGATTGCCCTCTTAGTCTTGTCGCCAGTCGTTATTTCCGAAACCAGAAAGTATTTTAAACACTAACCCAATCACACTTTTAGTGTGATTTTTTCATTTCATAAACATTTCCTATCAAGGCGATTGAAAATATATATTATTCAAGGGGGAAATTCTATGATAGACTAAATGACAATAAAATGAAAAGAGGTTTCTTATGACAACATTTACCATCCACACAGTAGAATCAGCACCAGCAGAAGTAAAAGAAGTTCTTGAAACAGTACAAAAAGATAACAATGGCTATATTCCCAACCTAATCGGTCTCTTGGCCAATGCCCCAACCGCGCTTGAAGCCTACCGAACTGTCGGAGCCATCAACCGCCGCAATAGCCTGACACCAGTGGAACGCGAAGTAGTACAAATCACAGCTGCCGTAACCAATGGTTGTGCTTTCTGCGTCGCAGGTCACACAGCCTTTTCAATCAAACAAATCCAGATGAATGATGATCTTCTCCAAGCTCTCCGCAACCGCACTCCGATTGAAACAGATCCAAAACTAGATACTCTAGCTAAGTTTACCTTGGCGGTCATCAATACCAAAGGGCGTGTAGGAGATGAAGCCTTGGCTGAATTTTTGGAAGTTGGCTACACGCAACAAAATGCCTTGGACGTGGTTCTCGGTATTAGTCTTGCCAGCCTTTGTAATTATGCAAACAACCTAGCCAATACGCCTATTAACCCAGAATTGCAACCTTATGCCTAGTTCGAATCAGAAAGAAAAAATGAAGACTGAGCAATCCAGTCTTCATTTTTCTATGCTATTTTAAGCGCTTTTATGCTATACTAATAATAACATGATTATTGGAGGCTCGGATGAAAAAGCTCCCCTTAGTATTCTCTGGCTGTTTATTAGGTTTAGCAGGTGCAGGAAATCTGATTGCAGATACTTTGCCTGTTCTGTCGCATTTATTGAGTCTGACTGGTCTAGTGTTGTGGATTTTCTTTCTTGTTGTTCATCTTTTTAATTGGGAAGAAACCAAGAAAGAATTGATCAGGCCCCCTCTTTTATCAGGGATGGCCACTTTTCCTATGACTGGGATGATTTTATCGACCTATGTCTTTCGCGTATTCCCTGCTCTTCCTTTGGTAGCACAAGGGATCTGGTGGTTTTCCTTTCTCTTGGATTTGGTTTTGATTGCTACTTTTACCATCAAATTTGCCTGTCCAGGTCGGAGGGTTAATGCGACTCCAAGCTGGACGGTACTCTATGTGGGGATAGCAGTAGCAGCCTTGACCTATCCTCTTGTCGGTATCATTGAAATTGCCTATGCGACCTTGAGTTTTGGTTTTGTCTTGACCTTCTATCTCTATCCCCTTATTTATAGTGATTTAAAGAAAGATCCACTCCCAGTGGCCTTGCTTGGGCAGGAAGGAATCTACTGTGCTCCCTTTTCCCTACTCTTAGCTTCTCTAGTTCGAGTTGGAGGAGCAGGCATACCGACTTGGCTCTTGATTGTCATGATTTTGGCATCTCAGTCCTTCTTTTTCTTTGTTTTAACTCGCCTGCCCAATATTTTAAAACAAGGATTTCAACCAGCCTTCTCAGCCCTCACCTTCCCAACCATTATCACAGCTACTTCAATCAAGATGGCTCAGGGGATCTTGAAACTTCCATTTCTGGATTATCTGGTGTTTGCTGAAACTGTTATATGCCTCACTATTTTATTCTTTGTATTGGGTGCTTATCTGATTTGGTTACGAAAAAAGGTCTAGCTAGAAATAGCTAAACCTTATTTTTATGGTTTGATAACTTCAGCTCCACCCATATATGGACGAAGTACTTCTGGAATGGTTACAGAACCATCTGCATTTTGATAGTTCTCAAGAATAGCAGCAACCGTACGTCCAACTGCAAGTCCAGAACCGTTCAAGGTGTGAAGGAGTTTCACCTTGCCATCGGTTTCATCACGGTAACGGATTTGGGCACGACGGGCTTGGAAATCTTCTGTATTTGAACAACTTGAGATTTCACGATAGGTATTTTGGGCCGGAATCCAAACTTCCAAGTCATAAGTCTTGGCAGCTGAGAAGCCCATATCTCCAGTAGAGAGCGCAACGACACGGTATGGAAGGTTGAGCTTTTGAAGGATATTTTCAGCGTTAGCTGTCATTTTTTCCAATTCTTCATAAGATTCTTCTGGTTTGGCAAATTTGACCATTTCAACCTTGTGGAATTGGTGTAGACGAATCAAGCCACGTGTATCACGACCAGCAGAACCAGCTTCAGAACGGAATGATGGACTCATAGCGGTAAAGTAGATTGGTAGGTCTTTACCGTCAAGGATTTCATCACGGTAGTAGTTTGTAAGAGGTACTTCAGCTGTAGGAATGAGGACATAATTAGTGTCTTTCAATTCAAAAGTGTCTTCCTTAAATTTTGGATATTGACCAGTACCAAACATAGAGTCATGGTTAACAATGTAAGGTGTGATAACTTCCGTATAGCCTTCTTTACCATGCTCATCCAACATGAAGTTGTAGATAGCACGTTCCAAACGAGCCCCAAGTCCCTTATAGAAGAGGAAACGAGCTCCTGTTACCTTACCACCGCGTTCCCAGTCAAGGATACCAAGGTCTTCACCAAGATCCCAGTGAGCTTTTGGCTCGAAGTCAAACTCACGTGGAGTCCCCCAACGGCGAACTTCCACATTGTCATCTTCATCAGCTCCAACAGGAACGCTGTCGGCAGGGATGTTTGGAAGAGTAGTGGTAAATTCTGTTAATTTAGCATCGATGTCCGCCAATTCAGCATCCAAGGCTTTGACTTCAGCAGATAGGGTTTGCATCGCAGCAATCTTGTCATCGGCATTTTCCTTGTTGCGCTTAGCTTGGGCAATCTCAGCAGAAACTGTGTTACGTTCTGCTTTTAGAGTTTCAACCTTGACCAAGATGTCACGACGTTTAGCATCGATTTCTTTCATCTCATTTAAGACAGCAGCATCTACACCACGTGTAGCTAATTTTTCAGCGACAGCATCAAAATCTGTGCGAATACGTTTAATATCTAACATAAGAACTCCTTTATGAAAAAAGCACACCTGACAAAGCGTTGGAGTGGCAGGGCCACGGTTCCATCCAACTTCACAGGTGTGCACTTGATTGAGTATTTAATTGTTACTAACGGTAGAATTTCACTTACCCCTCCTATCTGCTCGCAGCATCCGCAGACTTTCTGAAAGAAGAAGATAACCTACTTATCCGTTGCTATGATTATACTAAAGTTTCTACTTTTTTGCAAACAGATTGTTAAGTTTTTTTCCAATGGTCTGGAGTAGAGTCGGAAGTTTCACAACCTTTTCGTTTCCTAATTTTTCCCGAGCGATTTTGAGGATAGCTCCAGAGTCTTTTGAAGCAAAGAGGAATTTACCTTGATCGGTAAAGACTTCAAAGTGGCGGCTGATCTTGCGACCACTTACGTTGGCTCCGATTTGTTGAATGCTAGACCAGGGGATTTGAATATATTGTTCGACATTGACATCAGGATAAAACTCTAAGGCTTGATCCCCGATTAAAAATTTTCCAACTTTTCCAGAGATAGAGAGGTAAGATGTCCCAGTAGTTTGGAGGTCAATGACTTGATTGAGTGATTGGGCCATGATTAGTCTTCCTTACTTTCACCGAAAAAGGCATGATAGAGAGCCTTGATAGCTGCTTTTTCTTGCTCTTTATTGACAACAAACATGATGGAAACTTCACTTGAACCTTGGGACATCATCTGGATGTTAATCTTGTTTTCAGATAGAGCTCGTGTTGCAGTAGCAGTTACCCCGATATGGCTCTTCATCTTTTCTCCAACAATCATAATGATGGAAAGGTCATGTTCGATTTCAGCATGGTCCACTTCAGCTTTTTGAACGAGTTGACGTAGAATTTCTTCTTCTTTGATAGGAGTCAATTCACGGGAGCGGAGGATGATTGAAAGATCGTCGATACCTGTAGGCATGTGTTCCCAACCGATGTTGAGGTCCTCAAGGATTTGCAGAACCTTGCGACCAAACCCGACTTCGCGGTTCATGAGGTATTTTGACATGTTGATGCTGACGAATCCTGAGTCACCCGCAATCCCTACTACTGGGAATTTATCACTACTGTGTTCTAAAACAATGCGTGTTCCTGGGTGGTCAGGGTTGTTGGTATTCTTGATGACAAGAGGAATTTTTCCGCGGTAAGCGGGTAGAAGAGCTTCGTCATGAAGAACTGAAAATCCAGCGTAAGCCAACTCACGCATTTCACGGTAGGTTAATTCAGGAATGGAATGTGGTTGGTGGATAATACCAGGATGGGCAGCAAAGATACCATCTACGTCTGTAAAGTTTTCATAGAGATCAGCCTTAACACCTGCTGCAATGATAGAACCTGTGATATCTGAACCTCCACGTGAAAAAGTACAGATTTGATTTTCCTTAGTCACACCAAAGAAACCAGGGATAACAAGGACTTCGTTGCTATCAGCCAAACCTTCAATCTTGTCATAACTAGATGGGATGATGCGTGCGTTTCCTGGTTCACTTGTGACAACGATCCCAGCTTCTCTTGGGTGAACATAGCGTGCATCGATACCGTTTTGGTTAAAGTAGGCTGCAATCAATTTGGCATTGTTATTTTCTCCAGCCGCTAGGAAGGTATCATAGAGAAATTCATTGTCCTCTATAGGAAGAGTTGCCAAGGCCCGAATACTTTTAGAGATTTTTTCTAAAACAGCAGGTTTTAACCCTAGTTCACTAACCATAGCGGCATAACGGTCAATGATCCAGCTTTGGCTAGCACTGATGTCATTTCCAGCCACATAGTCGCGATAGTATTTAATCAAAGCATCAGTTACCTTGGTATCTTCAGCATTGCGTTTGCCGGGTGCAGAAACGACTACAAAACGGCGTTCTTTATCACTTTTAACGATGTTTAAAACTTTTTCTAACTGACCAGCAGAGGCAAGCGAGCTTCCGCCAAATTTTACAACCTTCATAAGGACTCCTCAAGTAAGTATTTTATACGATTATAGCAGAAAGAGGGGCATTTTTCAATGAAGAAAATAACTTCCTATTATAATAGAAGAAAACACTAACTTATTCTGAAAAGCGATAACAGTTTAAAAGTAAGAGAGTCAAATTTTACTCAGACTCATAAATGATGGGAAAATAATCAGCTGAGACACTTTCCTTTAGTTTTTCCTTGCCTCTTTATCCAAAAAAAGGTATACTTTGATGATAAAACAATTTCATCGCCTTATAAAAGAAAAGGAGAAGCTATGAATCATATCTTATATCAGATCGTAGATGATCTGGCTATCATTACTTTGAATCGTCCCGAAGTGGCAAATGGTTTTCATATCCCAATGTGTGAGGAAATTTTAGAAGCTTTGACTCTAGCGGAGCAGGATCAAGCTGTGCAGTTCATCTTGATTAATGCGAATGGGAAGGTCTTTTCAGTTGGAGGAGACTTGGTTGAGATGAAACGCGCAGTAGATGAAGATGATATCCCTTCTTTGAATAAGATTGCAGAATTAGTCAATACAATTTCTTTTAAAATCAAGCAAATTCCAAAACCTGTTTTGATGGAAGTAGATGGAGCGGTTGCTGGTGCTGCAGCAAATATGGCAGTAGCAGTTGATTTCTGTTTAGCGACTGACAAGGCAAAATTCATTCAAGCCTTTGTTGGAGTTGGATTGGCGCCAGACGCTGGTGGGATTCATCTCTTGAGTCGTAGTATCGGGGTAACACGGGCTGCACAACTTGCTATGACAGGTGAAGCTTTGACTGCTGAAAAAGCGCTAGAATGGGGCGTGGTATACCGTGTTTGTGAAGTTGACAAATTAGAAAAAACAAGAGAACAAGTTCTGAAAAAATTAAGAAGAGGTTCAGCAAACTCATACGCAGCGATTAAAAAGTTAGTTTGGGAAAGTCAATTTAAGGATTGGCAGAATTATGCTGAATTAGAATTGAAACTACAAGAATCGTTATCTCTAACTGAAGATTTTAAAGAAGGAGTTCGAGCGCATTCTGAAAGAAGAAGACCGAAATTTACAGGAATGTAAAAAAATACTTGCACAATTTTTTGAAGTTTGATATACTTCTTTTATCAAATGCTTTGATTGTGAAAGTTTTTTAGAAGGAGGGAAACGATTTGGACTACCAACAAGTAAATGATTATCTAACATCTATTTTCAACAATGTCCTTGTGATCGAGGAGGTTAGCTTACGAGGTAGTCGATTCAAAGACATCTCCATCAAAGAAATGCACACGATTGATGTGATTGGAAAGTTTCCGGAGGCAACACCAAGCAAGGTTTCAAAGGAACTGATGGTAACTCTTGGAACGGTTACAACTAGCTTGAATAACCTGGAAAGAAAAGGTTATATTGAGCGTATTCGTTCTGATCAGGATCGACGTGTGGTCTATCTGCATTTGACCAAGAAAGGTCGGTTAGTCCATCGTCTTCATAGACGTTTTCACAAGGCAATGGTCGAAAAAATCATCGATGGCATGAGTCCTGAGGAAATAGAAGTTATGGGTAGAGGATTAATCAATCTTTATCAATTTTTGGAGGATTTGAAATAATGGCTTTTGCAAAGATAAGCCAGGTTGCTCATTATGTTCCAGAGCAAGTGGTCACTAATCATGACTTAGCCCAAATCATGGACACAAGCGATGAGTGGATTTCAAGTCGGACAGGAATTAAACAGAGACATATCTCAAAAACAGAGTCTACAAGTGATTTGGCGACAGAAGTAGCTAAGAGCTTGTTGGCTAAAGGGAGCTTAACAGCGGATCAGATTGATTTTATCATTGTAGCGACGATTACCCCAGACTCGATGATGCCTTCCACAGCAGCTCGAGTTCAGGCAAATATCGGAGCGCATAGAGCATTCGCATTTGATCTGACAGCAGCTTGCAGTGGCTTTGTATTCGCTCTCTCAACTGCAGAAAAGTTTTTAAGTTCTGGACAGTTCAAAAAAGGGATTGTTATCGGGGCTGAAACCTTATCCAAGGCAGTTGATTGGTCAGATCGTTCGACAGCTGTTCTCTTTGGGGATGGTGCTGGAGGGGTTCTCTTGGAAGCGAGCGAAACACGTCATTTCCTTGTGGAGAGTCTCTATACGGATGGCTCTCGGAGCGAGTGCTTGACCTATGGTCAAACGGCTTTGGCTTCTCCTTTCTCGGATCAAGAAGCAGTTCCTGCTTTTTTGAAGATGGATGGACGAGCAGTTTTTGATTTTGCAAATCGTGATGTTGCTAGATCGATCAAAGAAACCATTGAAAATGGTCCAATCGCAGCATCGGAATTGGATTATCTCTTGCTTCATCAGGCAAATATCCGCATTTTGGATAAGATGGCTAAGAAGATCGGCGTAGACCGAGACAAGCTTCCTGCCAATATGATGGAGTATGGAAATACCAGTGCAGCAAGTATCCCGATTTTGCTTTCAGAGTGTGTGGAAAATGGCATGATTCGTTTAGATGGTAGCCAGACGATTCTCCTATCAGGCTTCGGTGGAGGTTTGACATGGGGCACACTCATTCTTACAATCTAGGTAATCATGTGGTAAACACATAGTTATAAATTTTTTATATTTTAAAGGAGTCCTATCATGGCAGTATTTGAAAAAGTACAAGAAATTATCGTTGAAGAACTTGGGAAAGACGCATCAGAAGTAACACTTGAATCTACTTTTGATGATTTGGATGCAGATTCATTGGACTTGTTCCAAGTAATCTCTGAAATCGAAGATGCTTTCGATATCCAAATCGAAGCAGAAGATAACTTGAAAACAGTTGGTGACTTGGTTGCCTACGTTGAAGAGCAAACAAAATAATTAACATATTACTAGAAGGAGTAGGGGAAACCCACTCCCTCTTGTTTAGGTAATAGTTTGAAACTCAAATGATAAACTCATCGAACTATTACGTAAGCAAGGAATGATGGAGGCACTATGAAAACACGTATTACAGAATTATTGAACATTGATTATCCTATTTTTCAAGGAGGAATGGCCTGGGTTGCGGATGGTGACTTAGCTGGTGCAGTATCAAAAGCTGGTGGTCTAGGGATCATCGGCGGTGGGAATGCACCTAAAGAGGTCGTAAAGGCTAATATCGATAAAATCAAATCACTTACGGACAAACCTTTTGGTGTCAACATCATGCTCTTGTCACCTTTTGTAGAAGACATCGTTGATCTCGTGATTGAAGAAGGGGTCAAGGTGGTGACAACTGGTGCAGGAAATCCAAGTAAATACATGACTCGTTTCCATGATGCAGGAATTACAGTTATTCCTGTTGTTCCGAGTGTTGCTTTGGCAAAACGCATGGAAAAAATTGGTGCAGATGCAGTTATTGCAGAAGGAATGGAAGCCGGTGGGCATATTGGTAAATTAACGACGATGACCTTGGTTCGCCAAGTTGCTGCAGCTGTTTCAATTCCAGTTATCGCAGCTGGAGGAATTGCGGACGGTGAAGGTGTCGCTGCAGGCTTTATGCTTGGTGCTGAGGCCGTTCAAGTTGGTACGCGTTTCGTGGTAGCTAAGGAATCCAACGCCCATCCAAAATACAAGGAAAAAATCTTAAAAGCGCGTGATATCGATACGACTATTTCCGCTCAACACTTTGGTCATGCTGTTCGTGCCATTAAAAACCAGTTGACACGTGACTTTGAGCAGGCTGAAAAAGATGCCTTTAAACAAGAAAATCCAGATTTAGAAATCTTTGAACAAATGGGAGCTGGTGCTCTTGCTAAAGCCGTTGTCCATGGAGATGTAGAAGGTGGATCTGTCATGGCAGGTCAGATTGCTGGTTTGGTATCTAAAGAGGAAACTGTCGAAGAAATCCTAAAAGATTTATACTATGGCGCAGCCAAAAAAATTCAAGAAGAAGCCTCTCGTTGGGCAGGAGTTGTAAGAAATGACTAAAACAGCCTTTCTATTTGCAGGTCAAGGTGCTCAGTATCTAGGAATGGGGCGTGATCTCTATGATCGCTACCCTATCGTCAAGGAAACAATTGACCAAGCCAGTCAGGTTTTGGGTTATGACCTTCGTGACTTGATCGATAAGGAAGAAACCAAGTTAAACCAGACTCGCTATACGCAACCAGCTATTTTAGCGACTTCGATTGCTATTTACCGACTATTGAAAGAAAAGGGTTATCAGCCAGATATGGTAGCAGGATTGTCTCTTGGGGAATATTCTGCTCTTGTAGCAAGTGGGGCCTTGGACTTTGAGGATGCAGTTGCTTTGGTTGCTAAACGTGGTGCTTATATGGAAGAGGCTGCACCTGCAGGCTCTGGGAAGATGGTTGCCGTTCTTAATACTCCAGTTGAAGTGATTGAGGAAGCTTGTGGAACAGCCTCTAAAGTTGGAGTAGTAACTCCAGCTAACTACAACACCCCAAGCCAAATCGTTATTGGTGGTGAGGTGGCTGCAGTTGACCGCGCAGTTGAACTCTTGCAGGAAGCAGGAGCAAAACGATTGATTCCTTTAAATGTATCTGGTCCGTTCCATACAGCCCTTCTTGAGCCAGCCAGTCAGCAACTAGCTGGAGCTCTTGAGGGAGTGAGTTTCTCTGATTTTATTTGCCCACTAGTCGGCAATACGGAAGCTGCTGTTATGGAAAAAGATCGAATCCAAGAGCTTTTGACGCGTCAGGTCAAAGAACCTGTTCGTTTTTATGAAAGTATTGCTGTGATGCAGGATGCTGGGGTAACCAACTTTATTGAAATTGGTCCTGGTAAGGTCCTATCAGGCTTTGTCAAAAAAATCGATAAAACAGCTCAGCTAGCTAACGTTGAAGACCAAGCAAGCTTGGATGCTTTGTTAGGAAACTAATGATCCCTTCTCCCACAAAATACAACAGGAAACAGGAGAAATAGAATGCAACTTACAAACAAAAATGTCTTTGTAACAGGTTCAAGTCGTGGTATCGGACTTGCCATTGCTCACAAATTTGCCCACCTAGGCGCTAATGTAGTCTTGAATAGTCGAGGAGCAATCTCAGAAGAATTGCTGGCTGAGTTTTCAAACTACGGCGTCAAAGTAGTACCGATCTCAGGTGATGTTTCAGACTTTGCAGATGCCAAGCGTATGATAGATCAAGCGATTGCAGAACTCGGTTCTGTCGATGTCTTAGTCAACAATGCTGGGATCACTCAAGATACGCTTATGCTCAAGATGACCGAAGAAGACTTTGAAAAAGTGATTAAGATCAACTTGACAGGTGCCTTCAACATGACGCAAGCAGTATTGAAACAGATGATCAAGGCACGTGAAGGTGCGATTATCAACATGTCTAGTGTGGTCGGTTTGATGGGAAATATCGGACAAGCCAACTATGCAGCTTCTAAAGCAGGTTTGATTGGTTTTACCAAGTCAGTTGCACGTGAAGTTGCCAATCGCAACGTACGCGTAAATGCTCTTGCACCAGGAATGATCGAGTCAGATATGACTGCTGTTTTGTCTGATAAGGTCAAGGAAGCGACATTGGCCCAAATCCCAATGAAACATTTTGGTCAAGCAGAACATATCGCAGATGCTACAGTGTTCCTGGCTGGACAGGATTATTTGACTGGACAAGTTCTCGCTGTTGATGGCGGACTTAGCATGTAAAAAATAAGGAAAGATATAGGTAAGACAGATGAAACTAAATCGAGTTGTAGTAACAGGTTACGGATTGACCTCTCCTATCGGAAATACTCCAGAAGAATTTTGGAACAGTTTGCAAACTGGGAAGATTGGAATTGGAGAAATCACTAAGTTTGACCACAGCGAATTTGCTGTGCACAATGCGGCAGAAGTTCAAGATTTCCCATTTGATAAATACTTTGTCAAAAAAGATACCAACCGTTTTGACAACTATTCTTTGTATGCCTTGTATGCGGCTCAAGAAGCAGTGACAAATGCAAATCTTGATGTAGAAGCAATCGATAAGGATCGCTTTGGTGTTATCGTAGCTTCTGGTATTGGGGGAATTAAAGAAATCGAAGATCAGGTTATCCGTCTTCATGAAAAAGGTCCAAAACGTGTTAAACCAATGACACTTCCAAAAGCCTTGCCAAATATGGCTTCAGGAAATGTTGCTATGCGCTTCGGAGCAAATGGTATCTGTAAATCCATCAATACAGCCTGTGCCTCATCAAATGATGCCATTGGGGATGCCTTCCGCTCTATCAAGTTTGGTTTCCAAGATGTCATGTTAGTTGGTGGATCAGAATCATCTATCACTCCTTTTGCTATCGCTGGTTTCCAAGCGTTGACTGCCCTATCAACTACAGAGGATCCAACTCGTGCTTCTATCCCATTTGACAAAGACCGTAATGGTTTTGTGATGGGAGAAGGTTCAGGGATGTTGGTTCTTGAAAGTCTTGAACATGCTGAAAAACGTGGCGCAACTATCTTGGCTGAAGTAGTTGGCTACGGTAATACCTGTGATGCTTACCATATGACTTCACCTCATCCAGAGGGTCAAGGTGCGATTAAGGCCATGAAGTTGGCTTTGGAAGAAGCAGAAATTTCTCCAGAGCAAGTGGCTTACGTCAATGCACACGGAACTTCAACTCCTGCTAATGAAAAAGGAGAAAGTGGTGCTATCGTAGCTGTTCTTGGTAAAGAAGTACCTGTATCTTCAACTAAGTCCTTCACAGGACACTTGCTTGGTGCTGCAGGAGCAGTGGAAGCCATCGCTACCATCGAAGCCATGCGTCATAACTATGTACCAATGACAGCTGGAACAAGTGAGTTATCAGACTATATCGAAGCGAATGTCGTTTATGGACAAGGCTTGGAGCAAGAAATCCCTTATGCTATTTCAAACACTTTTGGTTTTGGTGGACACAATGCGGTTCTTGCTTTCAAACGTTGGGAGAATAAATAATTATGAATTTAAATGAGATCAAGGACTTGATGGCTCAATTTGACCAATCAAGTTTGAGAGAATTTTCTTATAAAAACGGAACGGACGAATTGCAGTTTAGTAAGAATGAAGCAAGAATGGCTTCTGAAGCACCAGCTCAAGTTGCTCCAGCGCCAACTGCAGTAGCTGCAAGTCCAGTAGTTTCTGCCCCTTCAACTCCAGTAGAGAGTGTAGTGGAAGAAACTCCAGCACCAGCTGAAACGACGGTTACTCCAGAGGGTGATGTTGTTGAGAGCCCACTTGTAGGGGTGGCTTACTTGGCTGCTGGACCAGATAAACCTGCCTTTGTCACAGTCGGAGACAGTGTTAAAAAAGGTCAGACTTTGGTGATCATCGAAGCCATGAAAGTCATGAATGAGATTCCCGCGCCTAAGGATGGTGTGGTGACAGAAATTCTCGTTTCAAATGAAGAAATGGTTGAGTTCGGTAAAGGATTGGTACGCATCAAATGATCGATATTCAAGGAATCAAAGAAGCTCTACCCCATCGCTACCCCATGCTCCTAGTGGATCGTGTCTTGGAAGTGAGCGAGGATACCATTGTTGCCATTAAAAATGTGACCATCAACGAACCTTTCTTCAATGGTCATTTTCCTCAATACCCAGTTATGCCAGGTGTTCTTATCATGGAAGCCTTGGCTCAGACTGCTGGTGTCTTGGAATTGTCCAAACCTGAAAATAAAGGGAAACTGGTCTTCTACGCTGGAATGGACAAGGTTAAGTTCAAGAAGCAAGTTGTACCAGGTGACCAATTAGTCATGACGGCTACTTTTGTCAAACGTCGTGGTACGATTGCTGTGGTTGAAGCAAAGGCTGAAGTAGATGGTAAGCTTGCAGCGAGTGGTACTCTTACCTTTGCAATTGGAAACTAAGGAGGTTCTCCATGTTTCGTAAAATTTTGATTGCTAACCGTGGTGAGATTGCGGTTCGCATTATTCGAGCTGCGCGTGAATTGGGCATTGCAACCGTAGCAGTTTATTCAACTGCTGATAAGGAAGCTCTTCACACACTCCTAGCGGATGAAGCTATCTGTATCGGACCTGGTAAGGCGACAGAATCTTATCTCAATATCAACGCTATTTTATCTGCTGCAGTCTTGACTGAAGCAGAAGCCATCCACCCAGGTTTTGGTTTTCTTAGCGAAAACTCCAAGTTTGCCACGATGTGTGATGAAGTGGGGATTAAGTTCATCGGTCCTTCTGGGACTGTAATGGATACCATGGGAGATAAGATTAATGCGCGTGAGCAAATGATCAAGGCTGGGGTTCCAGTTATCCCAGGATCTGATGGTGAAGTTCACACGGCTGAAGAGGCGCTTGCAGTTGCAGAAAAAATTGGCTATCCAGTCATGCTTAAGGCATCGGCAGGTGGTGGTGGAAAAGGGATTCGTAAGGTTGAAAAGGCAGAAGACTTGGTCGCAGCCTTTGAAACAGCATCCAGTGAAGCCAAGGCCAATTTTGGAAATGGCGCTATGTATCTTGAGCGTGTGATTTATCCAGCTCGCCATATTGAGGTTCAGATCCTTGCGGATCAAGAGGGTCATGTTGTCCATCTTGGTGAACGGGACTGTTCACTCCAACGGAATAACCAAAAGGTCTTAGAAGAAAGTCCGTCCATTGCGATTGGTAAAACACTTCGTAATGAAATTGGTGCTGCGGCTGTTCGAGCTGCAGAGTCTGTTGGCTATGAAAATGCAGGGACGATTGAATTTCTTCTCGATGAAGCGAGTGGCAATTTCTACTTCATGGAAATGAATACTCGTGTGCAAGTGGAACACCCAGTCACAGAGTTTGTTTCAGGTGTCGATATCGTGAAAGAGCAGATTCGCATTGCTGCCGGGCAACCTTTACCTTTCAAACAAGAAGATATTGTCCTACGAGGTCATGCTATCGAGTGCCGGATCAATGCAGAAAATCCAGCATTTAACTTTGCTCCAAGCCCAGGGAAAATTACCAATCTCTATCTACCAAGTGGTGGAGTTGGCTTGCGCGTGGACTCAGCAGTTTATCCAGGTTATACCATTCCCCCTTACTATGATAGTATGATTGCCAAAATCATTGTTCATGGGGAGAATCGTTTTGATGCTCTTATGAAGATGCAACGGGCACTTTATGAACTTGATATTGAAGGAGTGAAAACCAATGCAGACTTCCAGTTGGATCTGATTTCAGACCGCCGAGTTATCGCTGGTGACTACGATACTTCCTTCTTGATGGAAACTTTCTTGCCAAAATACCAAGAAAAAGAATAGACTTTCAAACAGTATGAGAACTAAAAGGGGGAGTTATGGCTCTATTTAGTAAAAAGGATAAGTATATTCGGATCAATCCTAACCGTTCCGTAAGGCAGAAACCACAAGCCAAGCCTGAGGTTCCGGATGAACTCTTCTCCCAGTGTCCTGGTTGTAAACACACCATTTACCAAAAGGATCTTGGGAGCGAACGAATTTGTCCCCATTGTAGCTATACTTTCCGTATTTCAGCTCAGGAACGCTTGGATTTGACGATTGATTCTGACAGCTTTGTGGAGATGTTTACGGGTATTGAAACTCAAGATCCATTAAACTTTCCTGGCTACCAGAAAAAACTTGCAACAATGCGTGAAAAGACAGATTTGGATGAAGCAGTACTAACTGGTACAGCTAGCATCAAGGGACAAAAAGTTGCCCTTGGGATCATGGATTCTAACTTTATCATGGCTTCTATGGGAACCGTTGTGGGTGAAAAAATCACGCGCTTGTTTGAGTATGCAATGGTAGAAAACTTGCCAGTCGTTCTCTTCACAGCTTCTGGTGGAGCCCGTATGCAAGAAGGAATCATGAGCTTGATGCAGATGGCTAAGATTTCTGCGGCAGTTCAACGTCATTCCAAGGCCGGACTTTTTTACCTAACTATTTTAACCGATCCGACAACCGGTGGGGTGACCGCTTCTTTTGCTATGGAAGGTGATATCATCCTAGCGGAGCCACAGAGTTTGGTTGGTTTTGCTGGGCGTCGTGTTATCGAAAATACAGTTCGAGAGACCTTGCCGGATGACTTCCAAAAGGCAGAATTTTTGCTGGAACATGGATTTGTTGATGCAATTGTCAAACGGAGAGAACTACCAGAAACAATTGCTAAATTAGTGAGATTGCATGGAGGAAGTCACGGATGAATATTGCAAAAATAGTCAGAGAGGCACGCGAGCAGAGTCGTTTGACCGCACTTGATTTTGCCAATGGAATTTTTGACGAGTTTATCGAATTGCATGGAGATCGCTCTTTTCGTGATGATGGTGCGGTCATTGGTGGGATTGGCTGGTTAGGTGAACAGGCAGTAACTGTCCTTGGTATCCAAAAGGGAAAAAGCCTTCATGACAACCTCAAACGGAATTTTGGGCAACCTCATCCAGAAGGTTATCGTAAGGCCTTGCGCCTGATGAAACAGGCAGAAAAGTTTGGCCGTCCAGTTGTGACCTTTATCAATACGGCGGGTGCTTACCCAGGTGTTGGAGCCGAGGAACGTGGACAAGGTGAAGCAATTGCCCGAAACCTGATGGAAATGAGTGACCTCAAGGTTCCAATCATCGCGATTATTATCGGTGAAGGTGGATCTGGTGGGGCTCTAGCTCTAGCCGTAGCTAATCGTGTCTGGATGTTAGAAAACTCTATCTACGCAGTACTTAGCCCTGAAGGCTTTGCCTCTATCCTTTGGAAGGATGGAAGTCGTGCTATGGAAGCAGCGGAATTGATGAAAATCACTTCGCATGAACTTCTAGAAATGGGAATTGTAGACAAGGTAATCTCAGAGGCAGGGTTATCAAGTAAAGAACTGCTAGGTTGCGTTAAAAATGAATTGCGTGCAGAACTAGATAGGTTGCAAGAACTACCACTCGACCAACTTATCGAAGAACGTTACCAACGCTTTAGAAAATACTAAGAAAATTAAAAAGCTAGAACTATTTGTTCTAGCTATTTTGATAATAGAGCATGGATAAACATCAATACTCTAGATAAATAAAAAAACATATCAATAGTCTATCCTCTATATAGCCCTAATAGAGAGTTTACCATTAGGAGAGAGAAAGAATGAAAAAGACAATACATTTAGGAATCTGTATGATTTTAATGTTCCTGTACATTTATTTAACGCCATTAGGGGCTATAACTCTAGCTAGGACCTTTGGTTTAGGAATGGACAGCTATATAATCTTCCTAGTTGGAGAAGTGTTGCTTATTTTCTTTTTATTCGTTTTGTGGTTGAAAAAGAAGAAGATGCTCTTTATCTTCGAGAAAAAAGGTTGGCGCTGGTCTTATCTCGCTTTCTTAGTGGCTTGCTTTCTTATCTATTCTTTTTTAAATGGATTTAGAATGCAGAATATTCGATTGATTGACCATAGCTTTATTTTCCAAGACCTTCTTTCAGAACTTTACTTAAACGGAAGAGAAACGACTCTATCAAGTCTTATATTTTTAATCTTTAACATTTCGATTGTACCTGTTGTTGAGGAGACAATCTATAGGGGTTATTTTATGAATACCTTCTTTCCGAAGTCGGAGTTTTATTTGGATGTGATCTTGTCTTCTTTCATCTTTGGTCTCAGTCACTTGATTCTATCCCATCGTGATCCCATCAGCCTCATCATTTATAGTATTCTTGGTCTTCTATTTGCAGTCGCTTATCGAGTTACGGGTAGTCTTCGATTTACCATTGTTTGTCATAGTTTCTATAATGCGATTCCCTATGCACCGTCGATTTTATTTTATATTTATTATTTGATTTTTAGATAGTAGGAAACAAAGAAAAAAGTGTTTGATAATTGTCAAACACTTTTTCTTTTTACTGTTCTTCTGTTACAAACTGGCTGAGCAGTCCGTTGATAAAACGGGCAGATTTTTGATCTGAGAAGTCCTTTGCAAGCTCAATAGCTTCATTAACAGCAACCAACTGAGGGGTGTCAAATGAAGTGATTTCAAAGACTCCCAAGCGAAGGAGGTTTCTCTCCACGAGTGTTAAACGCTCGATGGTCCAACCTGCTTTTAAATGCTGTGTGATTTGCTTGTCTAGTTCTTCCTTTTTAGCTTGAACACCAGAAACTAGCTCTGTCAAAAAGGCTGGAAGTTGCACATCCGTATCTTCACGATCATGAGTATAGGCGAAACGACAAGCAGTTTCGACATCCGTACCGAACTCAAGACTCATGAGTGCTTGAAAAGCGCATTTACGGAGTTGGCGTCTAGATTCTAATAGTGGACTAGTCATTGAGGAAGTCCTCGTCAAATAGATCTTTCAATTCTGGTTTTGGTGTTTTATCTGGAACGATACCTGCAACGTGAATATTGATAGCAGCGAGTTCTACATCAGCCATATTACGGACGGCATCTTTGACCGCTTTCTGGATAGCAACCGCTACTTTAGGAACTTTTACTCCGTACTCTAGGTAGAGGTAGATATCAGCTGTGAGTTCTTCGTCCACGTTTTTTAGATAAACGCCACGGCCGAGTGAAAGTTTTGAGAGGGTATCAGATACTGATTTGTTTGAAAAAGAGTGAACACCCTCTACTTTTGCAGTAGCAATAGCAATGATTTTTTCAAGTACACGTGGGGCGATAACAATTTCGCCAAGTTGTTCTTCAATTCCCATAGAATGACCTCTTTCTAGAGATTAGGCACGAGAAACGTAAGTTCCTTCTGCAGTGTTGATAACGAGTTTTTGTCCTGCTTCGATGAAGTCTGGAACGTTTACGACAAGTCCAGTTTCCATCGTTGCTGGTTTACCAGAACCTGTAACAGTAGCACCTTTGATAGATGGTTGAGTTTCTGCAACTGTCAATTCAACAGTAGTAGGAACGGTGACACCAATCACTTCAGTTCCGTAGAATTGGATCTTCACTTCTGAGTTTTCAAGGATGTAAAGCAATTCGTTTTCAACGTTGACTACAGGAATTTCGTATTGGTCGTAAGTTTCTGTGTTCATGAAGTAGGCTGTGTCATCCATTTTGTACAAGTATTGAGCTGGGACAGTCTCGATGATAGCTTGTTCAAATTTTTCCTCTGGACGGTAGCTTGTGTCAAATGTAGAACCAGTACGGACATCACGCAATTTCATACGCATGATGGTGTTTCCTTTACCTGGTTTGTGGTGGCTAGCTTCCAAAACGCGGATCAATTTTCCGTCAGCTGTTTCAAAGGTCATACCAGCCTTTAATTTACTTGCTTCAATCATGTTTTTACCTCTTTAATAAATAATTTACTCTTTATTGTACCATAAAAGACAACATTACTCAAATGTCAGAAGGAGCTTAATTAGTTGACTGGTACGATATTTCCATCGTCGTCTTTAGTAACGAGGACGTATTTTCCATCGACTTCGATGTAAAAATTCTTGCTGGCAGTTTGTCCAGTATTTTGAGCCGGTGCTTGATTTTGGACTTGTTGGCTTAATTGACCACCCAGAGTTTGGCCAAGATTCATGCCCATAAACATGTTCATCCCATTGCCATTTCCTTCGTTGGCAGCTGCAGCAATAAGCGCTTCGTTGCGAGCACGGCGTTCTTCGATTTCAATCGTGTTATACTTCATTGCCACGAGCTCACTATCAAGCTTGCGAACGATATCAAGACTTTCTTGGTCGTAGCTGAGGTCTTCAAGCAAGATGTTAGTTGCTTCAATCCCGTAGAGACCTGTCCAAACCTTGTTGACCTCTTGTTTAGCGAGTTCGTTAAAGGTGTCTTGATTGGCATTGAGGCTATAGATATCTACCTTGTTTTCGTTGGTATATTTGGCAATGGCAATCGCGATTTTCGGTGCGATATTTTGACGGAGCGTTCCTTGAGCTACATCTTGGATAGTAAATGGCTGTCCGTCAGTAATTTGACGGCTAACAGAGCTCACGTAGAAGAGGACTGGATCTGCTATTTTTACATCAAATAAGCCATAAAAACGGATGTTGAGCAGTTGTTGGTAACGTTCGCTGAAATATTCGACCGCATTTTGTGTGCCGAACTTATTACCTGCAATAGGTTGCATGCGGATAAAGATGATTTCCTGTTGGGTGATGACTTGTCCACCAAAAGAGAAACGGTTTTTAAAGTTTTCCCAAGTGCCTTTTAAACCACCTTTTTCAAGGAGCCAGGCGTTATCACCAGCTTGCCATTCGTGGCTACCAGCTTCGAGGACTTCACCAAGGAAGGTACCGTTGTTTACCAAAACAGCGGTATAACCTTGAGGAACGATAACCACACTGCCATCTGACAAAAGTCCAGTATTTTGATTGCTGTGACGAGAACGTCCATCTGGATCTTTAGTGAGTAATTGTCCCTTGATGGCCAAGGCGTCGCCAGAGACATTATCTGGAAGGACAATGGCTTCCTTGAATTTACTATCATTAAAACTATTTAAGCCTGCTGATAAGGCTGCACGTATAAATCCCATAATTCCTCCTAATTATAAAGCTCGTCTTCATCCACAACATCATAGGTATCCAGTACCCATTGGTTTGGACTGCGAGAGAGATTGGCACCACAGTAGTCGCACTCACTAACTGAAGAGATTTTCAATGGGGCACCACAGTTTGGACAGTGGTCGCTCACAACTTGGTCTGGATTGACTGCTTGCGTTTGGCTACCGTGTTGACGGATAAAGTTCAATTGATACACAGTGAAGAGATCTTTTTTAGGGTCTCCTTCAAGGACACGACGAGTCTCATCGTCAATGACATAGTCTCGTAAAATTGATGATAGAATCACCACTAAGGTATCGTTTCCGTCAGGATTTTCAATAAACTCCTTGATGCGAACATTTTCGATACAAACTTTCTCTAAAACATTGGTTGTTTTAGCTCGAATATGGTCCTCAAGTTGAGTACTGTGTTGAGAGTAGAGACTGGTACTTTCTAAAGCGCGGACAGAGTTCCAATTTTTCTCAGTCCAGGCAACCTGCAATTTAAGGTAGACTTCCTTAACCCAAGATGTGAAAGCTTCCGCGTCAAAGTTTGGATCTCCGTATTTCACAAGACTAATGGCCCGTGTGTTGTGTTCAACTCGACGATGGAGCGTTTGAGAATCATTACTAGTGTCTGTTGAACTTGAATCTTCTGAGTTATTCTTCGAGGCTTTAAAGATACTAACTAGGAAAACTCCTGCGACAATCAGGAATACCAATCCCATTTCGAATGAGTTGGTAGAGCTACTAGAGGATGATCCATATCCAGAGCGGTAGTAGTGGTAGGATGATCCGCCAGAACGACTTCCACCTCCACTTGAGCGGCTACTACTGCGGCTGCTCCCTCCACTTCTGGAATGTCCGACACCCGCATCAACGATTTGAGGCACGGATAGAAAAACAAGTAATAAACAGGTCATTAAAAGAGCATAAAACTTTTTCATGTGTCTCCTAACTATATGATTGAAAAGGTAGTTTCTCTCTTGCTGAGTAGACTACTGGGTGACTAGTAGCGAATTATTCACTTTCTTTCAACTTAGCCAATTCCTGTGCAAGGAGTTTAAGGGCAACTTGTGGATTGGCTTGGCCTTTGGTTGCTTTCATAAGGAATCCTGTGAAGGCCTTGTCTGCGTTGCGTTTGCCTGACTTGAAGTCGGCAACGGCAGTTTCATTATCTGCGAAGACTTGGTGGATGATTGGAATCAGAACATCTGGATCAGAGATTTGCACCAAGCCTGCTTTTTCCACGTATTCACGCGCGCCACCGCCATTTTTAGCCAGGTGGACAAAGACTTTCTTGGCAATCTTAGAAGAGATCGTGCCGTCTTCGATGATGGCAATCATTTCTACCAAGTTTTCTGGTGTCAATTCGATTTGTTCTAGTGTTTTACCTTCGGCGTTCAAGAACTGAGCAACTTCACCTTGGAGCCAGTTAGAAACTTGTTTGGCATCGCCACCGAGTGCAACAGCTTTTTCAAAGAAGTCAGAAGTGACCTTATTTGCAGTCAACTGACTAGCATCGTAGTCTGACAAGCCAAGGTCAGATACGTAGCGCGCACGGCGTTCTTTTGGAAACTCTGGCAATTCTGTACGCATTTCCTCAATCCACTCATCTGAGATTTCAAAGAGTGGTAGGTCTGGTTCTGGGAAGTAGCGGTAGTCTGCAGCACCTTCTTTGACACGCATGAGGATGGTTGCCTTGTTAGCTTCATCGTAACGGCGTGTTTCTTGGCGGATTTGACCACCTGAGCGAAGGATTTCAGCTTGACGTTGAACTTCGTATTCAAGACCCTTACGAACATTTGAGAAGGAGTTGAGGTTTTTCAACTCAGTCTTGGTACCGAATTTTTCTTGACCGTAAGGACGAAGGGAAATGTTGGCATCCACACGCATAGAACCTTCTTCCATCTTAACGTCAGAAATACCAGCGTACTGGATGACTTCCTTGAGAGCTGTTAGATAAGCATAGGCTTCTTCTGGGGAACGCATGTCGGCTTCAGATACGATTTCAATCAATGGCACCCCTTGGCGGTTGAGGTCAACATAAGAGTAGCCATCTGTACCGTGGGTGTTTTTACCAGCGTCTTCTTCTAGGTGAGCGCGCTCGATACCGATTTTCTTAGTTGTACCGTCTTCTAGCTCCACTTCAATCCAACCATTATAACCGATAGGCTCATCAAACTGAGAAATTTGGTAGGCTTTTGGATTATCAGGGTAGAAGTAGTTCTTGCGGTCAAAGTGCATCTTTTTGTGGATGTCCATGTTGAGAGCAAGAGCAGCTTTGATACCAGCATCGACAACACCTTTATTGAGAACTGGCAGAACTCCTGGGAAAGACCAGTCAATCACGTTAGTGTTGGCGTTTTGGTCATTTCCAAAGTGGGCAGATGTAGGTGAGAAGATTTTTGAATTGGTGTTGAGCTCTACGTGGACTTCAAGTCCAATGACTGTTTCAAAGTTCATTAGTTGTCACCTCCAAAAATCACGGGTTGTTGTTTGTGGTAATCTGTTGTTGCTTCAAAGGCAGCAGCAACTTGGTAAATGGTTTCCTCAGAGTATTTAGGACCGATCAATTGGAGACCGACTGGTAGACCTTGAGCAAATCCAGCAGGAATTGAAATTCCTGGGAGACCTGCTAAGTTGACTGGGATGGTCAAAAGGTCAGCCAAGTACATGGCAACTGGATCGTGGTTGAGTGAATCCAAGTCATAGGCAACGCTTGGAGCAGTTGGTCCCAAAATCAAGTCGTAATCCGCAAAGACGTTTTCGAAATCTTGGATGATGAGGGTACGGACCTGACCAGCTTTCTTGTAGTAGGCATCGTAGTAACCTGATGAAAGACTAAATGTTCCAAGCATGATACGGCGTTTTACCTCTTCACCGAAACCTTGGCTACGGCTGTTTACATAGATTTCATCAAGGTTGCTTGCATCTTCTGCGCGGTAGCCATAACGGATACCGTCAAAGCGTTGCAAGTTTGAGGAGGCTTCTGATGAAGCGATGATGTAGTAAACGGCAACACCGTATTTAGAGTGAGGAAGGCTGACTTCTTCGACGATGGCACCAAGTTTTTCAAAGTGTTTAGCGGCATTCAGAATGGTTTCCTTAACCTCTGGGTCAATCCCTTCACCAAGGTATTCCTTAGGCAAAGCAATTTTCATTCCCTTGATGTCTTGACCAATTTTTGAAGTAAAGTCGGCAATGCGGACAGGAGCAGAAGTAGAGTCTTTAGCATCTTCGCTGGCAATCGCATTGAGCAAGAGGGCATTTTCTTTAACAGTTGGTGCAAAAGGTCCAATCTGGTCTAATGAGCTACCGAAGGCAATGAGACCGAAACGAGAAACCGTTCCGTAGGTTGGCTTGAGACCAACGATCCCGTTGAAGGCAGCAGGTTGGCGGATGGAACCACCAGTATCAGAACCAAGTGACAAGCGGACTTGGCCTGAAGCTACAGCTGCAGCAGAACCGCTTGATGAACCACCAGGAACCTTGCTGTGGTCCCAAGCATTTTTTGTTGCACCGTAGTAAGAAGTTTCACCTGATCCACCCATGGCAAACTCGTCCATGTTGGTTTTTCCAACAACAATCATACCCTTAGCTTTGGCATTGGCAACGGCTGTCGCATCAAAGATAGGCTCGTAGTTGTAGAGCATTTTTGAGGCAGCAGTTGTAAGGATACCGTCGGTAGAGATATTATCCTTAACAGCCAGTGGAATTCCTGAAAGGACATTATCCGCGTCAATTCCAGCTTCATCAATGGCTTTAGCTTGAGCAAGGGCTTGTTCTTCAGCGATAGTGACAAAAGCATTGATAGCTTTCTCGCGAGACTTGATATCTTCAAGCGTGGCTTGTGTCAATTCAGTAGCTGAAATCTCCTTAGATACAAGGAGGTTGTGCAAGTCTTCAATAGTTTTGTTATTAAAAGTCATTAGGCATCTCCTCCATCATCTAGGATAGCTGGTACCTTGATATAGTAGTTTTCTTTTTCAGGTACGTTTTTAAACAAGCGGTCACGGTCTGTTCCTTCTTCGGCCACATCAGGGCGGAGTACGGTCTTGCGGTCAGCCATGGTTGTAGTAGGTGCGACACCAGTTGTGTCGACTTCGCCCAGCAATTCAAACATGTCAACAATTTTAGACAAGGTTGTCGCAAAGGCAGCAGTTTCTTCTTCAGAGAATTTTAATTTTGAAAGATTGGCAACGTGTGTTACCTCTTCTTGCGTAATTTTCATCTTGCATCCTTTCGTGAAATGATGATTTTTAGTCTGTTCTATTTTACCATATTTTCCTATAAATAAGGGAGCCAAACTGAAAAGAAATAGAAATTGAAAAATCGCTTTTAATTCGCTATAATGGTTAAACTAGAGAATAGAAAAAATAAGAGTTAGGATAGAAATATGTTCCATCAATTT
Organism: Streptococcus oralis subsp. oralis; assembly: GCF_000960035.1. Lineage (GTDB taxonomy): Bacteria > Bacillota > Bacilli > Lactobacillales > Streptococcaceae > Streptococcus > Streptococcus oralis_G. The sequence goes on from NZ_JYGR01000005.1 coordinate 67,118, forward strand.
ATCACCAGATCTCAAACGGTTCCTCCTCCCATTTCGCTCTCTTGGTATGGGATCATGATGCTTACTTTAGTACTTTGTATTTATGGAGCGCTTGTTTATCACAAAAATCCGAAATTTGTCCGCTTGTTTAAGGGGATTCAGATCCTCCAGTTGCTAGCCCTATATAGTTGGTATGTTGGCTTTGGGATTCCATTTTCTAATAGCCTTCCATTTTACCATTGCCGTTTAGCCATGTTTGCGGTGGTTTTCTTGCCAGATAAATGGCGGAGCAAGCAATATTTTGCCCTCTTAGGAGCAAGTGGAGCGGTCTTTGCTTTGGTTTACCCTGTTTTTGATCCCTATGATTTCCCCCATATCACCAGTTTTTCATTTTTGATTGGGCACTATGCCCTTCTAGTGAATTCCTTGGTCTACTTGATGAATCACTATGACAAGACCTTGCTCAAGAAATATATGATTGTAGCCTATACCTTTATCCTCAATCTCTTTCTAGTTGGGGTTAATCAGGTGACGGGTGGAAATTATGGTTTGTTAAGAGATACCCCGTTTATCTCGAATGCTCCTCTATGGCTAAAGTATCTTCTTGTGTCCGTCATCCTCTCATTGGCTCTGGTTCTTTTTGATATCTTGTTCAAGAAACGGTGGAAAAAGAGAACTCAGGCGCAATCTGTGCTCTAGCTTGTCTTTTCATCGGATGAGCAATTGAAAAACTCCCCAAAATCCGCTATAATGGAGAGTTGAAAGGAATGGTAAAATCCAATGTAAACATCATTCTTAGCTACTGAAACAACTAAAAATAGAAAATCAAAGAAAGAGAACTTATGACTATTCAAGAAGAAATTAAGAAACGTCGTACTTTTGCTATCATCTCCCACCCGGACGCCGGGAAAACAACCATCACTGAGCAGTTGCTCTACTTTGGGGGTGAGATTCGTGAGGCTGGTACTGTAAAAGGGAAGAAAACAGGGACTTTTGCCAAATCTGACTGGATGGATATTGAGAAACAACGTGGGATTTCGGTCACGTCATCTGTTATGCAGTTTGACTATGATGGCAAGCGCGTGAATATCCTCGACACACCAGGGCATGAGGACTTCTCAGAAGATACCTATCGTACCTTGATGGCGGTGGATGCTGCGGTCATGGTCGTGGACTCTGCCAAGGGTATCGAGGCCCAAACAAAAAAATTGTTTGAGGTTGTCAAACACCGTGGCATTCCAGTCTTTACCTTTATGAACAAGCTGGACCGTGACGGTCGTGAGCCACTGGACCTCTTGCAAGAACTAGAAGAAGTCCTTGGCATTGCGAGTTATCCAATGAACTGGCCAATCGGGATGGGGAAAGCCTTCGAAGGCTTGTATGACCTCTATAACCAACGCTTGGAACTCTATAAAGGAGATGAGCGTTTTGCCAGTCTGGAAGAAGGGGATAAGCTCTTTGGAAGCAATCCTTTCTACGCTCAGGTTAAGGACGATATCGAACTGTTGCAAGAAGCAGGAAATGAATTTTCAGAAGAAGCTATTCTTGCAGGAGAACTGACTCCGGTCTTCTTCGGTTCAGCTCTGACTAACTTTGGGGTTCAGACCTTCCTTGAGACCTTCCTTAAGTTTGCTCCAGAACCTCATGGACACAAGAAAACAGACGGAGAAATTGTGGATCCTTATGACAAGGATTTCTCAGGGTTCGTTTTTAAAATCCAAGCCAACATGGACCCTCGTCACCGTGACCGTATCGCCTTTGTTCGTATCGTATCAGGTGAATTTGAGCGTGGAATGAGTGTCAATCTGCCTCGTACTGGTAAGACTGCCAAGCTTTCTAATGTCACCCAATTTATGGCAGAAAGTCGTGAAAATGTCACTAATGCCGTAGCAGGTGATATCATCGGGGTTTACGATACCGGTACTTATCAGGTTGGAGACACCTTGACGGTTGGAAAAAACAAGTTTGAATTTGAACCCCTTCCAACCTTTACACCTGAGATTTTCATGAAAGTTTCTGCTAAGAACGTTATGAAACAAAAATCCTTCCACAAGGGGATTGAACAATTGGTGCAAGAAGGAGCCATTCAGCTTTACAAGAATTACCAAACAGGCGAGTACATGCTAGGAGCTGTTGGTCAACTCCAGTTTGAAGTCTTTAAACACCGCATGGAAGGCGAGTACAATGCAGAAGTTGTCATGAGCCCAATGGGTAAAAAGACGGTTCGTTGGATCAAGCCTGAGGACTTGGACGAGCGCATGTCCTCAAGCCGCAATATCTTGGCCAAGGACCGTTTTGACCAACCAGTCTTCCTCTTTGAAAATGACTTTGCCCTTCGCTGGTTTGCGGACAAGTATCCAGATGTAGAGTTGGAGGAAAAAATGTAACTCAGCAACAACAATTGGAACTAAAGTTCCTAATTGTTGGACGCTAGTCGCTATTTGGCGAACTAGCTAACTGCCTTACTAACTACGTTTGGCAAATAGAATCGATTTGCCAAACTCCGTGTCGTAGTGTAAAATCGGCTTACCTAAACGCTTCACTAGGAAAAATCCACGAATATTATCGATTCGTGGATTTTTCCGTCGTAACCACGTTTTACAAATGAAATCGATTTGTAAAACTCAGTGTCGTAATCTAACAATCGGTAACTGCTATGGCGGCTTACCTAAACGCTTCACTAGAAAAAGTCCATGAATGGTTTCGATTCGTGGATTTTTTGTTTGAATGTATAAACGGCCACCCTCGAGGTGGTCTTTTATTGTTTTCCAAACGCTAGTCCATGGGGTTTATGGTATACTAGTAGGACAGTTTATCTATGGTATAAGAGACTGTTTTTATGCAAGTCAAAAGGGGAAGGTCAGAAATGTGCACCTTTTCTTGAAAGAAACTAGAAAGAGAAAGAGATGTTTTTAGGAAGACGTCGGATATTTTTTAACCAATACTATGACAAGGCGATTTATTATGATCGCAAAACCCACGAACTTTTGGAGGCACCAAAGAGCAAGCTCTTGGATACAGAAAAGTCTAGCAAGATGAATCGCCATATCCCCCTAATGGTAGTCCTCTTGTTATCAAGTGGTAGTGGGTTGATTTCCTTCTTCCGCTTGTTTATACAAGGAACCTATACCATGTCTACCTTCTGGAGTGTTCTTCTCATTTGGCTAGGGCAGTTTGCTTTCATCACTATCCTTGTTGAACGCGCCTTGTATCGAAATGTCAACAGGGCTCAGGTGACTACTAAAACTATCTGTCTGGCGCTTATGGAAAAGTCAGAGGAAACAAAGGAAGCTGAGGCGGAGATGAGTGAAAAAGATAGTCGCAATGCTACTCGCTGGATAAGAGCATTGCTTTCTCTAGTTCCCTTGGTTGGATTTTTCTACGCCTATAATTTTATTTGGAATTACCAAGAGAGGTTGGGCACTCCCATCGGAGGAGAGATTGTCAAGATTGTCCTAACAGGACTTTTATTAGGCTTGACATTTGTTCTTTATAACCAAAACAATTTACCCAGAATATTTGATATCCTGGACCGCTTTTATGCTAGAAAACTCAGCCTCATCTGTCGAGCAGACGACAATCCAGATGTCTATCTGGAAGTGAGTATGGGGACGGATGAAGAATTTGTCATCAAGGAAGTGCAAAAGGATTAGGATCCGTTTTTGAAAGAGTGAGATAGAAAGAGGTAGAGTATGTTTTTTCTGAGACGTCGTCGGGTTTTTATCGGAGAATGCGATGGTCAGGCGGTTTACTATGACCAAAAGACTGGGGAGGCCTTGGCTGCTCCAAAGAGTGTCTTGCTCAATACGGAAGGTGCTTATAAGACCAATGCTTACATTCCTGAAATGGTTATTTTTCTGATGGCAGGTGGACCTGGTCTCTATGGCCTCCTTTCAGCCTTGGATATTGGTGTCTATAACTGGACCAGTTTGAGCTATGTTTTACTATTGTGGCTGGCTGAGTTTCTATTGTTTACCGCTATTCTTGAGCGAGGACTTTATAAAAATGTGCGCAAGGCTCAGCCAACAACGGAGAAGGTGTTTTACTACGCAGTGTCACATAATTTGATGGTGAGGGACGAACACTTTGATCCAGCTGAGGCATCTGCTACGATCTATCGAATCACTCGTTACATCATACTTGCCTTTGTTATCTATCTTTTGTATGTTTTTTACGACTGCACTCAAAAATTTGGACAACCGATCGAACGAGGCTATGATTTTTGGGGAGCAGGTATAATGTTCTTTGCGCTCTTTCTGTTTTATAACCAAAACAATCCCGTTCGTTTTGTGAAGATTATGAAGCTATATAGCCAAGGGAAAATCTTGTTCAAGAAAGAACCGGAGAACGAAACGTGTAACTAGGTGTTAGGGAACAGTCAAATCCCAGAAAGTGAGTGCTGTATCTTGAACGAAGCGAGGAGTAGTTGCTACGATAGTTGCTATGTGATGGCCTCCTCAAATGGAAGATTCTCAAGAATATACGGCATTCTGCCAGATGAAATTTGGAGATAAAAAATGAAAGACATCCGTATTTTCGGTGCCGACTTTGAAAGAAGTAAGCGCATTGTGACCCAGGGGGATTTTGCTCTGACCGCAGGTATGCCCAACCCCATTCATATGGGTATCATCAACCGCCTCTTTACAGTGATTATTCTTGGATTTTGCTTTTCAGGGATTCTGATCTATGGCGTATTAATCGGGATACCAGAGTTTATAGGTGTAGATAGTGATGTTAAGGTCATTTCCCTGGAAGCAGGATTGCTGATTCATAACATGAGTAGCTTTCTTAAGCCCTTTAATCTGACGGTATATGCGATATCCTATCTAGGAATGGTGCTTGTTTTTTGGCCCAAAAAACGTTTGACTAGCCAGCTTTGGACCTACTTTCCTTTCTATTTCACCATGTCCATTTGCGCTTTCATATCAGGACTGTACTTTGCCAGTGCAGTGGCCTATGATGCCTATACATGCCTGGGTTTCTGGCTTGAGCTTGGGATAGGCATAGCCCTCTTTCTCTGGATTATCCTCAATAGCATCCAGAATCTCAATCGCAGACTAAATGATCAAGAGGAAAAGTCAATCCTTAAGCAGCTAGTCAGGATTCTCACTGGAACCACGGCAGTTCTCTTTCCAGTGTCGCTGGTCTATCATCTGCTATATCAAATCCCCCTTCAGTGGTATTTCTATATTTTGGGTTTGTTTTTGCCAGTTTGGTTTGTCATTGGAGCTCATTTTATCGCCTTTATGATCAATGTCCATATCTTTCAAGCCTACTATATCCACAAATACCCAGAAGAGTATAAGGCTTATTTAAAGATATCAGACCGAGAATGGTACAGCAAACGATACTATAAAAAGCTGGTAAAAAGTGGACAGTTGCAGGAAGAGACAATGTGAGGAAATTGGTTTTCCTATATAAAATAGAGGTTATTTATGAAAATAAATGATGATGTTATTAAAAGTTTAATCTCGATTCCTTTTTTAAATGGAAGCAGAGAAACGACTGTTCCCATCAAACAGATAAAGAAACTGCAAGAAGCAGAGAAGAATATTAATAGTTTAAAATGGGAGAATTTTGTGTTAGAAAAAGATGGTGATTTTAGTGTGTATCTTTTTAAAAACCAGAGTGACATTTATAAACACTGGAATTCACTGGCAAATAATGCAAAAGAGGAAATAATTCCTGAAATTGAAGCACGATTAGATAACCTGGTCGGGGAAGGTAAACTAGTAGCATCCATGAAAGATCAGATTCTATTTGATATCATCGGCTTGGCTATCTACTTGACCATCAAAAAAGAGGTGCCCCAAGTTGAGTCAAGATTTTTCGATGATTTGTATGCCTTATATCAAGCAGGCTACATTCCTTGCGGATATGCGGGTGGACAATATAAAGTCTTCTAGCTTGTTGGATTGTTATGAAAGTCAATCTAACTGTTGAAACAGTCTGTGAATTTTTAGGTATGGCTAGTCTTGATAGAGATTTAGGTTCTACAGAAGATATCCCTGTTTTGATGATTCTAAGGGGAATGGTCAAACAATTTTCCTCCAAATGCAAAACACAAGAACCTCAGAGGAATTCTCTGAGGTTCTTTGCGTTTTAGTTTCCATATTTCTGATAAAAATCGACCTTAACCTGGATAAAGGTTTCGGCTTCGCGTAGTAGCTGCAGGAGGGTGGCACGGGTTTCAAACTCCTCGCGTGTTTTCGGGAGACTCCGATTGCGGAAAACTTGCAGATAGCGTTCGATGTCATCAAGTAGGTCATGAGCAGGATTGGTCTGGCTTAGCTGGGCAGCAATCTTAGAAAAGAGCTGGGCCAAGATCAAACTCTCACTTGCGGCCAGATGACAGGTATTGATCTGCTGGGCCATATTTCGCAGGATGCGACTTTGTCGCTGTCTCATCTCAAAGTAGTGGATGTGGTAGTCCGTCTGGTGAAAGAGATGATCTGAGTGATCCAAATAAACCAGCTGGAGGGCTTCATCAAGAAGTCTATCTAATTCGTCAACGAGTTGGGCTTGATTGCGCCCGTCTCCTCTTGACAGATAGTATTTAAAGCGAAGCAGGATGTCTTTTAACTTTTCTTCGACCTGAAGGTGGTAGCTTTGGATGGCTTTCTCACGAGAGGGCATGTAAAGGTTGACCAACAGAGCAAAGCTTGTCCCGATGAGAAAGAGGAGTACTTCATTAAGCAAGAGCTCTGGGGAAGTAGACTCCTGTACCAAGAGATGACCGACCAAGACACTGCTAGGGGTGATGCCGATTTCCCAGCCCATTTTGTAAGCAAGAGGCACATAGAGAGCCAGATAGAGGCCTAGACTCCAGATGTGAAAGCCGGTCAGCTGAAAGGCTAGAACGCCGATAGCGAGCGCTAGAAGCATGGAAAAGAGGCGGTTACGGGCCAATTTTAGCGTACTTCTGCGCGTGTCGGAAAGGCTTAAGAGGGCGATAATGCCAGCTGAAACCGCTGATGATAAATCTAAAAAATAAGCGAGAAAACAAGCGAGGCAGGTCGCCAAGATCAGTTTTGTCGTACGTTGGGTGATAGACATGAGAATTTCCTATAATACTAAAATAGAGAGTCCGACGAGGAATCAGATACTAGGTGCGGAGTTTTCGATTTGAAGCATATTCAGCAACTGCTGTAAAGAGAACATCTGTAGAAGAATTCAGAGCTGTTTCGCAAGAGTCTTGCACGACCCCAATCACAAAACCGACTCCGACAACCTGCATAGCCAAGTCGTTGGAAATCCCAAAGAGGCTACAAGCGACAGGAATGAGGAGAAGGGAACCTCCAGCGATCCCAGAGGCTCCGCAGGCAGAAATGGCGGCCACTAGGCTGAGGACAAAAGCGGTCCCAAAATCTACCGAAATCCCTAATGTATTGACCGCAGCCAGGGTCAGGATGTTAATGGTAACGGCAGCGCCAGCCATATTGATGGTTGACCCAAGCGGGATGGAGACAGCGTAGGTTTCAGGATTCAGCCCTAAATCTTGGCAGAGTTTCATATTGACAGGGATATTGGCAGCAGAACTACGAGTGAAAAAGGCTGTAACACCACTAACTCGTAGACATTTCAAAACAAGAGGATAGGGATTTTTCCTCATAAAGAGAAAGGCGATGAGTGGGTTGACGATGAGAGCTACAAAAGCCATGGTAGCAATCAAGAGTCCCAGCAGCATCCCGTAGTTGGCTAGACTGGCAATCCCCTTGTCTGAGATGGTCTTAAACACCAAACCTAAAATCCCAAAGGGAGCTAGATTGATAATCCATTCGACAATTTTAGAGGTCACATCCGACAAGGTCTTGAGCAATTCTTTACTGTTCTTACTAGCTTCCCTCATAGCCAGACCAAAGACGACTGCCCAGGATAAGATTCCGATATAGTTAGCTTGGACAATGGCATTTAAGGGATTGTCCACCAGTTTGAGCAAGAGGTTGCTGAGAACTTGGGTAATGCCATCGGGAGCGGTCACTTCTGTATTGGCACTGGTCAAGGCAATCTGAACTGGCAGTAGGAAACTTGCCAAGACAGCCGTTAGGGCAGCAGCGAAAGTCCCAATCAAGTAGAGGAGGATGACAGTCTTCATATTGGTATTTTGCCCTTTCTGATGTTGGGAAAGAGCATTGGCAACCAAGGTAAAGACCAAGATTGGCGCAATAGCTTTGAGTCCACCTACAAAGAGATCGCCAAGTAGACCAATTTCTGTAAAACTAGGAAAGAAGATTCCTAATGAAGCGCCCAAAAGCATACCAATGAGGATTCGTTTGATCAGGCTAGCCTTGATCCAGGCTCTAATGATTCGTTTCATAGCAGTCTCCTTCAAATGTATTGTTTATAATTATAGTATAAATATGCTATAGAGGCAAGCGATATTTTGAAAATAGGAACGATAATTGAATAATTATGAAAGAAAAGAGAAGGGCGATTTTATGGTATAATAGGAAAAAGGAGTTTTATATGCAAGATTTTTTTCAACGCTATTTTGATAAACTTGATTTAACAACCATATTAGAGAATCTCTTGACCAAGGTGATTTCTCTTTTGATTTTGTTTTTACTATTTTATATAGCTAAAAAGATGCTTCATGCGACTGTACGAAAGATTGTCAAGCCCTCACTTAAATTTTCAAATCGAGATGCAGGAAGGCAAAAGACCATCTCGCGTTTGCTGGAGAATGTCTTTAACTACATTCTTTATTTCTTCTTGCTCTACTGTATCCTGTCTATTTTAGGACTGCCAGTTTCTAGCCTCCTTGCTGGTGCGGGGATTGCTGGGGTGGCCATTGGTATGGGGGCGCAAGGCTTTCTATCTGATGTCATCAATGGCTTCTTCATTCTTTTTGAACGCCAGCTTGATGTGGGTGATGAAGTCGTTCTCACAAATGGACCGATTACCGTTTCTGGAAAGGTCGTTAGCGTAGGGATCCGTACAACGCAACTGCGAGGTGATGATCAAGCCCTTCACTTTGTTCCCAATCGCAATATCACCGTCGTCAGCAATCTATCTCGTACTGAATAGGCCGGCTATTTTAGCAGATTTATGGTACAATAGAAGGAGTTTGGTAAAGGAGAGAGTATGCTATTTGTAGAGAAAAAATTAGGTCACGATTGTACGTGGATAGACCTTGATGTAGACAAGATCAAAAACATGGAAGACCTTTCGGATGTCTATGGATTGGACAAGGAAACTATCGAGTATGCTCTGGATAGAAATGAGCGTGCCCACATGGACTATCACCGTGAAACGGGAACGGTAACCTTCATTTATAATGTTCTTGATTTAGAAAAAGATAAAGAATATTATGAAGCGATTCCGATGACCTTTATCGTTGAAAAACAACGGCTGATTACAATTAGCAATCACAAGAATAGTTATGTGATTAAACGTATGGCAACCTACCTTGAAAGCCATGAAGTTGTTTCAATCTACAAATTTCTTTTTGCCAGTTTAGAGATTATAAGTAATGCTTACTATCCAGTGATTGAAGAGATGGATAAAGGTAAGGATGAAATCAGTGCACTTCTTCGTCAAAAAACAACTAAAAAAAATCTTTTTGCCCTCTCTGACTTGGAAACTGGTATGGTTTACCTGACAGCAGCTGCCAAACAAAATCGTCTCCTCTTGGAACACATCCAAGGGCATGCTCTTTATCGCAATTTTAATGAGGTTGAAAGAGAGCAGTTTGACGATGCCATGATTGAAGCGCACCAGTTGGTTTCGATGACAGACTTGATTTCTCAAGTTTTGCAACAACTCTCAGCTTCTTACAACAACATCCTAAATAATAATCTAAATGATAATTTGACAACTTTGACAATTATCTCAGTCTTACTAGCTATCCTTGCGGTTATTACAGGATTCTTCGGAATGAATGTTCCCTTACCGTTTGCAGATGAACCAAATGCTTGGATTTATATTTTGATAGCTAGTCTCATTTTATGGGTAGTCTTAGCCCAATATTTAAAGAATATTGCTAGAAATTAAAAAGAAAAGGAGCCAGAATGGCGATTGAAAATTATATGCCAGATTTTGCTGTGGAAGCAGTTTATGATCTGACAGTCCCAAGCCTGCAAGCGCATGGTATCAAGGCTGTTTTGGTCGATCTGGATAATACCCTCATTGCTTGGAACAACCCTGATGGGACGCCAGAGATGAAGCAATGGCTACATGACCTTCGGGACGCAGGCATTCGCATCATCGTGGTCTCAAATAACACCAAAAAACGGGTCCAACGTGCAGTTGAGAAATTTGGAATTGACTACGTTTATTGGGCCTTGAAGCCCTTTACATTTGGGATTGACCGTGCCATGAAGGAATTCCACTATGAGAAAAATGAAGTGGTCATGGTCGGCGACCAACTTATGACAGATATACGAGCAGCACACCGTGCAGATATTCGCTCGATCTTGGTCAAACCCTTGGTCCAACACGACTCCATCAAAACGCAGATTAACCGGGCTCGCGAGCGCCGTGTTATGCGAAAAATCACTGAAAAGTACGGACCGATTACATATAAAAAAGGAATTTAACTATGGAAGAAATTCTCTGTATTGGTTGTGGAGCAACCATTCAGACGACAGACAAGGCTGGTCTAGGATTTACTCCCCAATCAGCACTTGAAAAAGGCTTGGAGACTGGAGAAGTCTATTGCCAACGTTGTTTTCGTCTCCGCCACTACAATGAAATCACAGATGTCCAGTTGACGGACGATGATTTCCTCAAACTCTTGCACGAGGTGGGAGACAGTGATGCCTTGGTAGTCAATGTCATTGATATCTTTGACTTTAATGGCTCTGTTATTCCAGGCTTACCACGTTTTGTATCGGGCAATGATGTCCTCTTGGTTGGAAATAAGAAAGATATCCTGCCCAAGTCAGTTAAGCCGGGCAAGATTAGCCAGTGGCTCATGGAACGTGCCCACGAAGAAGGGCTTCGTCCTGTGGATGTCGTCCTGACTTCAGCCCAAAACAAACATGCCATCAAGGAAGTCATTGACAAGATTGAACACTACCGTAAGGGCCGAGATGTCTATGTGGTTGGCGTGACCAACGTTGGAAAGTCAACCCTTATCAACGCCATTATTCAAGAAATCACAGGTGACCAGAATGTCATCACGACTTCACGCTTCCCAGGAACAACCTTGGATAAGATTGAGATTCCGCTTGACGACGGATCTTATATCTACGATACACCAGGGATTATCCACCGCCACCAGATGGCCCACTACTTGACAGCTAAAAACCTCAAGTATGTCAGCCCTAAAAAGGAAATCAAGCCCAAAACCTATCAGCTTAACCCTGAACAAACTCTATTTTTAGGTGGTCTTGGACGCTTTGACTTTATATCAGGAGAAAAGCAAGGATTCACAGCTTTCTTTGACAATGAACTCAAACTCCATCGTACCAAGCTTGAAGGCGCTAGTGCCTTTTATGACAAGCATCTGGGAACCCTTCTGACACCACCAAATAGCAAGGAAAAAGAAGATTTCCCAAAACTAGTCCAGCATGTATTTACTATCAAGGACAAGACAGACCTAGTCATCTCAGGACTCGGCTGGATCCGCGTAACAGGCACCGCCAAAGTCGCCGTTTGGGCACCAGAAGGCGTCGCCGTCGTCACACGAAAAGCAATTATTTAAAATAAAATCACTGAGCGAACAAAGTGAGCTCATAAAGAGATAGTTATTGCTGTGGTGTGATTGCCAATCGTTAGATTGGCAAGGGGCATACTTGAGACCTAGGCTCAAGTGTGAGGTTAGGAAATCCATTTTTCAAAGATGAAATCTTTGAAAATTAGTTCCGACCGTCCCCCACCACCTAAATAACTATCAAAAAACAAGGAAGAAAGATTATGTCATTAACATCGAAACAACGTGCCTTCCTCAACAGCCAGGCACACACCCTCAAACCCATCATCCAAATCGGGAAAAATGGACTCAACGACCAAATCAAAACCAGCGTCCGTCAAGCTCTTGACGCACGCGAATTGATTAAAGTTACGCTCTTGCAAAACACAGATGAAAACATCCACGAAGTAGCTGAAATCTTGGAAGAAGAAATCGGTGTGGATACAGTCCAAAAAATCGGACGCATCTTGATTTTGTATAAACAATCTAGCAAGAAAGAAAATCGCAAGATTTCCAAGAAAGTCAAAGAAATCTAAAACCTACTCCAAACAACTGTTTTTACAGAGAATTAAAGGAAGACGAGCCTATGGCAATCGAATTATTGACTCCCTTTACCAAGGTAGAGTTGGAGCCAGAAATCAAGGAGAAAAAACGCAAACAAGTCGGGATTTTAGGGGGAAATTTTAACCCTGTTCACAATGCCCATCTTGTTGTGGCAGACCAAGTACGACAACAGTTAGGACTAGACCAGGTCCTGCTCATGCCCGAATACCAACCTCCTCATGTAGATAAAAAGGAAACCATACCTGAGCATCACCGTCTCAAGATGCTTGAGTTGGCGATTGAGGGGATTGAAGGTCTGGACATTGAAACCATTGAGTTAGAGCGTAAGGGCATTTCCTACACCTACGACACCATGAAGATTTTGACAGAGCAACATCCAGATACGGATTATTACTTCATTATCGGGGCGGATATGGTGGACTATCTACCAAAGTGGTACCGAATTGATGAGCTGGTTGACATGGTTCAGTTTGTGGGAGTTCAGCGCCCACGCTACAAGGCAGGAACTTCCTATCCAGTTATCTGGGTGGATGTGCCTCTCATGGATATTTCCTCCAGCATGGTACGTGACTTCATTGCCCAAGGTCGGAAACCCAACTTTCTCCTACCTCAGCCAGTGCTAGACTACATCGAGAAGGAGGGGCTCTACTGATGGCCTATCAAGACTATATCAACTGCTCCCGAGAGGCTTTGTTGGAAAGAATGGCAGAGCTTCTACCTGAAAAACGTTTAACCCATTGTTTGGGTGTGGAGCGTGCAGCCATAGAGCTTGCGAAGCGATTCGGAGTTGATGCTGAGAAAGCTGGTCTAGCAGGCCTTCTTCATGATTATGCTAAAAAGCTGTCAGATCAGGAATTTCTAGACTTGATTGGCCGTTACCAATTAGACCCTGACCTCAAAAATTGGGGCAATAATGTCTGGCATGGCATAGTTGGTATATACAAAATCAAGGAAGATTTGAACTTGCAAAACCCTGAAATCCTGCGAGCTATTGAAATCCATACAGTCGGAGCTGGTCAGATGACCAATCTTGATAAGGTAATCTACGTCGCAGATTATATCGAACACAATCGTGCCTTTCCTGGAGTGGATGTGGCGCGTGAAATTGCTGAGCTATCGCTCAATAAGGCAGTGGCCTACGAAACAGCGAGAACTGTGGAGCATCTAGCTCATCAGGGATTCCCCATCTATCCCCAAACCCTTGAAACCTATAACGCATTTGTGCACTATTTGAAAGAGGACTAAATGAACGAAAAAGAATTACTAGAACTAGTCGTGAGAGCGGCGGATGAGAAGCGTGCGGAGGATATCCTCGCACTTGATGTACAAGATTTGACCAGCGTGACAGACTACTTTGTCATCACGAGCTCGATGAATAGCCGTCAGTTGAACGCAATCGCTGATAACATTCGTGAAAAAGTAGCAGAAGCTGGTGTTAAAGGCAGCCATGTCGAAGGCGATGCAGCTGGAGGTTGGGTCTTACTAGACCTCGGTGGTGTCGTTGTGCATATCTTCTCAGAAGAAATGCGTGCCCACTATAATCTAGAAAAACTGTGGCATGAGGCGGAGTCAGTAGATTTATCTGAAACTCTGGCGTAGAAGATGACTTGAACTTCGGCTGGGAATTACTTTGAAATTCGACAATGTATTGAGATTATTCTTGTTTTCTGAGTGAGAAAGTGAGAAATTACCGAGACTTTCCGTTGTGATAAAACTTCTTGAAACAAAAATGTTTCAAGAAGTCGGGAGTTTTGAGACCTTAGGCTCAAAACTAAGTCTTGGAACTTCGAAGAAGGTCTCAGACGTCCGAAATCACCTAAGGAAAGTCTTAAAAAGACTTTGTCTTCAATCGAACTCAGTTGCAGTCAACTGGGTTTCTTTGCTTAGTTTAGAAAAAAATGGATAGAAAGGTGAGAGCGTCGTGTTTTGTTCATCTCGAAACTGAACACGAGCTAAAAGCTGCGAGAAAAAGAGTAACTTCCTTTGTATCTGACGATACAGCAGAAAGTTTCCTATTTTCTTCTTGCTTTTAATGCTCTTTGTATCTTAATTATGGCTACTTATGAAACCTTTGCGGCTGTTTACGATGCTGTGATGGATGATAGTTTATATGATAAATGGACGGATTTTTCGCTGCGTCATTTGCCTAAGACCAAGGAGAGAAAGAAGCTTTTGGAATTGGCTTGTGGAACAGGTATCCAGTCTGTCCGCTTTTCTCAGGCTGGCTTTGATGTGACAGGACTTGACTTGAGCGCGGATATGTTGAAGATTGCGGAGAAGAGAGCTGCTTCAGCCAAGCAAAAGATTGATTTTATTGAAGGCAATATGCTGGATTTATCCAAGGCTGGTAAATATGATTTTGTGACTTGTTACTCGGACTCTATCTGCTACATGCAGGATGAGGTCGAGGTAGGAGACGTCTTTAAGGAAGTGTATAGTGCCCTCAATGAAGATGGAGTTTTTATCTTTGATGTGCATTCGACCTACCAGACAGATAAAGTTTTTCCAGGCTATTCCTACCATGAAAATGCGGAAGATTTCGCTATGCTTTGGGACACCTATGAGGACGAAGCTCCTCACTCCATCGTGCATGAGTTGACTTTCTTTGTCAAGGAGGCTGACGGTTCCTTTAGTCGTCACGATGAAGTACATGAGGAGCGAACCTATGAGGTCTTGACCTATGATATTTTGCTGGAACAGGCTGGTTTCAAGTCTTTCAAACTCTATGCGGACTTTGAGGACAAGGAGCCAACAGAAACCAGCACCCGTTGGTTTTTTGTCGCGCAGAAGTAGGAGATGGATATGGTTCGATCAAAATATTCTTGGGAAGAAGTTTCGCAGTTTAATCGTATTCGTCAAAATGGAACGCTTTGGGAGAAAGATGGGCAATACTTCTATGTTCAGGAAGAAGGAACCGTATTTTCAGAGTTAGTCGTTTACGATATGTCTAAGAAACTTTTTGATATGTTAGTAAATGAAATAAAATCGGAGGATGATATCCGACATATGCTGATGTATGGAACATGGCCAATGACAGTTGCTGGATGCCATAGACCAACTATGTTGATAGCTTATCCTGAGTTACAAAAAAATTATAGTAATGAACAACTGGCAGAAATCCTTCCAGTAGGAGAAAAACAATGGCTTAACTGGAGAGGAAGATTGCCTGAGCGGTATCGTAGATTTCGTCATTAGAAAGGGAGAACATTATGACCATCACAGGTATTATCGCAGAGTTTAATCCTTTTCATAATGGGCACAAATACTTGCTTGAGCAGGCGAAGGGACTGAAAATCGTTGCCATGTCTGGGAATTTCATGCAGCGTGGAGAGCCTGCTATAGTGGACAAGTGGACACGGGCTCAGATGGCGCTGGAAAACGGAGCGGATCTTGTAGTGGAATTGCCCTTTTTAGTCAGTGTTCAGGCGGCAGATTTCTTCGGTCAAGGGGCTGTGGATATCTTGGCGCGGTTAGGTATTGATACTCTAGCTTTCGGGACGGAGGAAGTTCTGGATTATCAGAAAGTTGCTGACTTATACACAGAGCAAGGTGCTAAGATGGAGAAATTTGTGGAAAATCTGTCTGATTCCCTCTCCTATCCCCAGAAAACACAGGCTATGTGGAAGGAATTTGCAGGTCTGGATTTTTCTGGCAATACGCCCAATCATGTTCTTGCTCTGGCCTATGCCAAGGCGGTTGCAGGACGAAACATCAAGCTTAAGCCGATTCAGCGTCAGGGGGCTGGTTATCATTCTGTGGATAAGGATGTGGACTTTGCCTCGGCAACAGCCCTCCGTCAGCATCAATCAGACCAAGATTTCTTAGAACGCTTTATGCCTTCTGTTGCTCTCTTTGAGCAGGCGAGCAAGGTAAGCTGGGATGACTATTTTCCCTTGCTCCGCTATCAAATTTTGTCAAATCCAGACCTAACCACTATCTATCAGGTCAATCAAGAAATGGCTGTGCGCATCAAGGATGCCATCAAGACAGCCCATTCTGTAGAGAAATTGGTCGAGACGGTTGCGACCAAACGTTACACAAAGGCGCGTGTACGACGACTCTTGACCTATATCTTGGTGCAGGCCAGAGAAAGCGACTTGCCAGAAGGCATCCATGTCCTTGGCTTTACCGAAAAAGGCAGACAACACCTCAAGTCTCTGAAAGGGCAGGTCCATCTAGTCAGTCGAATTGGCAAAGAACCTTGGGATGCTATGACTCAAAAGGCAGACCAGATTTACCAACTAGGACACCCAAGCATCGTAGAGCAGAATTTCGGCAGAGTGCCGATTGGAATAGAATCAAACTAAGTCTACTAAAAGGTAGGCTTTTTTAGAAGATTTTCGAATAAATAGATAGAAAAGAAAAATCTTGTACAAGTTCCTGACAATTTCTTTCTTTTTGTGTATAATAGTGGAAAAGAGGTAAAACGAGGTATGGTTATGGAAGCAGTTCTTTACTCAACATTCCGAAATCATTTAAAAGACTACATGAAGAAGGTAAACGATGAATTTGAGCCTTTAACGGTGGTCAATAAAAATCCAGATGAGGATATTGTAGTCCTTTCAAAGAGCGAGTGGGATAGTATTCAGGAAACCCTGAGAATCGCTCAAAATAAGGAACTTTCTGACAAGGTCTTGCGAGGAATGGCTCAAGTTCGTGCTGGAAGCACTCAGGTGCATGTGATTGAGGAGTGAGAAATGCTGCTCAAGTTTACAGAAGATGCCTGGGCGGATTATTGCTATTGGCAAAACCAAGATAAGAAAACATTAAAAAGAATCAATAAATTAATCAAGGATATTCAACGCGATCCTTTTGTAGGAATGGGGAAACCAGAAGCACTCAAGTATGACTACCAAGGAGCTTGGTCGCGTCGTATTGATGCAGAAAATCGCTTGATTTATATGATGGATGGAGATAGCGTGGCTTTCTTGTCCTTCAAAGATTATTGCTAAGTCTACTGAAAGGTAGGCTTTTTATTTTAGAAATTTTAGATAGCAAATTGAAGATAAATTTTTTTGGAAAATGATAGATTTCCTAAGTTAAGAAATCAGTAAAAAATTATTAGTATAATAATTAGATTCTTGTCCCTTGAATCCGCTTTATAACTCTTATTTTGTGGTATAATGAAGAGAATTGTTAATATTAAAAACAGGGGAAGCAAATGTCTAATTTCAAAGAAAAACTACCGCTATTCCAGTCGAACGATGTTCAGATTTCAAATGTGGTCAATGCAGTTTGGTCGATTGCGAATACCTTACGTGGGGCTTACCGTGCAGATAAGTATCGAGATGTTATCATTCCGATGTTTGTCTTGACTCGCTTGGAAGCTGCTTTATTGCCAACGAAAGACGAAGTAGTTGCACTTTATAAGTCAAATCCCAATACACCCGAGAAGGTTCTTGAGAATAAATCTGGCTATAAATACTATAATACCAGCTCTTTCACGCTAGAAAACCTTCAAAATGATCCCAATGCGATTGAAGAAAATTTTATTGCCTACCTAGATGGTTATTCTTGTCGTGTGAAGGACATTATCGAAAACCTTAAGTTTAAAGAGCAGGTCCGTACACTTGCACAGTCTGGACGTCTTTTTACAGTGATTAAGAAATTTTCTCAGATTGATTTGTCGCCAAGTTCTGTGGACTCAATGGTGATGGGTTATATGTTCGAGGATATTATCCGTCGTTTTTCTGAAAATGAGGAAGCAGGTTCCCACTATACGCCTCGTGAGGTCATTGCTCTAATGGTCAATCTGCTCTTAATCGAAGCCGATGAAGAATTATTTGTCGATAAAAAAGAGTTGAAAATCTTAGATATGGCTGCTGGGACAGGTGGTATGCTAGCGACTGCCAAAAGTTACATCCGTAAGCTCGATACAGGGGCAACTGTCCGACTCTTTGGTCAGGAAGTTTTACCTGAGACTTTCGGGATTGGTCAAGCGGATATGTTGATTCGTCAGGAAGACTCGGACTATTTCGTGAAGACCGATACATTAAAAGATCCGGATCCATTCCCAGATAAGAAGATGAGTTTTGTCATTGCCAATCCTCCCTTTGGTCAATCCTGGGGCGGGAAAGACGCAGATGATGGCGTAGAAGACGCAGTTAAAAGAGACCATAATCTCTTTGAGAGTACAGAAGGTCAACAAGGACGTTTTGTAGCGACTCCGGGAACTGGTGATGCCCAACTTCTGTTCCATCTTCATGGTTTAGCTAAATTAGAAGAAAATGGTCGAGCTGCTATCATTTCAAATGGCTCTCCTCTCTTTTCTGGTGGTACTTCATCTGGGGAAAGTCAGATTCGTCGTTACATCCTTGAGAATGACTTACTAGAAGCTATTATTGCCCTTCCAGGACAGTTTTTCTACAATACAGGGATTGGGATTTATATCTGGATTTACAATAAAAATAAATCTCCTGAGCGTCAAAACAAGGTTCAGTTTATCGATGCGACAGAGGAGTTTGTCCCTTTGCGTAAGTCACTCGGACAAAAACGTCGTGAATTGTCTCAAGATAACATCCGCCATATCCTCAAATGGTATGATGATTTCAAAGAAAATGATCATGTGAAAATCTTTGATAAGGAAGAGTTTCTTTACCGAGAATATACAGTCATGCAACCTCTGCAACGTCGTGGCTGGATTACTGAAGAAACCATCGAGAAGGCCAAAAGCGTTCCTTTCCTAGCTAAACTATTTGACGAGTACCAGTATCAAGAATTGCTAGAGATGGAACCACGCTCAGCCAAGGATGAGAAAAAATTACACGACTTTGAAGCTGGGAAGGCCAAGCAAGAAGCTATCTTAGATGCTCTTCGTGGGGGAATCACGGATGACAGTTATCCTAACTTTGAAAGCTTTGTCCAAGTTATTAAGGACTTGTTGGGAGACATCAAGGTAACGCCTGCGAATATCAATGCGCTAGCTCTAGCCATGAGTGAAATGGACAAGACAGCAGAAGTCATCCGCACTAAGAAGAAAGACAAGCCAAATGAGATTGCTGGAGGGATTGTCTATGATAAGACCACCAAGGATAGTGAAATCGTCAAGCTGACAGAGGATGTTGAAGACTACTTTGCGCGTGAGGTCTATCCCCATGTACCTGATGCTCACTACTGGTTTGATGAGGAAAAGGGCTATGGAGCTGAGATTCCTTTTACCCGCTATTTCTATAAATACCAAGCACCAGAAAGTGCAGAGAAGCTTTTGGAAGAGTTCTATGACCTAGAAGCAGAACTACAGACTTTCTTGGAGGAACTAAAACATGACTAGGATGAAAGAGAGTGGCATCGACTGGATCGGACAGATACCAGAAGAGTGGGAGATGTCTAAAATAAGATATTTAGTAACTACTAGAAGTGAAAAAAGAATAACAGACTCTTCTGTACCTTATATAGGATTAGAAAATATAGAAAGTCAAACTGGGAAATTTGTTAAAACTGGTATACAAGTTGATAAGAGTGAAAATATTGTAGTCGAAATTGGAGATGTTTTATTTGGGAAGTTAAGACCATACTTAAGAAAATATTGGCGAGCCACATTCTCTTCAACGGCTAGCTCAGAATTTCTTGTGTTTCAATCTTCAGAATTAGATATGAATTTTTTATATTATGCTATTCAAAGTGATAGTTTTATTGAAGAAGTTAATACTTCAACTTATGGTAGTAAAATGCCTAGAGCAAGTTGGGAATATATAAAAAATATGAGAATTGCTTTTCCAACAAGTCTTGTTGAACAACAAAAAATTGCTGATTTTCTAGACAAGAAAACCGTCCAATTAGATAAAGCTAAAGCACTACTGGAGGAGCAAATTCAAAAACTCAAAGACTACCGTGCTAGCTTGATTTATGAGACTGTCACAAAGGGATTGGATAAAACAGTCCCAATGAAAGATTCAGGAATCGACTGGATTAGACAAGTGCCTCAAGGGTGGGGATCGGGAAAAGTTAAGTATTTTTCACAAGTTTCTGCTGGAGCAACTCCTGATAGAAATAATTCGCTTTTTTGGAATGGAAATATTAACTGGATGTCATCAGGTGAGGTTAATCAGGGCATTGTAAAGCATACCTCTGAAACTATTACAGACTTAGCATTAAAAAGAACATCAACAAAATTACTTCCCAATGGAACTGTCATGCTTGCATTAAATGGGCAGGGAAAGACGAAAGGAACAGCAGCTGTTTTAGCAATTGAATCAGCTTCTAATCAATCTCTTGCATCATTTATAGTTGATAATAAAATATTGAATAATATGTATTTGTATTATTTTTTTGTAGCAAACTACTATAACATTAGAGGGTTGAAAGGCGAGGATAGAGATGGTTTGAATTTGCAGTTAGTATCAAATATAGTTATTCCTCTATTTGAACTCGAGGAACAACAAAAAATTGTTGATTTTCTTGATAAGAAAACAGTTCAAATAGATAAACTTATTCAAATCAAAAATGAGCAAATTGATAATATTAACAAACAACGACAAACTCTTATTTATGATTATGTGACAGGGAAGAGGAGAGTGTAATAACAGTGTCTATTGAAGTAATAAAGAAAATACTTGAAAAAGTCTCAACAGGTCAGTCTTGGTCATTAAAAATTATCAAAATTAACACGTCTAAGAAAAAGGGATTGGAATACATTGCGAGAGAGATAGAGTTAAGCCATAAAGGCAGATTAACTGACCATATTAATAGTCTTGCTAGTAAATATTTAAACGATCAGGAAAGCGGGTTATCACAATATAGGGAATGTAAAAAATATGATGGAACAGCTGATGCTCAAGTTATTTATAGATTAGAAAATTCAAATGAATTGATTGAAAAAAATTATGGATTATTTTTAACAGCTTTAGCTAAACCTGATGTTGAAATCAATCCATTGAAGTTAAAAGCGAAAGCCTCTGTTATTGAGGGAATTATAAAGATTGAAAATGAGGAAGTTGCTGTAAAATTTATTTCAATGCAAAATCCTGTGACTACATTGAATAATAAGTTTTGCTGGATAAATGATAAATTTACAGAAATATCTGATAAAGTTTTGACATTAAGAAACTCTATAGATGTGATAGTTTTCAGAGAAAATGTATATATGTTGAATTTAGCAGGGGAAAAACTTTTTGATATGGAAAGAGCTTATCAAAAAATATGTAAGTCTAAAGTTACTTTAATTCAACAAAAAACCATTATTGAAGGGTTTGATATATTTGAAAAAAAAGCTACGACTGGTCATAATCCGAGAAAATTTGTATCATTTAATGATAATTATCTAAATAAATTGACCAATGTAAAAAATAGAAAGAAAATTGCCAAAAAATTCAATATCAAATTAACAGACGATAGTAATTTGTTTGATGCAAGTGAAGAAGGTGTCCCAGATAAAATTGTTAAATTGCTTTGCCAAAAAGGTATGGTTGATCCGTTTGACGATAGTCCGATGGAAGTTTCGGGAACACGAAAATGGATTTAGCAAAAGGAACGATATAGAATGTCAAAATTGTTTTTCTTCAGTTTGTACTTTACATCATTTACTCCGTTGTGGTTATCTGTTTTGTTTATTGATATAAAAAGTTGTATAGAAAACTCCCAGTCAACAGTAATAGAATTTTATAGTATTATTGTCATTCTAATTATATGGCTAATTAGTATTCTGATTATTATAATGGTTCTATTTTCAAAATATGAAGAAGGTACGACTAGATTCATTTTAAATTCGGTAAAAGAAGAAAAGTCTATTGCTTCTGAATATCTCTTGTCTTATATTCTTCCATTATTCGCTTTTGATTTTACAAAATGGGATAGTGTGATTCTATTTTTAATATTCTTTGTAACACTAGCTTTCTTATGTATAAGACACAATTATTTTAGTGTAAATATAGTTTTAGAAATCCTAAAGTATCAGGTTTATACTTGTAAAATTGAAAATGATGATCAAATAAGTGTTACAACTTCGATTATCAGCAGAAAAAATTTGATGGCTAAAAGGGGTGAGGAAATCCGATTAAAGGCATTAAATAATGAATATAAGTTAGATGTTTAATAATCAAAATTAGTTTATTTTAGCTGATTTATATACTTGTACACAAAAATTATAGTATAAAAACTAGAAAGTGAGAAACTATGGCAAATTTGGGCTTGAAGGAGCGCTATGATTTCCAGCAGTGGATTATCAAAGACTTGAAAGATAAGAATGGCTATATTCAGCGGGATAATGCTCAGTACAATCCTCGATTAGCCATGGATGAGGAACTCCTATGGGATTTTCTGATGGATACTCAGGAGGAGACCATGGATTATCTCCTTAAAAAACTGAGCAAGGAGACGATTATCACTCTTATCAATAAGGAAATCGTCAAGGGTGGTTTTTTGTTCGCCTTAAAAGAGGGAGTCTTTATTGAAAACAAGCAACTGCGCCTCCTCTATCGTAAACCTGCGACTAGTTTTAATGAAAAAGCTGTTCAGCAATACCAAGCCAATCGTTTGTCGGTAATTGAGGAAGTGGTTTATGAAGAGGGCGGTCGCATTGACCTTGTTATCTTTATCAATGGATTAGCGCTATTTGCCATCGAGCTCAAGTTTAATCCTAGTGGTCAGTCAGTTCAGGATGCCATCAAACAACTCAAAGGTCGCAATCCTAATAATTGTCTCTTTCGTTTTGAGCAGGGAGTCTTGGCTTCCTTTGCTGTAGATACTATGGAAATCTATATGACAACCCAGTTAAAGGGTCAAGAAACCTACTTCCTTCCCTTTAATATGGGGAAAGGGGAAGGTATTGATATGGGGAGTGGCAATCCTCACAACCCTAATGGTGTAGATACAGAGTACTTGTGGCTTGATGTATTGACCAAAGATAGTATTCTTCAGCTGATTGAAAGTTTTATCTTCTTTGAGATTGATAAGAATGATGCTAAAAAGAGAACACTGATTTTTCCTAGGTACCATCAGCGTAGAGCTGTTAGTCGTCTCCTAGAAGACATGAAAGTTAATCATACTGACAGTAATTATCTGATTCAGCATTCGGCTGGTTCTGGTAAAACCAATACCATAGCATGGTTAGCTCATAGTCTGGTTTCACTTCATGATGACCAAAATAGAAATATCGTTGATACAGTTTTAATTGTCACAGACCGTATAGTAGTAGACCGACAGTTGCAAGATGCTGTTAGACAGATTGACCATAAGAACGGTGTTGTGAAGGTGATGGGTGATCGTGAGACATCTAGTGATTTAGCTGATGCCATTGCTGGGAACACAAAGATTATTGCAACGACTATCCATAAGTTTGCCCAAATCAACCAATCCAACTGGATGTCTGTAGGGAATACTGCGAAAAAGAAATTTGCCATCCTGATTGATGAAGCCCATAGTTCAACGACAGGTTCCTACATGAGTTCAGTTAGTCAGGTCTTGACTGAAACGGATACGGAGGATGGAACCATTGATGAGATTCAGGAAGTGACAGTTGCGGATGCCATTGAGCAGGAGATTGCGCGTACAGGAAAGCAAGACAATGTTTCAATCATTGCTTTTACAGCAACTCCTAAGGCAACTACCCTACAGTTGTTTGGTACAACACAGCCCGATGGCTCTAAAGCCCCTTTTGATGTCTACAGTATGAAGCAAGCTATAGAGGAAGGTTTTATCCTGGATGTCTTAGATAACTATACGACTTATAAAACCTACTACCAACTTAATAAAGTAGTAGAAGAAGATCCTGAACTAAAAACCACGCTTGCTAAGCGTAAGATTGCTAAATTCGTGGAATTATCTGATGAGAATATCAATCAAAAGGTTGAAATTATCATGGACCATTTTATCAGTCATGATATTATGGCAGAGTTGGGTGGTCAAGGAAAAGCCATGCTTGTGACCTCTGGTCGTGAAGTGGCAGTCAAGTACCAGTTGGCTTTTGAAAAATACTTTAAAGATCACAGTATCACCAGTATTGGTACCTTGATTGCTTTTTCTGGTAAGGTTGATTATCTAGGGAGAGAGTTCTCGGAATCTCAGATGAATCAGTTTAAGGAAGAGCATTTAAAAGAACGTTTTGATACGGATGCTTATCAGGTGCTGATAGTTGCGAACAAGTATCAGACTGGTTTTGACCAACCTAAGTTGGTTGCCATGTATGTGGATAAAAAATTGCGTAGTGTGGCTGCAGTGCAGACGTTGTCACGCCTGAATCGGATCTTTAGAGGTTATAACAAGAAAACATTTATCCTTGATTTTAAAAATACCTACGACGATATTCGCTCAGCCTTTGCTCCCTACTATCGAGAGACGATTTTAGCTGATACCATTGCTCCTAGTGATGTCTTAAAGTTGGATCGTAAAATTGATGAATATGGTATTTTGGACAGCGAAGAGGTTCAAGAGTTTAATCAATTTTTATATCAAGAAAAACGTTCAAGTAGAGAAAAACAAAAGATGGTCGCTTTGTTGAATAAAGGTTATGATAGAGTGAAACGTTTTGATGAAAAAGAACAATTGTCTATTCGAAAGGTTATTCGCGGTTTTCTTCGGATGTATACTTTCTTGATTCAGGCAACGGCTTATCAAAATGAAGTTTTACACGAACGATATAATTATCTTCAAAGTCTTGTTAAGATGATTGATGTTCGTTTAGGAGGAAATGATTTTACAATTGCAGATAAGATTGTCGTTGATTATATGAAACATAAGCAAACAGGTTCTTTCAGGGCAGTTTCTGAATTAGAATATCAGCCTGAATTAACTCTTCCTAAACCAAGTTTGAGCGATGTTACTGGAGATCAAGAAAAACATTTATCTGAAATCTTAGACGAAATGAACGAACAGTTAAATTTGAACATTGACCAGCAAGTTGGCTTAAGTGGAGCTGTTTCGATTCGTGAATTGATGAAAAAGAATCCAAGGCTTAAACAATCTGCGCGTGTTAATTCTAGGGAAGATTTCGTATTTGCCTTTGAAGAAGAAATTGACAATGCCTTGATAGAAGGGTACTCTCAGAGCCAAGATTTATATGGTGCTCTATTAAATAATGATTCGTTCAAGAAGAGAGTAGCAAATATATTTTTTGATGATGTGTATAAAAGTTTGAAGGGATCCGAAGAATTGTAGCTCCAAAATTCACACAAAACTCTTCAATTTGGGTTTGTGAAAATCGGTTTTTTATGATAGAATATTAAGGAATGTATGTCATTCGATAAACAAATTTAATGAGGTAAAAACATGGAAATCATGACACTTGCGATTGCTGTTTTTGCCGTCATCATTGGTTTAGTCATTGGATATGTCAGCATCTCAGCTAAGATGAAATCATCTCAAGAGGCTGCAGAGTTGATGCTTCTAAATGCTGAACAAGAAGCAACTAATTTACGAGGACAAGCTGAGCGCGAAGCGGATTTATTGCTAAATGAAGCCAAGAGCGAAAGCAAGTCTCTTAAAAAAGAAGCACTATTGGAGGCCAAAGAGGAAGCCAGAAAATACCGTGAAGAAGTGGACGCTGAATTTAAGTCAGAACGTCAGGAACTCAAGCAAATCGAAAGTCGTTTGACAGAGAGAGCTACGAGCCTTGACCGTAAGGACGACAATTTGACGAACAAAGAAAAAACACTTGAACAAAAAGAACAAAGTATTTCTGATAGAGCAAAAAACCTTGATGCACGTGAAGAGCAATTAGAGGAAGTCGAAAGACAAAAAGAAGCTGAACTTGAACGTATCGGTTCCCTTTCCCAGATTGAGGCTCGAGATATTATCTTGGCTCAGACAGAGGAAAACTTGACCAAGGAAATTGCTAGCCGCATTCGTGAGGCTGAGCAAGAAGTGAAGGAACGTTCAGACAAGATTGCGAAAGATATCTTGGTTCAGGCTATGCAGCGTATCGCTGGTGAGTATGTAGCGGAGTCAACAAACTCTACAGTTCACCTACCAGACGATACCATGAAGGGGCGCATTATCGGTCGTGAAGGTCGAAACATTCGTACCTTTGAAAGTTTGACAGGGGTAGATGTCATCATCGACGACACGCCAGAAGTGGTAACCTTGTCAGGATTTGATCCGATTCGTCGTGAAATTGCTCGTATGACCATGGAAATGTTACTCAAGGATGGCCGTATCCACCCAGCTCGTATCGAGGAGTTGGTGGAGAAAAACCGTCAGGAGATTGACAATAAGATTCGCGAATATGGTGAGGCTGCTGCCTATGAGATTGGTGCGCCAAACCTTCATCCAGACTTGATGAAGATCATGGGACGCTTGCAGTTCCGTACTTCTTATGGACAAAATGTCTTGCGTCATTCGATTGAGGTTGCTAAGTTATCTGGTATCATCGCCAGTGAACTTGGTGAAAATGCAGCTCTTGCCCGTCGTGCTGGATTCCTTCATGACATCGGGAAAGCTATTGACCGCGAGGTTGAAGGTAGCCACGTTGAGATTGGTACGGAGTTGGCTCGTAAGTACAAGGAACACCCAGTTGTGGTGAATACCATTGCTAGCCACCACGGAGATGTGGAAGCTGAAAGTGTCATTGCAGTGATTGTTGCTGCAGCAGATGCCTTGAGTGCAGCGCGTCCAGGTGCTCGTAGCGAGTCTCTTGAAAGCTACATCAAGCGTCTCCATGATTTGGAAGAAATCGCCAATGGCTTTGAAGGAGTGCAAAATAGCTTTGCTCTTCAAGCAGGACGTGAAATCCGTATCATGGTTAATCCAGGACAAATCAAAGACGACAAAGTCACAATCTTAGCTCACAAAGTTCGTGAGAAAATTGAAAACAATCTCGATTACCCAGGAAACATCAAGGTAACCGTGATCCGCGAACTTCGTGCAGTAGATTATGCTAAATAAATAAGAAAGAGCAGTTGAAAAATTACTGCTTTTTTGTTACACTAGATAGAAAGACTGTAGAAGGATAACTGACGCTATCATCAGTATCCGAGAGAAATTTTACTTTATTTCACAGACTAACTAAAGGAGACATAATGGCAGACCGAGGCTTGCTAATCGTTTTTTCTGGTCCTTCAGGAGTTGGGAAAGGGACGGTTAGAAGAGAGATTTTTGAGAGTTCTGAGAATCAATTTCAATACTCTGTATCGATGACGACGCGTGCGCAACGTCCTGGTGAAGTGGACGGAGTGGACTATTTCTTCCGTACTCGTGAAGAGTTTGAAGAGCTGATCCGTCAAGGTCAGATGTTGGAATATGCAGAATATGTCGGTAACTACTATGGAACTCCTCTGACCTACGTCAACGAAACCCTAGATAAGGGAATCGATGTCTTTCTTGAGATTGAAGTGCAGGGAGCCCTTCAGGTTAAGAAAAAGGTTCCAGATGCTGTCTTTATCTTTCTAACACCACCAGATTTGGATGAATTACAAGATCGTTTGGTAGGTCGTGGAACAGATAGCGCTGAAGTGATTGCCCAACGAATCGAAAAAGCCAAGGAAGAAATTGCCCTCATGCGTGAGTATGATTATGCCATTGTCAACGATCAGGTGCCCCTCGCTGCTGAACGTGTCAAGCGTGTGATCGAAGCAGAACACTTCCGTGTGGACCGTGTCATTGGTCACTACCAGGAGATGTTGCCAAAATCTCCAACTACTCGATAAACTATAGGAAACAGGTACAAGCAAATGATGTTAAAACCCTCTATTGATACCTTGCTAGACAAGGTACCATCAAAATATTCACTCGTAATCTTGGAAGCAAAACGCGCCCACGAACTAGAAGCAGGAGCGCCAGCAACTCAAGAGTTTAAGTCTGAAAAATCAACTCTTCGCGCTTTGGAAGAAATCGAGTCAGGAAATGTAACCATTCACCCAGATCCAGAAGGAAAACGTGAAGCGGTTCGTCTCCGTATCGAAGAAGAAAAACGCCGCAAAGAAGAAGAAGAAAAGAAAATCAAAGAGCAAATCGCTAAAGAAAAAGAAGATGGTGAAAAAATTTAAGGTTGGGGGGACTCAATCTTATTTTTTCTATTGCAAGAATTTACTGACAAGAAGGAGGTGAGAAGATGGCTATAGCAAAGATTATCGTGGATGTTCCCCTGATGCAGACGGACCAGCCCTATAGTTACAAGGTTCCTGAGGAATTTGTAGACATGCTGGAAGTCGGTATGCGGGTCCATGTCCCCTTTGGTAAGGGCAATCGTTTGATCCAAGGTATTGTGCTTGGCCTGGAGTCCCAGTCGGATGAAGAGGTTGCTGATCAGGACTTGAAAGAGATTGCGGAAGTGCTGGATTTTTCCCCGGTTCTCACTCAAGAGCAACTCTGGCTGGCTGAGGAGTTACGCAAGTCTGTCTTTTCTTATAAAATCTCCATTCTAAAAGCCATGTTGCCGGGATTTTTAAACTCCAGTTATGATAAGATTCTCTATCCTCTGGAAGGCCTAAGTCAGGCAGACAAAGAGCGTCTGTTTGGTTCCGAAGATTCGCTAGCCTTTTCTTCTCTAAACCTTGCTAAACAGGCAGAAATGATGCGCTTGACCAGGAAAGGTCTGCTCCGCTTAGAATACCAGGCAGTCGATCAAAAGAAGGTCAAGACCCAGTCTTGGTATGAAGTTGATGCCACTCAGCTAGAGAAGATCGAGATTTCTGCGCGTGCTAAGAAAAAAGCAGAGCTGAGAGACTATTTGCTGTCTCATCCTGAGAGTGCTCCTCTGGCTAGTTTGTTAGAGTCCTACTCACGCGAGCAAGTCAACTTCTTTGTGGAGCAAGGAGCTGTGTCCATAGTCCAAAAGGAAGTGCAACGCTCAGCTACTTATTTTGAAGGCATTGAAGCAAGTACACCTTTGGAGCTGAACCCAGAGCAAAGACAAGCTCGCGATGCGGTTGTCAGTGCTATTGGTAGTCAACAGCCTCCATTCCTCCTTCAAGGGATTACAGGAAGTGGGAAAACGGAGGTTTACTTGCAGATTATCCAAGGAGCCTTGGATAAGGGTAAGACGGCTATTTTGCTGGTGCCTGAGATTTCTCTGACGCCACAAATGACGGAGCGTTTTATTGCTCGATTTGGTGAGAAAGTAGCCATTCTTCACTCAGGCCTGTCCAATGGTGAAAAGTACGACGAATGGCGCAAGGTTGAGCGTGGCGATGCCCAAGTTGTTGTTGGCGCTCGATCAGCTATCTTTGCTCCTTTGAAAAATCTAGGTGTTATAATTATCGACGAAGAGCATGAAGCTAGCTACAAACAAGACAGCAATCCCCGTTATCATGCTAGAGAGGTCGCCATTCTACGGGCCCAGTACAATCAAGCAGCCCTAGTCCTTGGCTCAGCGACACCGAGCTTAGAGAGCCGTGCGCGTGCTGGAAAAGGTGTCTATCAACACTTACGTCTGACCCAACGGGCCAATCCTTTAGCCACTATTCCTGAGGTTCAAGTGATTGACTTTCGGGACTATATCGGGCAGAATGAGACGTCAAACTTTACCCCTCCTTTGCTAGAGGCCATTCAAGATCGCCTGGATAAAAAAGAGCAGGTAGTCCTCATGCTCAACCGTCGGGGTTATTCTAGCTTTGTTATGTGTCGAGAGTGTGGGACGGTAGATAGCTGCCCCAACTGCGATATTTCTCTGACTCTCCACATGGATACCAAGACCATGAACTGCCATTACTGTGGCTTTTCCAAGGGAATTCCTCATGTCTGTCCCAACTGTCAGAGCCACAGTATTCGTTACTACGGGACGGGGACTCAGAAAGCCTACGATGAACTAGCAGAACTCTTTCCTCAGGCTCGCATTCTGCGGATGGATGTGGATACGACTCGCAAGAAAGGCAGTCACCAAGCTCTTCTTGACCAGTTTGGTCAAGGGGAAGCGGATATCTTGCTGGGAACTCAGATGATTGCCAAGGGCTTGGATTTTCCAAATGTGACCCTAGTCGGAGTTCTCAATGCAGATACGGCCTTGAATCTGCCTGATTTCCGTTCTTCTGAGAGAACCTTCCAACTCTTAACTCAGGTGGCAGGCCGTGCAGGTCGAGCGGAAAAGGCTGGGCAGGTCTTGATCCAGTCTTACAATCCTGAGCATTATGCTATTCGTTTTGCCAAAGATCAGAACTACGAAGGTTTTTATGCTTATGAAATGAGTATCAGGCGCCAACTCGGCTATCCGCCTTACTATTTCACGATTGGCATTACCCTCTCTCACAAGAAAGAAGAAGAGGTTGTCAAACGTGCCTATGAAGTCATGGGAATTTTGCGCTCAGGTTTATCGGAAACTAGTAAAATCCTTGGACCAACGCCAAAACCCATTGCTCGTACCCACAACCTTTATCATTACCAGATTTTAATTAAATACCGTTTAGAAGATGAGCTAGGACCGACTCTCAACCAGGTCTTGGCCTTGACTCAAGAACGGGAAAATAGCGAGCTTCGTCTCAGTATTGACCATGAGCCGCAGCAATTTTTATAAGAAGGAGAAGAAATGACAAAACTAATCTTTATGGGGACACCTGAATTTTCAGCAACAGTTTTGAAGGGGTTGTTATCAGATGACCGTTACGAGATTCTAGCTGTTGTGACCCAGCCAGATCGCGCTGTCGGTCGTAAAAAAGTAATCCAAGAAACCCCAGTCAAGCAGGCTGCCAAAGAAGCAGGCCTTCCCATCTACCAACCTGAAAAATTATCTGGAAGCCCAGAGATGGAAGCCATTATGAAGCTAGGGGCGGATGGGATTGTGACCGCTGCTTTTGGGCAGTTTCTTCCAAGTAAACTCCTTGATAGCATGGATTTTGCGGTCAACGTTCACGCTTCCCTTCTTCCCAAACACCGTGGTGGTGCTCCCATTCATTATGCCCTGATTCAAGGGGATGAGGAAGCTGGTGTGACCATTATGGAAATGGTTAAGGAGATGGATGCAGGTGATATGATTTCCCGCCGTAGTATTCCTATTACAGACGAGGATAATGTTGGAACCTTGTTTGAGAAATTAGCGCTTGTTGGTCGGGACTTGCTTTTGGATACGCTACCTGGCTACCTAGCAGGCGAAATCCAACCTGAACCACAAGATCCTAGTCAAGTCACTTTCTCGCCAAATATCAAACCAGAGGAAGAAAAGTTGAACTGGAATAAGACTAACCGTCAACTCTTTAACCAAATCAGAGGGATGAATCCTTGGCCTGTTGCCCACACTTTTCTCAAGGGAGACCGCTTTAAAATCTATGAAGCCCTACCAGTAGAAGGTCAGGGAACTCCAGGTGAGATCCTCTCTATTGGTAAAAAGGAATTAATCGTGGCAGCGGCTGAAGGAGCTTTATCTCTCAAGCAAGTGCAGCCAGCAGGCAAGCCTAAGATGGACATTGCTTCCTTCCTCAACGGAGTGGGACGGACATTGACTGTAGGAGAACGATTTGGTGACTAAAGTAGAAACGGCTAGAAGTCTAGCTTTGGCAGTGTTAGAGGATGTTTTGATGAACCAAGCATATTCCAATATTGCCTTAAACAAACACCTCAAGGGGAGTCAACTCTCAGCACCGGACAAGGGTTTGGTGACAGAGATTGTCTACGGTACGGTAGCCCGAAAACTGACTCTGGAATGGTACCTATCCCACTTTATCGAAGACCGGGATAAGCTAGATAACTGGCTCTATATCCTGCTCCTTCTGAGCGCCTACCAACTTCGGTATCTGGATAAGATTCCTAATCACGCTGTTGTTAATGAAGCGGTGGAACTAGCCAAAGCCCGTAAAAAAGGCAGTGAGAAATTGGTCAACGTCGTCCTGCGTCGTATTTTGCGAGAAGGCTGGCCAGATGTTGACAGCATCAAACGCAAAAACAAACGTGATTCCATTGCCTATTCTCTCCCAGTTTGGCTAGTATCTAAACTCAAGGAAGAATACGGGGAAGAGAGAGCACAAGCCATCTTTAAAAGTCTCTTGGTGCGTAACAAAGCCAGCATCCGGGTGACCAACTTGAGCCGAAAAGAGGAAATCAAAGCCTTGTTAGAGGCGACTGATTCCCCTTTGGCGGCCACTGGTCTGGTCAAGGAGCACGGCCACTTTGCAGGCCATGATTTGTTTGCTGAAGGGGTTATTACTATCCAAGATGAGTCTAGTCAACTGGTTGCTCCGACTTTTGATCTACAAGGTGATGAGCAGGTTCTGGATGCTTGTGCAGCTCCGGGTGGGAAAACAGCTCATATAGCTTCCTACCTCACATCCGGTAAGGTGACGGCTTTGGACCTTTACGATCATAAGTTGGACTTGATCCAAGAAAATGCGGAGCGTTTAGGTGTGGCAGAGCGAGTGCAAACACAAAAATTGGATGCCAGAAAGGTGCATGAGTTTTTCGGTCGGGATTCTTTTGATAAGATTTTGGTAGATGCTCCCTGTTCTGGGATTGGACTTTTACGTCGCAAACCAGACATCAAATACAATAAAGAAACGGCAGATTTTACCTCCTTACAGGAAATTCAGCTGGAAATATTAGGTAGTGTTTGTCAAACGCTACGAAAAGGTGGTATAATAACTTATAGTACCTGTACTATTGTCTCTGAGGAGAACTTTCAAGTCGTTGAGGCGTTTTTAGAAAGTCATCCCGAGTTCGAGCAGGTTAAACTAGAACACGAATGTAAAGATATCCTGAAAGATGGCTGCATCCTAATCACTCCTGAATTGTATGGAAGTGATGGATTCTTTATCAGCCAATTTCGCAAGATATCAGAATAGGAAGGAACTGACACAATGGAAATAGCATTATTAACAGATGTTGGTCAGAAACGGACAAATAATCAGGACTATGTCAATCACTTTGTTAACCGAGCAGGACGCACTATGATCATCTTGGCTGACGGGATGGGAGGACACCGTGCAGGAAATATCGCTAGTGAAATGGCGGTAACAGACCTCGGTGTGGCTTGGGTGGATACTCAAATTGACTCAGTCAATGAAGTTCGTGAGTGGTTTGCCCACTACCTGGAGATTGAAAATCAAAAAATTCATCAACTAGGTCAGGACGAAGCTTACAGAGGCATGGGAACAACGCTAGAAGCTGTTGCGTTTATTGACAACCAAGCCATCTATGCTCACATTGGAGATTCTCGTATCGGTTTGATTCGTGGAGAAGAATACCACCAGTTGACGAGTGACCATTCCTTGGTCAACGAATTGCTCAAGGCTGGTCAATTGACTCCAGAAGAAGCAGAAACTCACCCTCAAAAGAATATCATCACCCAGTCTATCGGACAAAAAGATGAAATCCAGCCAGATTTTGGGATGATTACACTGGAGTCAGGAGATTATCTCTTGCTCAATAGTGATGGTTTAACCAATATGATTTCGGCAAGCGAGATTTATGATATTGTAACCAGTGATATTTCCCTAGCAGACAAGGCGGCAACCCTCATTCGCTTCGCTAACAATGCAGGAGGTTTAGACAACATTACGGTTGCCCTTGTTTACATGAACGAGGAGGCAGCAGAATGATCCAAATCGGCAAGATTTTTGCCGGGCGGTATCGGATTGTCAAGCAGATTGGTCGAGGTGGCATGGCAGATGTGTACTTGGCCAAGGATTTGATCCTAGACGGGGAAGAAGTGGCAGTGAAGGTCCTGAGGACCAACTACCAGACGGACCCGATTGCTGTGGCACGTTTCCAACGTGAAGCGAGGGCCATGGCGGATCTGGACCATCCTCATATCGTTCGGATAACAGATATTGGTGAGGAAGACGGTCAACAGTACCTAGCTATGGAATACGTTGCAGGCCTTGACCTCAAGCGCTATATTAAAGAACACTATCCTCTTTCAAACGAAGAAGCAGTTCGGATCATGGGGCAAATCCTCTTGGCCATGCGCTTAGCCCATACTCGAGGAATAGTTCACCGGGATTTGAAACCTCAAAATATCCTCTTGACACCTGACGGCACAGCTAAGGTCACGGACTTTGGGATTGCCGTAGCCTTTGCGGAGACCAGTCTGACCCAGACAAACTCAATGTTAGGCTCTGTTCATTATTTATCACCTGAACAAGCACGTGGTTCTAAAGCGACCTTCCAGAGTGATATCTATGCAATGGGGATTATCTTCTATGAAATGCTGACGGGGCATATCCCTTATGATGGGGATAGTGCGGTTACGATTGCCCTCCAGCATTTCCAGAAGCCACTTCCGTCCGTCATTGCTGAAAACCCATCTGTCCCTCAGGCTTTAGAAAATGTTGTCATTAAGGCAACTGCTAAGAAGCTGTCAGATCGTTATCAGTCTGTTTCAGAAATGTATGTGGACTTGTCAACTAGCTTGTCTTATAATCGTCGCAATGAGCCGAAACTGGTCTTTGATGATGCGAGTAAGGCAGACACTAAGACTTTACCTAAAGTTCCACAAAGTACACTGACATCGATTCCTAAAGCTCCGGCGCAAGAAGAACGCCCTCAGCCAAAGAAACCAACTCAACCAGTCGCAGAGCCAGCTCCATCGCCAAAGCCAGCCAAGAAACGGAAGTTTAAGGCTCGCTATATGATTC
This sequence comes from Streptococcus oralis subsp. oralis, assembly GCF_000960035.1. Classification (GTDB taxonomy): domain Bacteria; phylum Bacillota; class Bacilli; order Lactobacillales; family Streptococcaceae; genus Streptococcus; species Streptococcus oralis_G. Next base: position 101,720 of record NZ_JYGR01000005.1, read on the forward strand.
TTTTGGCCAGTCTTCTATTAGTTGTAGCCTCTTTGGTCTGGATTTTGTCAAGAACACCAGCAACGATTGCTATTCCTAACGTAGCCGGACAAACCGTTGCAGAGGCTAAGGAAGCTCTTAAAAAATCCAAGTTTGAAGCCGGTGAAGAAAAGTCAGAGGCCAGCGATACCGTAGCAGAAGGACGTGTTATTCGAACGGATCCAGAAGCTGGTAGCGGCCGAAAAGAAGGAACCAAGGTCAATTTGATTGTTTCTTCTGGTAAGCAATCCTTCCAATTGAGCAATTACGTCGGACGCAAGTATACGGATGTTGTAGCTGAACTCAAGGAGAAGAAGGTTCCTGAAAATCTAATCAAGATGGAAGAGGAAGAATCCAGCGAAAGCGAACCTGGAACCGTCCTCAGACAGACTCCTGCTTCGGGTTCGACTTATGATCTCTCAAAAGCCACTACGATTACCTTAACAGTAGCTAAGAAGGTGACTAGTGTCAGCATGCCGAACTACATCGGTTCAAGTCTCGAGTTTACAAAGAATAACTTGACTCAGATTGTCGGTGTGAAGGAAGCAAATATTGAGGTTGTAGAAGTATCGACTGCTCCTGAAGGAACGGCAGAAGGAACTGTTGTAAGTCAAACGCCAAGAGCAGGAGAACAGGTTGATCTTGCAAGTACGCGTATCAAACTTTCTATCTACAAACCAAAAACACCACCATCAACTTCATCCTCTAATCCTGCCCAACGTGGGAACCAAGGTTCCACAACCACTCCAAACCAGGGGAACCAACAAGGGAATCAACAAGGGAACACTCCTTCTAGCAGTTCATCCAATAATGAAGGATCTCACGAAAGTTCTCGAGATTAAACGAATCTTTGTCATGAATTCATGACAAAGATTTTTTTTCACAAGATTTTGTGATAAAATATAGGAAGTAGAAAAAAGGAGGAGAAAATGGACGAATCGAGAGAGTTGAATGCCGTCATTGATGTGATTATGCTAGCAGGAACCATTCTCCTGAAAAGTGGCTCAGAGATTCATCGGGTTGAGGATACTATGATCCGTATTGCCCATTCGCAAGGAATAATGGATTGCAATGTTCTTGCCATGCCCGCAGCTATTTTCTTTTCTATCGAAAACACCAATATTTCTCGGATGAAACGGGTGACCTCATCCTCTTATAACATTGAGAAAGTCTGTGATGTCAACCAAGTATCACGGGAGCTTGTCGGAGGTCAGATTGATCTCTCGACAGCCTTTAAAAAGCTGAAAGAAATCGGCAATCAAGCCCTTCCTTATACCAAGTTCCAAGTGACCGTAGCAGCGACCCTCAGTGCCCCTTTCTTCTCGATTATGTTTGGGGGCAATGTCTATGACGCTTTTGGCGCAGCTATTGCGACCTTATTTGGATTTGCCTTCTCTCTCTACGTAGAGAAGTTTGTCCGCATTCCTTTTGTAACGGCCTTTGCGGGTGCTTTTGTTTTCGGATTGATCGCCCAGTTCTGGGCCCGCTACACAGGATTTCCTTCGACGGCAGACCTAATCATAGCAGGAGCGGTCATGCCCTTTGTTCCAGGTATTGCTCTGACAAATGCGGTACGGGATATCATGACCAACCATATTAACTCTGGTATGAGCAAGATGTTTGAATCTTTGCTCATTACCCTCGCTTTAGGGGCTGGCACCTCTGTCGCCCTGGTTTTGATGACATAAGATGACTCTAACAAGTATTTTGCTCCAAGCAGTGGCGAGTTTACTCGCCATTATCACCTTTCTAATCGTACTGAATGTTCAACGCTCCATGCTCCTACCTGGTGGTGTTTTGGGAATGGGCGTTTGGCTCCTCTATCTCGTGCTCAAAGAACCAACCAATGTTATTGTCGCGACCTTTATCGCAGCAGTAATTGGCTCTTGCATCAGCCAGATTTTAAGTATTGTCTATAAGACACCAGCGGTAGTTTTTGTCTTGGCCATTCTTGCCCCCTTGGTGCCGGGTTATTTATCCTATCGAACGACAGCTTTCTTTGTGACAGGCGATTACAGCCATGCTATTGCCAGCGCGACTTTGGTGGTTATGTTAGCCCTTGTTATTTCCATTGGAATGGCAAGTGGAACAGTAATTCTAAAGCTCTATTACTACATCCGCAAACAACGAGGAATCTCTTCCTAATGCAGTCAAAGCAAAGACTTGATTTGTTGAATCAAGTCTTTTTTCTCTCTTTTGTCCCTATTTGTGATAAAATAGAATGAAACGATTTTTTACAATGAATGAAAAAACAGAGGTAAATATGACAATCGGTATTGATAAGATTGGTTTTGCGACCAGTCACTATGTCTTGAAATTACAAGACTTAGCAGAAGCGAGGGGAGTTGACCCCGAAAAATTTAGCAAGGGACTCTTGTTAAATGAAATTAGTATTGCGCCACTGACTGAGGACATTGTTACCTTGGCAGCTAGTGCAAGCAACTCTATTTTAACAGACAAAGAAAAAGAAGAAATCGATATGGTCATCGTGGCGACCGAGTCAGGGATTGACCAGAGTAAGGCAGCGGCAGTCTTTGTTCATGGCCTATTAGGCATTCAACCTTTCGCCCGTAGCTTTGAAATTAAAGAAGCCTGCTATGGAGCGACAGCTGCCCTTCATTATGCTAAATTGCATGTGGAAAATTCTCCAGAGTCTAAGGTTTTGGTCATTGCCAGTGATATTGCCAAGTATGGTGTGGGAACTCCAGGTGAGCCAACTCAGGGTGCTGGAAGTGTGGCGATGTTGATCACCCAGAATCCACGCATTATGGCCTTTAACAATGATAACGTTGCCCAAACGAGAGACATCATGGATTTCTGGCGTCCGAACTATTCAAGCACTCCTTATGTAAACGGCATGTACTCGACCCAACAGTACCTTGATTGCCTGACAACAACTTGGGATGAATATAAGAAACGCTATGATTGGACTATGGATGACTTTGCGGCTATCTGCTTCCACTTGCCTTATCCTAAGTTGGCCCTAAAAGGCTTGCGCAAGATGATGGACAAAACTTTGTCTAAAGAAAAACAGAATAGTTTACAAGAAAACTTTGATAAGTCCATTCTCTACAGTCAGATGATTGGGAATATCTATACAGGTTCCCTCTTCCTCGGGCTCCTCTCTCTATTGGAAAATGCAGAGACTTTGAAGGCTGGAGATAAAATTGCCCTCTACAGTTACGGAAGTGGCGCGGTGTCAGAGTTCTTTAGTGGAGAGCTGGTAGAAGGTTATGAGGCTTACCTTGATAAGGATCGTTTGAGCAAACTTAAACAACGTACAACATTGTCTGTTGCAGACTATGAAAAAGTCTTCTTCGAAGAATTGCAGTTGGATGAGTCTAGCTCAGCCCAATTTGCAGGTTTTGAAAATCAAGACTATGCCTTGGTTGAAATTGTCGACCACCAACGCCGTTATAGCAAGGTTGAAAAATAATGAAGATAAGTTGGAATGGATTTTCTAAAAAATCATACCATGAGCGCCTGGAGTTGCTGAAAGCTCAGGCGCTCCTTAGTCCTGAAAGGCAAACCAGTCTGGAGCAGGATGAACAAGTCAGCTTGGCAGTTGCAGACCAGCTGAGTGAGAATGTGGTAGGAACTTTTTCTCTGCCTTATTCCATCATTCCAGAGCTTTTGGTGAACGGTCAGGACTACACAGTTCCCTATGTGACAGAAGAACCGTCTGTGGTTGCTGCGGCCAGCTATGCTAGTAAAATCATCAAGCGGTCAGGTGGCTTTACTGCTCAAGTACATGAGCGCCAGATGATCGGTCAGGTGGCCCTTTATCAAGTTGCTGATCCAGAGCTAGCGCAAGAGAAGATTGCCAGCAAGAAAGCCGAACTCTTAGAACTTGCCAATCAAGCCTATCCTTCTATCGTCAAACGTGGTGGTGGGGCGCGTGATTTGCATGTAGAGCAGATCAAAGGTGAAACAGACTTTCTCGTTGTTTATCTTCATGCCGATACCCAGGAAGCCATGGGGGCTAATATGCTCAATACCATGCTAGAAGCCTTGAAGCCAGTCTTAGAAGAACTCAGTCAGGGACAGAGTCTCATGGGAATCCTGTCCAACTACGCGACCGATTCTCTGGTGACTGCAAGCTGTCGTATCGCCTTTCGCTACTTGAGCCGACAAAAGGATGAAGCCAGAGAAATAGCAGAGAAAATAGCCTTGGCTAGCCAGTTTGCGCAGGCTGATCCCTACCGAGCAGCGACTCACAATAAAGGGATTTTTAATGGTATTGATGCCATTTTGATTGCCACTGGTAATGACTGGCGTGCCATAGAAGCTGGGGCCCATGCCTTTGCCAGTCGAGATGGACGCTATCAAGGTCTCAGTCGATGGAGTCTAGATAGGGACACAGAAGAATTGGTGGGCCAGATGACACTGCCCATGCCGGTAGCGACCAAGGGTGGCTCAATCGGACTCAACCCACGTGTAGCCCTCAGTCATGAACTACTAGGAAATCCTTCAGCTAAGGAATTAGCTCAGATTATCGTGTCCATCGGTCTTGCCCAAAACTTTGCGGCCCTCAAAGCCTTGGTAAGTACGGGCATCCAGCAAGGCCACATGAAATTACAGGCCAAATCCCTAGCTCTCCTAGCAGGTGCTAGTGAGTCCGAGGTTGCTCCCCTCGTTGAGCGCCTCATTGCAGATAAAACCTTTAACTTAGAGACAGCCCAGCGCTATCTCGAAAACTTAAGATCATAAAAACTCAGACAAATCAGTCTGAGTTTTTTGTACTTAAATACTTTTTCCTGGTAATAGGGTGACTGGTAAGAAGTAACCAGTTGTCGCAACTTCCTTGCCTTCAATCTTCTGCAAGAGAAGATCAACAGTGAGTTGGGCAATCTCTTTCATAGGTTGCTTAATAGTTGTCAGGTGAGGATAGTAGTTCTCGATAAAGTAAGTCCCATCATAGCCGATGACCTTGAGCTCTTCAGGAACAGAAATTCCCAGCTCCTGAGCGATTTTAATGACCAGAATAGCTGTCAAATCATCCGAAGCAAAAATCGCATCTGGTTTCTGATGGGTCAAGATGTTCTTGATTTCCATTTCTTTTCTAACGGGCGAAAAGTCACTCGAAACATTGATAATAGGCGCTTTTGGGAGAACAGAGGCAAAACCAGCATGGCGCAGTCCAGTCGGTGAATTCGAGTTATCATTTCCTGTAATCATGATGATAGACTGGGCGCCAGTCTTGACCAAGGTTTGGGCGGCGAGGACCCCGCCACCGTAGTTATCAGAGGAGACGACAGGGATGTCTGGTGACAAGTTTCGGTCAAAGGAAATGATCGGTGCTGTCACACGATTGTAGTCCTCGATTCCCAAGTTGTGACTTCCAGAAATGATACCATCGACCTGATTGGCCTCCAGCATTTCAATGTACTCCCGTTCTTTTTCAGAGTCATGTTCGCTGTTACAGATGATGGTCTTGTAGCCATTCTTGAAGAGCTGGTGTTCCAACTTATCAATCAACTCTGCATAAAAGACATGACTGATGTTAGGAAAAATAAGTCCAATCAACTTGGCAGATTTTCCTTGGAGGCTTCGAGCCAGATTGTTGGGTTTGTAGCCCAATTCTCGCATGGCTTCATTTACCTTTTGAATGGTTTTCTCAGATAGATAACCCTTTTTATTGATGACCCGTGAGACGGTAGTGGGGCTGACGCCTGCAAGTTTTGCGACATCAGTTAGTTTTGCGACCATAATCTAATTCATAGTAAGTTCCAGTTGGGTTTCCAGACTTGATGAGGATACCATTTTGGTTTGCATGTGGGAAGACACGACCAGAAAATACTTTTTCTCCTTTATTGATGAAAATTTCAAAGACTGACTTGTCGATGAAGATAGTGGCAGTAGTAGCTTGGTTATCGATAGGGCAAGAACGTGTCGTACCAAATTCTTGGGCGTACTGTTCACCAGCCTGACTACGATCCACTATCACCTGTCCATTGACAAGGTCAAAGTTGATTGAAAGCCCCTTGCCTTCTTTATCAGCGAGCAAGACAATCTCGCTTTGGCTATTGGCCTCCAAGTTGAGCTCCAATTCATAGGTGTTATTGGTTTGAGTACGATTTGAGAAGACCTCTTCAGAAGAACGAAGTTCTTTGACGGCTGAGACAGGATATTGGTAGAGTTTGCCATCTTTGATAGTGAGTTCTTTGACCAATGAGAAGGTTCCTTGGTGGTCAAAACGGTCAGATGGGTAAGAAACATCTGGCAGTCCAAGCCAACTTACTGCTAGTGCACGTCCATCTGGAGCGTTGAAGGCTTGCGTTGCATAGGCTTCGAAACCATAGTCTAGATTTTGCAATGGAGACACATCTACCATTTTGGCATTTTCAGGGGCAAAGGAAGCTCCGATTTTGTACATGTTTGGATAGATATTATCATAGTCTAGGACACCCTTATCCAATCCTTGTGGGCAGTAGAGAAGGACAGGGTGCTCCCCTACAAAGACCAGATTTGGGCATTCCATCATGTAGGCAGTACGGTCGTTAGCAAAGTCAAGGTCGCCAACTGCTTGCCAGTTTGTATAATCATTGTCCACAGCCTTGTAGAGACGGACGAAGCCTTTTTTCTCCAAGTCCTGTCCACCGACGATGGCATAATATTGACCCTTGAAGTTAAAAATTTGTGGGTCACGGAAGTGATCAGTAGAGTCTGATGGCTGGTCAATCAAGATCTTGTCAATCTTTGTAATCTTGCCATCCTTATCCATCAGAGCACCAATCTGGTAAGGGTGACGAATCCAATTTTCATCACGGACATTTCCAGTATAAAATAGGAACAACTGATCGCCGAACTGCATGGCAGAACCAGAGTAGGCACCGTGGCTATCAAATGGAGTATCTGGCAAAACTTTGACTCCAGTTTCTGTAAAGTGCACTAAATCATCACTTTCAAGCTGCACCCAAGACTTCAACCCATGGGCTGCACCAAAGGGGAAGTTCTGGTAAAAGAGAATCCATTTGCCATCAAAATAAGAAAAGCCATTTGGATCATTGAGAAGCCCTGTTTTAGGCTCGACATGGTAACGAGTATGCCAAGGAGATTGTGCCATCTTTTCCTTGATTTGTTTGATTTCATCATTAGACCAATCTTCATAGCGTCTATAACGGCGCTCAGTTGTCCATTCCATTTTATCTTTCCTCCATAAGTTCTATTCTATTATTAATAGTAAACGTTTTCGGCAAAAAAAGCAAGTCTTTTATGTTAAAAAAAAGAAAAATATGTCAAACGGTTGCCAGAATTTAAGTAAAGGAAATCTGGCAAATTTTCACGAAAAAATGAAAGAAAATGTAAATAAAAGCCTTGATTCCTCAAGTATAAAGATATTTTTTTGAGGAAAAAGAGAATAACCCTCAAAAACAAGCAAAAATAATCAGAGAAAAAAGAAAGGGAATAAAAATTTCTGCAAAACGCTTGACATATTTTAGAAACATGATAAAATAATAGTCGTAGGGCGAATAAAATCGCTTTCAAACAAGAACAAAATTTTATAAGGAGATTTTTGCAAATGAACAATCAGGATATTGCAAAAAAGGTCATCGAAGCCCTTGGCGGACGTGAAAATGTCAACAGTGTTGCCCACTGTGCGACTCGTCTACGTGTCATGGTCAAAGATGAAGGGAAAATCAAGAAGGAAGTGATTGAGAACTTGGATAAAGTTCAAGGGGCTTTCTTTAACTCAGGCCAATACCAAATCATCTTTGGTACTGGTACAGTAAACAAGATGTACGACGAAGTCGTTGCACTTGGTTTGCCAACATCTTCTAAAGAAGACATGAAAGCTGAAGCTGCTAAACAAGGAAACTGGTTCCAACGTGCTATCCGTACTTTCGGTGACGTCTTCGTGCCAATCATCCCAGTTATCGTAGCAACTGGTCTCTTCATGGGTCTTCGTGGTCTCATGAACGCTCTTGGAATGACACTTCCAGATGATGTGAAGATTTACTCAGAAATCCTTACAGATACAGCCTTCATCATCTTGCCAGGTTTGGTTGTATGGTCAACCTTCCGCGTATTCGGTGGTAACCCAGCTGTTGGTATCGTCCTTGGTATGATGCTGGTTTCTGGTTCGCTTCCAAACGCCTGGGCTGTAGCATCAGGTGGTGAAGTAACAGCTATGAACTTCTTTGGCTTCATTCCTGTTGTTGGTTTGCAAGGTTCCGTTCTTCCAGCCTTCATCATTGGGGTGGTCGGAGCCAAGTTTGAAAAAGCTCTCCGCAAAGTGGTTCCAGATGTCTTGGATCTCTTGGTGACACCGTTTGTGACACTTTTGGTCATGTCTATCCTTGGACTCTTTGTCATCGGACCAGTCTTCCACGTTGTTGAAAACTACATCCTTCTCGGAACAAAAGCAATTCTTGCTTTGCCATTTGGTCTTGGTGGTTTGGTCATCGGTGGGGTTCACCAATTGATTGTCGTATCAGGTGTGCACCACATCTTCAACTTGCTTGAAGTGCAATTGCTTGCTGCAGACCATGCCAACCCATTCAACGCCATCATCACCGCAGCGATGACAGCTCAAGGGGCTGCAACTGTTGCTGTTGGTGTTAAAACGAAGAATCCTAAACTGAAAACACTTGCTTTCCCAGCTGCTCTTTCTGCCTTCCTCGGTATTACAGAGCCTGCTATCTTCGGGGTGAACTTGCGCTTCCGTAAACCATTCTTCCTTTCATTGATCGCTGGTGCTATCGGTGGTGGATTGGCATCTATCCTTGGACTTGCTGGTACTGGTAATGGTATCACCATCATCCCTGGTACAATGTTGTATGTTGGTAACGGCCAATTGCTACAATACCTTCTTATGGTAGCTGTATCATTCGTTCTTGGTTTTGCCCTTACTTATATGTTCGGTTATGAGGATGAAAAAGAAGTTGCTTCTGAAGTAGCGACAGAACGTTTGGTCCAAGAAGAAACAACTGGTAACATTCCAGTGGCTCCTCAAAACGAAACAATCCAAACTCCAATCGTTGGGGACGTAGTTGCTCTTGAGAATGTTGATGATCCAGTCTTTTCAAGTGGTGCAATGGGACAAGGGATTGCTGTAAAACCAAGCCAAGGCGTGGTTTACGCACCAGCTGATGCAGAAGTATCGATCGCTTTTGCCACAGGACATGCTTACGGTTTGAAGACAGCAAACGGAGCTGAGATCTTGATCCACGTTGGTATCGATACGGTAACTATGAACGGTGAAGGCTTTGAACAAAAAGTTGCTCAAGGCGACAAGGTTAAAGCTGGTGACGTTCTTGGAACCTTTGACTCAAACAAAATCGCTGCTGCAGGTCTTGACGACACAACAATGGTTATCGTGACTAATACAGCAGACTACGCTTCTGTGACACCAGTCGCAAGCGGTTCAGTTGTCAAGGGTGACGCTATCATCGAAGTGAAAGCCTAGTCCTCTTCGAAAATCAAATCTAAAAACAAAGCGAACAAATATCATGTTTGTTCGTTTTTACTTGGATGGTAAGATTTACAGAGGAAAATCTAAAATATTGAGAAATCTAGCCCTTTAAAATGTGCTATAATAGAGAAAACAAAAATAAGAGGTTTATCATGACAAAATTATATGGAAGCTTAGAAGCGGGCGGTACAAAGTTTGTCTGTGCTGTCGGGGATGAAAATTTTAACGTTGTAGAAAAAACACAGTTTCCTACAACAACTCCTATCGAAACGATCGATAAAACCATCGAATTCTTTTCTAAATTCGATAATCTTGCAGGCCTTGCCATCGGTTCCTTCGGTCCTATAGATATCGATAAAAACTCAAAAACCTATGGCTTTATCACAACGACTCCAAAACCTCACTGGGCAAATGTAGACCTACTTGGTGCCCTTCGTCGTGCCCTCAACGTACCCATGTATTTCACCACTGACGTGAACAGCTCTGCCTATGGTGAAGTAGTTGCTCGTAACAATGCTGGTGGCCGTATCGAAAACTTGGTCTACTACACGATCGGTACAGGTATCGGTGCAGGTGTTATCCAACGTGGTGAGTTTATCGGTGGTGTGGGTCACCCTGAGATGGGTCACTACTATGTGGCTAAACACCCAATGGATGTGGAGAAAGAATTTAATGGCGTTTGTCCTTTCCATAAGGGTTGTTTGGAAGGCTTTGCGGCTGGACCAAGTCTAGAAGCTCGTACAGGTGTTCGTGGCGAAAACATCGAACTCAACAGCTCTGTCTGGGATGTTCAAGCCTACTATATCGCTCAGGCTGCGGTCAATGCTACAGTGACTTTCCGTCCAGATGTGATCGTCTTTGGTGGTGGCGTTATGGCCCAACAACACATGCTGGACCGTGTACGTGAGAAATTTACAGCTCTCCTCAACGGCTACCTACCAGTACCAGACGTACGTGACTACATTGTCACTCCAGCGGTTGCTGGAAATGGTTCTGCCACACTTGGGAACTTTGTCCTCGCTAAGAGTGTCGCAAAATAAAACAAACAAAAAATCCGCTTGGGCAACCAAACGGATTTTTTGTTTGAAGACAATTTTTTTGAGCCTTTCCTTAAGTGATGACGGACGGTAGCGACTTTCTTCGAAATTCCATACCTAAACTTTGAGCCTAATGTCTCAAAGTTTCCAAACACCTGAAACCATTAGATTTCAGGTGTTTTTATCACGGCGGAAAGGCTAGGTAAGTCCTCGATTCACTATCGAAAAGAGGCATGATTTCCATACCAAAGTATATTTAGTATCAGGCTATAGTCTATCTATGCTCTAAAAATCCGCTTGGGCTACCAAACGGATTTTTCTATTCTCAAAACATCTGCCAGAAGAAATCAATGATATAAGTCAAACCATAAGTGTAAACCACTAGGGTAAAGGGTTTGGTCAAAATGATAATAATCATATAGCGCTTGAAGGTCATCTTGGTCAATGCTGCCAGCATGCAGAGAAAGTCAGCTGGGCTAACTGGCCAGATCATCATAAAGATAAAGAAACGATCGAAACGATTGCCCTTATCTAGCCAACCGATATACTTGTCATAGGTACGCTTGCTGACGACGGACTGGACAAAGGCAGCTCCATAGAGACGCACCAGGTAAAAGATAATGGCACAGCCAATCACGATGCCGATATAGTTATAGATGGTTCCGATGATGTGGCCGTAAATAAAGACCCCAGCCACTGAGGTCAAAGCTCCCGGAATGATCGGAACAACGGTTTGTAGGATCTGTAAAAAGATAAAGAGTGGTGGCCCCCAAATCCCAGCTTGCTGGATAAAGGCTGATAGTGTTTCCTTGGACTGTAATACTCCAGTCTGATAGGCCCAAATACAGAAAATCAAGGTGCCGACTCCCCCGACGATAGATGAGATATTGATGACTTGCTGTAGAAGGGGAGAAACAGCTTTCATTTGCTTATCCTGTGACATGTAAACTCCTCGTAGATAGTATGATTCTACTATACCATATTTTATGGAGAAAAACTATTTGGATTATCTGACTGGAGAAATAAGTGTGGTAAAATGAGAATAAGAAAATGACAGTATAGAATGAGGGGTATCATGTTAGGTTTAAACTTTAAAGGAAGCTGGCGCCAATATCAAAAACAGGTCTTGGATCGTTTTCAGGACTATCAAGCAGACGGTCATGTTCATCTAGTGGCCGCTCCAGGGTCTGGAAAGACCACCATTGGTATCGAGCTAATCGCTCGTTTTGGCAACCCAGCCCTCATCTTAGTTCCGACTGTCACTATTCGTGAACAATGGGTAGATAGGATTCAAACAGCTTTTCTAGAGGATGGTCAGAGACTTTCAGACCTCGTTTCCCAAAACTTAAAGGAGATGAAGGCATTAACGATTGTGACCTATCAGGCTTTTCATAGCGCCATGAACCAATTGCAATCACAAGAAGATGGAGAAGCAGAGGATTTTGTGGGGTTTGATTTGCTTGCAAACCTAAGAGCTCAGAAAGTTGCGACTCTTTGTTTGGACGAATGCCACCACCTGCGCAATGAATGGTGGAAAAGTCTGGAAGCCTTTCGCAAGCAGTATGGACCGCTGAAACTCATCTCCCTGACAGCGACACCACCTTATGACAGCGATCCTGAACTCTGGGAACGCTATATCCGTATGTGTGGGGAAATCGACCAAGAAATCACGGTACCTGAACTAGTCAAGGAAGACACTCTTTGCCCTCATCAGGATTTTGTCTATATGTGTTCACCAACAGCTGAAGAGGCGGAACGTCTCAAACGGTTTGAGGAGACTAAGTGGGACTATATTCATCACCTTATAGTCGATCCTGATTTTCAAACATTTGTAGCAGGGTCTAAGGTCCTCAAAGGGGATATTTCATCTGATTCGCTCTTAGAAGATCCCAAGTACTTGTCTGCTATGTTGATTTATATGCATTCTCAGGGGTTAACGATTCCTCCCTCTTTACAAAATTTAATGGGAACCCAGAAGCTTCCAGCATTGACCTCCTACTGGCTGGAGACGCTGTTGCAGAGCATACTCTATCAGACACCAGATTGGTATGAGGATCCAGATGGATACAGGAAAAAGTTAGAGGGTGACTTGAAGGCGCGTGGGTTGGTGGAAAAACGTCAGGTTTATCTGGTTAAGTCTAAGGCTTCCGATCAGCTTTTAACCCAATCTCTAGGGAAGTTGTCTGCCATTGCCGATATCTTTTTGACGGAGTATGAGAGTCTAGGTCAGGAACTGAGACAGTTAGTACTAGCTGACTATATTCGCAAGGATTTTGCCACCTATCTGGGAGATAATCAGGCAACCATTTCTCAGTTGGGGGTACTCCCTTATTTTGAAAGCATTCGTCGAAAAGCTCAGGAGCAAGAGATCCCTGTATCTTTGGCTGTCTTGTCAGGTAGTGTCGTTATTTTGCCTACCGATGTGGCAGCAGAGTTGAAGGAGCTCTTGCCTCAGGTTCCTCTTAGTTTCTCATCTATTGGTCACTTGGATCCAAAAGATTATGTGCAAGTCGTTTTTCCGAGCTCAGCTAAGGGAATCGTGGCGGCGGTGACGGAGCTTTTTCAACGAGGGCGGATTCAAGTCCTAGTCGGAACCAAATCTCTCCTCGGAGAGGGTTGGGATGCTCCTTGTGTTAATTCCCTAATCCTCGGAAGCTTTGTGGGGAGCTTTATGCTGAGTAACCAGATGCGCGGGCGTGCCATTCGTATCTGGCCGGGGCATCCAGAAAAGACCAGCAACATCTGGCATCTGGTAGCCGTTCAAGCGCAAGCACTTATCACTCTTCCTGGTGAGGAGCCTAGACCAGAGAGCAATCAGGATCTGCAGACCTTGTCGCGACGGATGGAGCATTTTCTTGGATTGGCTTATAATCAGGAGAGTATTGAGACCGGTTTGGATCGTTTGGATTTTCCAAAGCCCCCTTTTAAGAAAAAGCAAATTAGTGAGTACAATGAGCGAGTTAAGAGTCTTTCCAAGGATCGAGCAGGCTTGAGAAAAAAATGGCAAGATGCTCTTGTCGTAGCGGATCAGTTCGAGATAGTTACACAAGTCGCAACTCAAAAACAGAAAATCCCAGTCATGCTCTTGCATGATGTATTAAAATGGGTTCGCATGTCATTGCTCTTGTTGGCAGTGGATTTGTTGGTCTTGCTATTTAGATTGAGATTGATCGGTGTTTGGTGGCTTACAGCAGCCTGTCTCCTCTTTTTGGTCTTTGCCTCTTGGCGCTATCTCCGCTATAAGAGTCCCTATAAACGCTTGCAGTCTCTGGGTGAGCAGATCCGAAAGGCTCTGCTAGATTCGGGGCATCTAACGGATGATCAATCCCGTGTTCAGGTAGAGGAGGACAAGGAAAACTACATGGTCTTTGCCTATCTCAAGGGAGGAAGCATGAGGGACAAGGAGCTGTTTGCACAGACTGTGGGAGAGTTCTTTGCTCCAGTGGACAATCAGCGCTATCTCTTGAAGGCAGAGAAAGTCCGACAAGGTCAGTCACCTTACTATGTCGTGCCTAGTCTTTTTGATAAGCGCAAGGAAGAAGCACAGAAATTCCTTGACTTTCTGAGGCCAACTATCGGACGCTATCACCTCGTCTACACACGAACAGAGGCCGGACGGAAAACCCTTCTCGAAGCTCGTATCAAAGCTCTCTCTAACAAAAATGATCGTACCTTGACTAAGAAGAAGGTTAAAAGCCGGTTGGAGTAGGGGAGGTAAAATATACCTCTCTAGAAAATAAAAAAGCAAAGGGAGAAAATATGGCAGATACAATTTTAATTTTAGGTAATGGCTTTGATATTGCAATGGGGCGAAAAACAAAGTATACAGATTTTATTGACTTTGAAAAACAATTATTTTCTAATCCAGATGAGGAGTTACTGAAGTTTTTAAAAGTTAAAAATATAAAGATTGAGAAATACAGGGATAATTTGTATTTGAGATTTATTAATGAAAATAAAGCTACTCTAGGAGATAATTGGTCTAATCTTGAAATCATGATTTCTCAACTTGCTGATGCAATAAAGTATTTTAAAGAAAATAATGATTTAATATTCAAAATTGCTACTACAGGACGAATTTGGTTATTGGAAGAAAAATTATTACAAGAAAAAAATTATAGGTCAAAATTATATATTTCAGATTTATTTTCTTCACTATTTCATGAAAAAGGTTGGAGTTCTTTAGAAAGAGAAGTTGCACTTGAAAAATTAAATAATAAATTTATTAGGCAACTTGATTTACTAATTGAACTATTAGAAATCTATCTGTCTTATTTAGATTCTCAAGATTTTAAGGATAGTAACTTTCAAGTAAAACCAACAGCTTTGGACGGGGTTCCAAGTTTAAAAAATTCCTATGTCCTAAATTTTAATTATACCAATACATCAGGTCATCTATTTGGGACCTCTGAGGAGAATACTCACTTCATACATGGTCAAATTAATTTAGGTAGACCCATTAATCAAATTAATACGATGGTCTTTGGGGTTGAGGATAAAGAAGATGATGTCAACAGTGATTTAATTCCTTACCAGAAATACTATCAACGAGTTGTTAAGGAAACTGGGAATCAATTTGAGATTTTTTTTAATTCTAAGTATTTTACAGTAAAGAAAAATATACCGAGTATAGTGACAAACACAATTAAATATAAAGTATCGAAAAATATCATTATTTTTGGACATTCAGTAGATCCCTTGGATAAGGAAATATTTCAAAAATGTTTTGCATTAGCAGAAAATGGAAAGTATGATTACCGATTTATTTTCACTTATTTTGATGAGCAAGCTAAACGTTCAATTATTAAGAATCTCGCAATCATTCTTGGTAAGGAAAAAATGATAGAGTTAACAGGGAAACGGAATGTTGTATTTGTAAAGAGTGATGATAAGGATGGTATGAAAGAAGTTTTACTACCTTAATGAAGTTAAGAATAGTATATAGCCCACTCGTCCTCCCTAGTTCGAGTGGTTTTTCTTGAAATATGATAAAATAAAAATAATAATACATTTTTTGAAAGAGATTAAAATACAACTTTGTTTCCATATTTCCTGGAAACTGATAGAAAGTAAGGAGAAACATGGAACAAACCAATCAAAAATCCCAATGCCAGCAACTCTGGGCTAGAAACAAATACCTCGTTTTGAGCCATTCCAGTAATATTTACAATGAGATTCGCCAATACTTGAAGAATGAAGAGGTGGAGGTAAGTCATGTTCAAGAACTGATTGACCGTGCTTGTCAAATCCCTGAGCATAGAGGTCAGGTTTGCAATGCCTTTCAGCATATTTGGGGCTATTTCAAAAAGAAAGCGACAGATGCTGAGCGAAAGGACTATATGCTCTTGCTGGATCGCTACCGCTTTGGTCAGGCTTCTAAGGAAGACTTAATCGCTAAGACGAGAGAGTTGCTTGAACGCTATCCCAATACCTACTTGCAACATTCGACTTTACTGAAAGGAGACTCCCATGAGACTTTGGCATGAGGCTTTGATTTCACAACTTCCCCGTCCTCAGCTCTTGGGACAACATCGAGAATGCTGCGCCTTGCGTGGTAATGGCTGGGGCAGAAAGCATGCGACGGTGGACTATGTCTTTACCCACTCGCCTTATCGTCTCTATGCCTATCATCGCTTGATCATGGAGGAGATGGCTGGCCGTGGCTACAATGTCAGTCCAGAATGGTTGGACAAGAACTATCGTGGCAAAATTTGCTCTCCCTATGAGGACTTGCTTGAGGAAAAGTTGGACAATCCCATCTATAGTGAGCATGACGCAGAATACTATGAAGATTGTCTGGCTAATCTTCGTGAGAAAGGGATTGAGCTGGAGTAAGAGTCAGGATTGGCTCCACATTATAACTCTTCTCGTAATTTTTTCGAATAATAAAAATGAGACCTTTAGAGTTTTCTAAGGTCTTCTTTTTATAAGTATTAGGATTTACTTTTAATAACTTTTAAGTTATAATTTAAAAAAGCCAAGCGTGAACTGAAGGACATAAAAGAAAGAGGGTTAAGTGATGAAGAATAGTGCCATTGGAAGTAATTGGAAGGATGTTCGGACAGAACTCTTTACCAAGGAGGAAATCCTTGAAAGCGATATGCGAGTGGCTATCATGAGTGAGTTAATTGAGGCTAGGCATGAGCAAGGTATCAGTCAGAAAAAGCTAGAGGAACTTAGTGGAGTAAGCCAACCTGTTATAGCTAGGATGGAGACAGGAAAGACCAGTCCTCAGTTGGATACGGTCTTAAAAGTTTTAGCCAGTTTAGGAAAGACACTAGCAGTCGTCCCACTTGAACAGGAAAAAAGTTGATTAAACTGACCTATAGTCTTTTCTAATAGCATGCCATAGTCACTTATAAGAATCGTCAATAGCTCGTTTGAGCATTCCAACTAAAATACAGCCATAAAACAAGCAATATAAAGGATTTGAGACGCTGGTCTCAAGTCTTTTTCTTTTGACCAAAAGAGCGATATAGTTTCAAACTATATCAAAGCCTAATTATTTACAATTATACAGACAGTTTCTTTTCTGTTAAGATAGTTTCAACAACAAATTTTGGAGGACACATCATGTCAACTACGATCATCGGTTTCCCTCGTTTGGGTGAATTCCGCGAATTAAAATTTACAACTGAAAAATACTTTAGAAAAGAAATCTCAGAAGAAGAACTCTTGGCTGCGGCTAAAGAATTGCGTGCTAAACACTGGAACATTGTCAAAGAAAAAGGCATCACTGAAATTCCATCAAATGACTTTTCTCACTATGACAACTTCCTTGATGCAGCTTTCCTTTTCAACGTGGTACCTGCTTCAGTTCAAAACTTGGACTTGTCTGACCTTGAGCGTTACTTTGCTTTGGGACGTGGTTACCAAGGAGAAAAAGGGGATGTTCGTGCCCTTCCGATGAAGAAATGGTTCAACACCAACTACCACTACATCGTTCCTAAATTTGAAAAAGACACTCAAGTAAAATTGGCTGGTCACAAGATCTTTGATGAGTTCCAAGAAGCCAAAGAACTTGGTCTCAACACTCGTCCTGTTCTTGTAGGTCCATTCACTTTCCTTCAATTGTCAGACTTTGAAGAAGGCGTGAAAGTAGAAGACTTTGTAGATAGCTTAGTAGCTGCTTACCAAGAAGTTTTTGCTAAATTGGCTGAACTTGGTGCGACTCGCATCCAACTCGACGAAGCGGCTCTTGTCAAAGACTTGATAGCTGAAGAAAAAGCTCTCTTCTTGAACCTCTACAACAAACTCTTGGCTGACAAAAAAGGTCTTGAAGTTTTGCTTCAAACTTACTTCGGTGACGTTCGTGACGTCTACTCTGACCTTGTGAACTTGCCAGTAGATGCCATCGGTCTTGACTTCGTTGAAGGTAAGAAAACTCTTGAACTCGTTAAAGGTGGCTTCCCTGCTGACAAGACTCTTTATGCAGGTATTGTCAATGGTAAAAACATCTGGCGCAACAACTACGAAAAGAGCTTGGCTGTTCTTGAGCAAATCCCAGCTGAAAACATCGTATTGACAAGCTCATGCTCGCTTCTTCATGTACCATTTACAACTGCTAACGAAGAATTTGAACCAGCTATCTTGAACCACTTTGCCTTTGCAGTTGAAAAATTAGAAGAACTTCGTGACTTGGATGCTATTCGCAATGGTCAAGGTGCAGAGGCTCTTGCAGCTAACAAAGAACTCTTTGCGACTGAGCGTGTGGGTGAAAATGCAGAACTTCGTGCGCGCATCGCTGGATTGACAGACGCTGACTACACTCGTTTGCCAGCCTTTGCTGAACGTGAAGCTATCCAAGAAGAAGCATTCAAACTTCCAGCTCTTCCAACAACAACGATCGGTTCATTCCCTCAAACTAAGGAAGTTCGTGCTAAACGTTTGGCCTTCCGTAAGGGTGAATTGTCACAAGAAGAATACGACGCTTTCCTTGCTGAAACCATCGACGAATGGATCAAATGGCAAGAAGAAGTTGGATTTGACGTGCTTGTACACGGTGAGTTCGAGCGTAACGACATGGTTGAGTACTTCGGTCAAAACTTGTCAGGTTACCTCTTCTCTAAGAATGGTTGGGTACAATCTTACGGTATGCGTGGGGTGAAACCACCAATCATCTGGGGTGATGTAACTCGTCTTAACCCTATCACTGTCAAATGGTCTAGCTACGCACAAAGCCGTACTGACAAACCTGTTAAAGGTATGTTGACAGGACCTGTTACCATCCTTAACTGGTCATTCCCACGTGAAGACATCTCTATCAAGGACTCAACTCTTCAAATCGCTCTTGCTATTAAGGATGAAGTGCTTGACCTTGAAGCTGCAGGTGTGAAAATCATCCAAATCGACGAGGCTGCTCTTCGTGAGAAATTGCCACTCCGTCGTAGCGACTGGTACGAAGACTATCTTGACTGGGCAATTCCTGCCTTCCGCTTGGTACACTCTACAGTTGCGCCAGATACGCAAATCCACACTCATATGTGTTACTCAGAATTTACAGATATCATCCCAGCTATCGACAACATGGATGCGGACGTTATTTCCTTTGAAGCAAGCCGTTCAAACCTTGAAATCTTGGACGAACTCAAAGCGAAAAACTTCCAAACAGAAGTGGGACCTGGGGTTTACGATATCCACTCACCTCGTGTACCAAATGAAGGCGAAATCGACCACACAATCGATGCTATTCTTGCCAAAGTACCAAGCAAGAAAGTTTGGATCAACCCTGACTGTGGTTTGAAAACACGCGGTATTCCAGAAACAAAAGAAAGCTTGATCCGCCTTGTCGAAGCAGCAAAAGCTGCGCGTGAGAAATTGTAAGATAGAATTTCTCTCTTGACACTGACTGATCAAGGAACTGCTGGGCCCTAGTTGGCTCAGCAATCATGAAATCAAAAAGAAAAGGATAATGACTATGTCACGCCAAACTCCGTCACTTTCATTTGAAGTGTTCCCTCCAAACCCAGCTGTGGGTAATGATAAAATTATTTCAGCCTTGCAGGATATGCGGGAGCTAACACCGCACTTTATCAGTGTGACTGCCAGCAATAATAAATTTAATATCAAGGAAACAACGGTTCGTTTGGCTGACTTTATCCAGAATGACTTGGCGATTCCAACTATTGCCCACTTGCCAGCTATCTATCTGACCAAGGACAAAGTTGCTGAAACCATTGCGGACTTGGATAAGGTTGGGGTACAGAAAATCTTGGCCTTGCGTGGTGATATTATCCCTGATGTGGAGCCACAAAAGGATTTCCGCTACGCAACGGATTTGATCGAGTTCATCAAGGAACAAGCCCCTCACTTTGATATTGTTGGTGCTTGCTACCCAGAGGGGCATCCTGACTCGCCAAACCAAATCTCAGATATTCAAAATCTCAAGAAGAAAGTGGATGCAGGCTGTTCAAGCCTTGTAACGCAACTTTTCTTTGACAATGAGCGTTTCTACGATTTCCAAGATAAGTGTACCTTGGCAGGGATTGATGTTCCTATTCATGCGGGAATCATGCCTATTCTTAACCGTAATCAAGCGCTTCGTCTCTTGAAGACTTGTGAGAATATCCACCTTCCACGTAAATTTAAGGCCATCTTAGACAAGTATGAGCATGACCCTGAGTCGCTCAGAGCAGCAGGACTTGCCTATGCAGTGGATCAGATTGTGGACTTGGTAACCCAGGATGTCGCAGGTGTGCATCTCTACACCATGAACAATGCTGAAACAGCAAAATACATCCACCAAGCAACCCATGCCTTGTTCAACCATCAGTCTTTAGGATAATAAAAAGCAAACCATTCTTCTCAGGTGAGGGGAATGGTTCCTTTTTAATAGAAAAGCCCGTACTTTTTAAGAAAAATATGATAAAATAGACTCTGTACGTACTTGATACAAAGATGAGGGTATTTAAGTTTTAAAGGCTTTGTCGATTCTCAATTTTATGACAGAAATTTTTTCATAATTTGTTCTTTTTAGCATTTAGTTGAAGCGATACGAACGTGTCAAATCGATGTTATTTGACGAGAGAGTTAGTAAAGCATTTAGCTAATCGCCTAATAGCGATTAGCGTGAAAGGATTAGATGCTTTAGCATCAAACCTTTCTAATGATTTGTATCTTGAAAGTTGAACACGGGCTAAATCCCTAGTGAAAAAGATAGATTTCCTGGTGTGTATCGCACACTGCGTCAATTTATGCTATCATGAGTAATTGAACCCGGCCGAAAAGCTGTGTAAAAAAGATAAACTGTCTTGTCTTCATCGAAGACTTCGCCAGTTTCCTATTTTTACTTTGCTTTTTGCGACCTTAGTATCTTGATCTTTGTAGGCAAGGCGTATAATTTCATCAATCCAAAGGGGATTAAAATGACAAAACAAGTGTTTCAAACGACTTTTGCGGGTCGTGAGTTAATCGTAGAGACTGGTCAGGTTGCTAAGCAAGCAAATGGCGCTGTTGTCGTGCGTTATGGTGAGTCAACTGTCTTGACTGCGGCCGTTATGTCTAAGAAAATGGCAACTGGGGATTTTTTCCCACTCCAAGTCAACTACGAAGAAAAAATGTATGCGGCTGGGAAGTTTCCTGGTGGCTTTATGAAACGTGAAGGACGTCCTTCAACGGATGCGACCTTGACAGCGCGTTTGATTGACCGTCCAATCCGTCCTATGTTTGCGGAAGGTTTCCGTAATGAAGTGCAAGTCATCAACACGGTGCTTTCTTACGATGAAAATGCCTCTGCTCCAATGGCAGCTATGTTTGGTTCATCATTGGCACTTTCTATCTCAGATATTCCGTTTGACGGACCTATTGCTGGGGTACAAGTGGGCTATGTTGACGGCCAAATCATTATCAACCCTACTCAAGAACAGGCAGAGCGTTCGCTTCTTGAATTGACAGTAGCTGGGACCAAACACGCTATCAACATGGTTGAGTCTGGTGCCAAAGAATTGTCAGAAGAAATCATGTTGGAAGCTCTTCTCAAAGGGCATGAAGCAGTCAAAGAATTGATTGCCTTCCAAGAAGAAATCGTTGCTGCGGTCGGTAAGGAAAAAGCAGAAGTGGAATTGCTTCATGTAGACGCTGAATTACAGGCTGAAATCATCGCAGCCTACAACAGCGACCTCCAAAAAGCGGTACAAGTAGAAGAAAAATTAGCTCGTGAAGCTGCAACTCAAGCAGTTAAAGACCAAGTAACCGCAGTTTACGAAGAAAAATATGCAGACCACGAAGAATTTGACCGTATCATGCGTGATGTGGCTGAAATCTTGGAACAAATGGAGCACGCTGAAGTGCGTCGTTTGATCACAGAAGACAAGGTGCGTCCTGACGGTCGTAAGGTCGATGAAATCCGTCCTTTGGATGCGGTTGTTGACTATCTTCCTCGTGTACATGGTTCTGGCCTTTTCACTCGTGGACAAACTCAAGCCCTTTCAGTTTTGACCTTGGCTCCGATGGGAGAAACTCAAATCATCGATGGTTTGGCCCCAGAGTACAAGAAGCGCTTTATGCACCACTATAACTTCCCGCAATACTCAGTAGGGGAAACTGGTCGTTATGGTGCACCAGGTCGTCGTGAAATTGGTCACGGTGCTCTTGGTGAGCGTGCCCTTGCTCAAGTCTTGCCAAGTTTGGAAGAATTCCCATATGCGATCCGCTTGGTAGCTGAAGTATTAGAATCAAACGGTTCTTCTTCTCAAGCTTCTATCTGTGCGGGAACGCTTGCCCTTATGGCTGGTGGTGTGCCAATCAAGGCGCCAGTAGCTGGTATTGCCATGGGTCTTATCTCAGATGGAAATAACTATACAGTATTGACAGATATCCAAGGTTTGGAAGACCACTTTGGAGATATGGACTTCAAGGTTGCCGGTACTCGTGAGGGGATTACAGCTCTTCAAATGGATATCAAGATCCAAGGAATTACTGCAGAAATCTTGACTGAAGCCCTTGCTCAAGCCAAGAAAGCGCGTTTTGAAATCCTTGATGTGATTGAAGCAACTATTCCAGAAGTTCGTCCAGAATTGGCTCCAACTGCTCCGAAAATTGATACCATTAAGATTGATGTTGATAAGATCAAGATTGTCATCGGTAAAGGTGGAGAAACGATTGACAAGATTATCGCTGAAACAGGCGTTAAGATTGATATCGACGAAGAAGGAAATGTATCTATCTACTCTAGTGACCAAGCTGCTATTAACCGTGCCAAAGAAATCATTGCTGGCTTGGTTCGTGAGGCTAAAGTAGATGAGGTTTACCATGCCAAGGTTGTTCGTATCGAGAAATTCGGTGCCTTTGTTAACCTCTTTGACAAGACAGACGCCCTCGTTCACATTTCGGAAATGGCTTGGACTCGTACCAACCGTGTCGAGGACTTGGTAGCTATCGGTGATGAAGTCGACGTTAAGGTTATCAAGATTGATGAAAAAGGCCGTATCGATGCCTCTATGAAAGTTCTTCTTCCTCGTCCCCCAAAACCTGAGCATGATGAAAAAGGCGAAAAGTCTGAGCGACCTCACCGTCCACGTCATCACAAGGACCACAAATCGAAGAAAGAATTTACAGAAACACCAAAAGATTCAGAATAAGAAAAGGAGAAATGTATGGGATGGTGGCGCGAAACCATTGATATCGTAAAAGAAAATGATCCAGCGGCACGCAACAGTTTGGAAGTTTTGCTGACTTATCCAGGTGTTAAGGCCTTAGCTGCCCACCGTCTCTCGCATTTTCTATGGAAGCACGGCTTCAAACTCCTAGCTCGGATGCACAGTCAGTTTTGGCGCTTTTGGACCCAAATCGAGATTCATCCGGGTGCCCAGATTGACTCAGGTGTTTTTATCGACCATGGTTCAGGTCTGGTGATTGGAGAGACGGCGATTGTTGAAAAAGGCGTTCTTCTCTATCACGGAGTAACACTTGGTGGGACAGGGAAGGATGTTGGCAAACGCCATCCGACTGTGCGTAAAGGAGCTCTCATATCAGCCCATGCCCAAGTCATCGGACCGGTAGAAATCGGTGAAAATGCCAAAGTCGGTGCTGCTGCAGTAGTTGTGGCAGACGTACCTAGTGATGTGACGGTTGTCGGTATTCCGGCTAAGATTGTTCGCGTTCATGGACAGAAGGATGAACCAACGATCCACGAAGTCGAAGAAAAACGGGAGTACTACGTCAATAAACTAGAGCAGGCTAGAGAAGCCAGTCACAGATCGTCGGGTTTGTAGAGAGTAGTAATGCCTTTTATCGAGAAACGCCTGATAAGGTCAAGCGTCGCTTGGCTGCTGGTGCACAAGTGTGGTGGACATGGAAGCTTCAGCTATCATGGCTTGGAGTCAATTTCGCAAGAGTAAAGTCTATCAGTTCTTCTACACAGCTGACTATGTGGAACATCATAACCGAACCTGGGATGCTCGCCATGAAGAGCGGACAGCTGATGCCATGACTTTTTTCACTATCGCTTTGATAATAGCAAAGGAACTAGAAAGGTAACTACAAGAATGGCAGTATATTTTTACGGCTGTATTACCATGGATGGCTACTTGGCAGACAGCCAGCACAGGATAGACTGGCTGCATCAGCTTGGTTCTGTAGAGGATACAGGCTATGATGACTTTTACAGACAAATGGATATCACCATCATGGGCAAGCGGACCTTTGAGGAAATCCAAGATTTACAAGATGTAGAAAGTTTTTATCAAGCTACGGAAAACTATGTCTTTACGCATGATAGGCACCTGCCTGTCAGCAATTACCAGCCAGTAGCTGGGGATGTGGTGGACTTTGTTCACCAGATTGACAAAGGTAAAAATGTCTTTGTGATTGGTGGTAATTCCTTGGTAGGACCGCTCTTGGATGCGGATCTTTTCGACCACCTCATTATTCAGATAGCGCCCCTTATCCTAGGAAAGGGAGTTCCCCTCTTTACTCAAGAGGAAGGGCAGCGCTTTTACCAACTGGATAGTCTCAGACAATTTGGCCCTTTTGCAGAGCTGGTTTTCAGCCGAAAAAGTCAGAAATAGAGAAGGGAGTGGACCGCATGATTAAAATTTACGACACAATGTCTCGTGATTTGCGAGAATTTGTACCTATTGAGGACGGCAAGGTTAAGATGTATGTCTGTGGGCCTACGGTCTACAACTATATCCACGTGGGGAATGCCCGTTCGACGGTGGCTTTTGATACCATTCGTCGTTATTTTGAATACCGTGGCTACGAAGTTGCCTATATTTCCAACTTTACGGATGTGGATGATAAGATTATCAATCGTGCCAAGGAAGAAGGCATCACGCCTCAGGAGGTTGCGGACAAGTACATCGCTGCCTTTCGTGAGGATGTGACGGCCTTGGGCGTGAAACCTGCGACTCGCCATCCGCGTGTAGTGGAGTTTATGGCGAACATTATCCGCTTTGTGGAAGACTTGATTGAAAAAGGCTTTGCCTACGAGAGTCAAGGAGATGTTTACTTCCGAGTGGAAAAATCCCACAATTACGCCAAATTGGCTAACAAAACCTTGGAAGATTTGGAGCTGGGTGCTTCAGGTCGTACCGATGAAGAAACAGCTCGCAAGGAAAATCCTGTAGACTTTGCCCTTTGGAAAGCTGCCAAACCAGGCGAGATTTCCTGGGATAGCCCTTGGGGACCTGGTCGTCCAGGCTGGCATATCGAATGTTCGGTCATGTCAACAGAAATTTTGGGCGATACTATTGATATCCACGGTGGGGGAGCCGATCTGGAGTTTCCTCACCATACCAATGAAATTGCCCAGTCAGAAGCAAAAACAGGCAAGACCTTTGCTAACTACTGGATGCACAATGGCTTTGTCAACATCGATAATGTCAAGATGTCTAAATCCTTGGGGAACTTTATAACCGTACACGATGCCCTTAAAACTCTTGATGGGCAAGTGTTGCGTTTCTTCTTTGCGACTCAGCATTACCGTAAGCCTATCAACTTTACGGAAAAAGCAGTGCGTGATGCAGAGACAAATCTCAAGTATCTAAAGAACACCTACGAGCAACCATTTTCTGGGACTGTAGATGCTCAAGAGTTACAGGACTTTAAAGATAAGTTTGTAGCTGCTATGGATGAGGATTTCAACTCCGCAAATGGTATCACAGTTGTCTTTGAAATGGCCAAATGGATCAACTCAGGAAACTATGATGCAAGTGTTAAGAAAGCTCTTGCGGATATGTTGGAGGTCTTTGGGATTGTCTTTGTTGAGGAAGTTTTGGATGCAGACATTGAAGCCTTAATCCAAAAACGCCAAGAAGCGCGTGCCAATCGTGACTTTGCGACAGCAGACCAAATCCGTGATCAATTAGCGGCTCAAGGAATTAAGCTCCTTGATACCAAGGATGGAGTGAGGTGGACTCGTGATTGATGTCAATCTCATTAACGGGATTGCGTTGGCTTTTGAGGGAGATGCAGTTTATTCCATGTATATCCGTCGCCATCTCATCCTTAAAGGCATGACCAAGCCCAACAAGCTCCACCAAGAGGCGACCAAGTATGTCTCAGCCAAGGCTCAGGCTCGCCTGATTGCCCTCATGTTGGAGGAGCAAGTCTTGACGGAAAAAGAAGAAGAAATCTATAAACGAGGCCGCAATACCAATAGTCACACAAAGGCTAAAAATGCGGATGTGGTGACCTACCGCATGTCTACTGGCTTTGAAGCGGTCATGGGCTATCTTCATCTGACTGAAAATATGGAGCGTCTAGAGACCTTGATTTCGTGGTGTATCCAAAAAGTGGAGGCGTAGAAATGCTTGCAAAAGAATTACAAGATTGGTTTCCTGAGGCTCAGATTTCAGATCAGCCGATAGAGAAATTAGGATATCTTACACTTCCTCTATCTTCTCAGCAGTGGATTTTACTGGAGGAAGCTGGGCTCAGTGAGCGTGAAAAGCAGCTGGTTGCCCTTTTGACTCAGCAGGAGCAGGCTCGTTCGCTCAATCCTTGGTATCCCTATCTGATCGAGGGGAAGGGGCAGGCGCCTCAAACTTTTAAAAAGATACAACTGGTTTATTGCCATCTTTCCTATTTCCAACAGGAAAATCTATCCTCTTGGCTAGACATGATGCAAACTCTCTTTCCCAACTGCCAGACAGTATTGCAGGTCGGAGTTCAGGACTATGTTTTTGTTCTCCAGCAAGATAAATACACTTCTGTTCGCTCAATCTTATCCGATACGATTGAGGCAGTAGAGTATGACTTTGGTCTTCGTCTATCTATCATGTTGGGGCAGGTCTGCTCTCAGACAGGCTATCAAGCCCTGTCAGACTTAATTAAAGCGGAGCGAGATTTGTTTAAGACATGGTGGCGTCAGGGTCACCAAGGTGTACACACCTTTTCCCAACTCTATCTTTGGAGTATGGGAGAAAGACTAGTAGACCTGAAGGTAATCAAGGAATGCTTGCACCAGATAATCTTGGATCAGGACCAGATTCAGGAAATCATTCTCTCTCTTTGGGAAAATAGTGCCGTCCTAACTAAAACAGCCCAGCAACTCTATCTACATCGCAATTCTCTCCAATACAAGATTGATAAATGGGAAGAATTGACAGGGCTTCAGTTGAAGGAATTGACCGACCTGACCTTGTGTTATCAGTTGATTTTACCAGATATTCTTTAAAGTTTTGTGCAAGTTGCACAGAACTTTTTAATTTTTTTGGTCACCTTGCCATAGAAAAGTAAAGCGTTTTCATTTATAATAAAACTATCAAAAGACAAAAGGAGTTCACCTCGATGGTAGAATTAAATCTTAAAAATATTTACAAAAAATATCCAAACAGCGAACACTATTCAGTTGAAGACTTCAACTTGGACATCAAAGACAAAGAATTTATCGTTTTCGTAGGTCCTTCAGGATGTGGTAAATCAACAACTCTTCGTATGATTGCTGGTCTTGAAGACATCACAGAAGGTACTGCATCTATCGATGGCGTGGTTGTCAACGACGTAGCTCCAAAAGACCGTGACATCGCCATGGTATTCCAAAACTACGCTCTTTACCCACACATGACTGTATATGACAACATGGCTTTCGGTTTGAAATTGCGTAAATACAGCAAGGAAGATATCGACAAGCGTGTTCAAGAAGCAGCAGCAATCCTTGGTTTGAAAGAATTCTTGGATCGTAAACCAGCTGACCTTTCTGGTGGTCAACGTCAACGTGTTGCCATGGGTCGTGCGATCGTCCGTGATGCAAAAGTGTTCTTGATGGACGAACCTTTGTCAAACTTGGATGCCAAACTTCGTGTATCTATGCGTGCTGAAATTGCGAAGATCCACCGTCGTATCGGAGCTACAACTATCTACGTAACCCACGACCAAACAGAAGCGATGACACTTGCAGACCGCATCGTTATCATGTCAGCTACTAAGAACCCTGCTGGTACAGGTACTATCGGACGTGTAGAACAAATCGGTACTCCTCAAGAAGTTTACAAAAATCCAGTTAACAAGTTCGTTGCAGGATTTATCGGAAGCCCAGCTATGAACTTCATCAACGTGAAATTGGTTGGTGGTGAAATTGTTTCTGACGGTTTCCGCTTGAAAGTGCCAGAAGGTGCTTTGAAAGTTCTTCGTGACAAAGGCTACGAAGGAAAAGAATTGATCTTCGGTATCCGTCCAGAAGATGTGAATGCAGAACCTGCTTTCCTTGAAACATTCCCAGAATCAGTTGTCAAAGCTTCTATCTCTGTATCAGAATTGCTTGGTTCAGAATCTCACCTTTACTGCCAAGTTGGTAAAGACGAATTTGTTGCCAAAGTGGATGCTCGTGACTACTTGCAAACAGGTGCAACAGTTGAACTTGGATTTGACTTGAACAAAGCACACTTCTTCGACGTAGAAACTGAAAAAACAGTCTACTAAGCAAATGAAATGTCAAAACACTACTAGAGAAATCTGGTAGTGTTTTTGGTGGTTAAAAAGAAGCAGGACGAGTCTCGTCTTGCTTCTATTGTGTTATTCTTCCTTTTTCTTGAGAGAAAGTCCAAGCCCCGCTAGAATGACACCTAGGAAGGTTAGGATAGACGTTTTCTCACCTGTATTTGGTAGGGTAGTAGCTACTGGATTATGAGCGCTTGGTAAAATAATAGTTTGCCCACCGTTTGAAAGAGTGATTGCATCGCCTTGATTTTGTCCCTGCGTATCTTGGACTTCGTGGTGATTTGTTTCTGCAGGTTCAGTCTTAGGCTCTACATAGAGAAGGCGGTATTCGCCGAACCCTTCTTGGTCGGAGCTAGCTAGATATTGAATGTCACCATCTGTGCCAACCAAGTCTTTGGCCTTATCAGCTGTCAAGAAGCGAACATCCAACCCTTTTATGCTATTTGTGAAGTGCCAGTTTTTATCTGCACTTGGGTTGATATTTTTTACATCGAGGATATAGTTGATGATAACCTGGCGATTTTCAAGTCCGAGGAGACGATTGAGGCTAGCATCACGAACGCCAGGGAATTTACCATTTGCGCGATAATTGTTGGTTACCACGATGAATTCCTGATCTGGACGGACATCTTTTCCTTGATATTTTAGATTGCGGACACGACTAGCATCTGGGTGGATCAACTTACCTTCGCGATCGTATTTATTTGGTTGGGTGACGTCATACTCATAGGTGACACCGTCAATCACATCAAAATTATAAGTACGGTAGCTTGGATTGATGAGCTGTTGCGCTTCTTTTTTAGTTGGATCAATCGTGTTGAACTGACCAGCAGACATTTCCAACCATTCTTTGAGTTGAGCTCCAGTGACTTTTAGGATGGCCGTGACATTGTCGTAGAGGTAGAGATCGGCTACATTTTTGATGGCGATTGGGCCAGCTGGAATATCTGTATAGGCAGTAGCATCTCCACGGGTTCCCGCCTTAAATGGTGCAGCAGCCGAGAGAATAGGAAGATCTCCTTCGGGAGTTCCTGCTAGTTCTTTCTTAGCATACCAGATTTGCGCGTTATTGACGATTTGGACAGATGGATCATCCTTGACAAGGGCAAAATAACTCGTGATCGGTGCAGTTGTTGTTCCGACTTGTTGGCGAACGTATTGGATGGTTCCTTCGTGGGCTGTTTTGGCAATTTCTTTGATTCGTTCATCAGCGTCTTTGGACTTAGTGTGAATCTTACGAATAGAGCCTTTGCTGTTGGCAACAGTCCATTTTCCGTTTTTGTAGATAAGGTTAAGGTCGATAATACCGAGGTGGTCCCCATATTTCCCAGCCATGGTTACAGGAGTACCATTAATCTTACCATTTACGCCATCAACACCAGCATATTTTTCATAAAAGCCAGTGCCATTTCCACTTGGAAATTCAGCGTGAGAATGCCCTGTTACAACTGCATCCACACCAGGTAGACTTGCAATTTGATAGCCTTCGTTTTCTTCCCCTTTTTCGTACTTATCATCTCCGATGCCTGAGTGAGAGAGTACAAGAGTGATGTCTGCACCTGCTTTGCGCATTTCTGGGATAATCTTTTGAATAGCTTCGACGGAGTCATTGACCTGAATCTTTCCTTCAAGGTTAGCCTTATCCCAGCTGAGAATTTGAGGAGGAACGATTCCAGTCACCCCAATTTTGACGGTCGTTTTGCGACCAGTTTTATCAACAAAGGTTTTGCTGATGATTTTATAGGGATCGTAGACATAAGCGCCTGTTTTAGGATCTACAACATTGGCGTTGACAATCGGCATTCCAGCTGTATCAATGACACGTTTGAGGTAGTCTAAACCATAGTTAAACTCATGATTTCCTAGTGTACCAGCTTCAAAATCCAGCTTTTGAAGGGCTGCATACATAGGGTGTTGTTCTCCTTCTTTGACCGGGTTAACGATGGCCTTGTAAGTTCCAAGTGGCGTTCCTTGGATGGTGTCTCCATTATCTACGAGAAGTGTATTGCTATTTTCTTTTTTAGCTTTCTCGATGAGAACAGCTGTCTTTGCTAGTCCAACGTTCTCAGCGGGTTTGTCTTGGTAATAATCATAGTTAACTAAATTGGTGTGAAGGTCAGTTGTTGCAAGTATGCGGACATCGACTTCCTGTCCTTCTGTTGGTTGAAGGGCTTTGTCGTCCGCAAGGCTTCCTTCTTTAGACGGTGTTGTTTCAGTGCTTGCTACTGGAGTAGCATTTTCATCTTGTTTAGCAGGGGCGTCCGTTTTTTCAGATGCCGTTGCCTTTTCATTTCCAGTAGCTACAACAGTTTTTTCTGATTGGTTTGCTACTGGTGTAGGTGTTGTGCTAGTATCTAGATTTGTAGCTTTTTCGTCTGCTTGTGCAGTAGAAGCTGCAAATACAGCTGCCGTCAGACCTAAAAGGGCTGCTTGTTTACGAAATGATGACATAAAAATCTCCTCAAAAATAGTTTCACTCTATTATACAGGATGGAAGGAAATCAATCAAGTTAAATACGAATGTTTTTATAAATTTCATTAAAAATGGTAAGAAATAGCTAGTTTGTTCATAAAATCCACTCATTAATCATAAAAGTAAATAGAAATAATAAAATCGTTTAAAGTTTATTGTTCTTTTTGAGATCCTTGTAAGGAATGGAGTAAATTATAGAACTGCAGAGCTTTTCTAGTTTTCATATCTTTAAAAAAGTGATAAAATGGTAGGAAGAATTGGAGAGTATAGATGCCGAAAGAAGTGAATTTGACGGGCGATCAGGTAGTCGCTTTAACGAAAGAATATTTAACAAAGGAAGACGTTGCTTTTGTACAAAAAGCATTGATTTACGCAGTTGATTGTCATAGTGGGCAGTTTCGGAAATCAGGTGAGCCCTATATTATCCATCCCATTCAGGTAGCAGGAATTCTAGCTAAGCTCAAGCTGGATGCTGTAACAGTTGCCTGTGGTTTTTTGCATGACGTTGTTGAAGACACAGATGCGACACTGGATGACCTGGAGAGAGAGTTCGGTCATGATGTTCGGATTATCGTTGATGGGGTGACCAAGCTTGGTAAAGTTGAGTACAAATCACTCGAGGAACAATTGGCTGAAAATCACCGCAAGATGCTTATGGCCATGTCAGAGGATATCCGTGTTATCTTGGTTAAATTATCGGACCGTTTGCACAATATGCGGACTCTCAAACACCTGCGAAAGGACAAGCAAGAGCGTATCTCCAGAGAAACCATGGAAATTTACGCACCACTTGCTCATCGTCTAGGGATTTCCAGTGTCAAGTGGGAGTTGGAAGATCTATCTTTCCGTTACCTCAATCCAACTGAGTTTTACAAGATTACCCACATGATGAAGGAAAAACGCAGAGAACGTGAGGCTTTGGTCGACGAAGTCGTAACCAAGTTGGAAGAGTACGCTACCGAACGAAATCTCAAAGGGAAAATCTATGGCCGTCCCAAGCATATCTACTCAATCTATCGCAAGATGCAGGATAAGAAGAAACGCTTCGAGGAAATCTATGACCTGATTGCCATTCGCTGTATCTTAGAGACTCATAGTGATGTCTATGCCATGCTTGGCTATGTGCATGAGCTTTGGAAACCAATGCCTGGGCGTTTTAAAGATTATATCGCTAACCGTAAGGCCAATGGTTACCAGTCTATCCATACGACTGTCTATGGACCAAAAGGGCCGATTGAATTCCAGATTCGTACCAAGGAAATGCACGAAGTGGCTGAGTACGGGGTAGCAGCTCACTGGGCCTATAAGAAAGGAATCAAGGGGCAGGTCAACAGCAAAGAATCAGCTATCGGAATGAACTGGATCAAGGAAATGATTGAGTTGCAAGACCAGGCTGATGATGCCAAGGAATTTGTGGATTCTGTTAAGGAAAACTACCTGGCTGAGGAGATTTACGTCTTTACCCCAGATGGGGCTGTACGTTCCCTTC
Organism: Streptococcus oralis subsp. oralis; assembly: GCF_000960035.1. Lineage (GTDB taxonomy): Bacteria > Bacillota > Bacilli > Lactobacillales > Streptococcaceae > Streptococcus > Streptococcus oralis_G. Next base: position 134,032 of record NZ_JYGR01000005.1, read on the forward strand.
CAAAAGATTCAGGCCCCATTGACTTTGCCTATGAAATTCATACCAAAGTCGGTGAAAAAGCAACTGGTGCCAAGGTCAATGGTCGTATGGTTCCTCTGACAACCAAGCTCAAAACTGGGGATCAGGTCGAAATCGTCACCAACCCCAACTCCTTTGGCCCGAGTCGTGATTGGCTCAACATGGTCAAGACCAGTAAGGCACGCAACAAGATTCGTCAGTTCTTTAAAAACCAAGATAAGGAATTGTCCGTTAACAAAGGTCGTGAAATGCTGATAGCTCAGTTCCAAGAAAACGGCTATGTGGCCAATAAATTCATGGACAAGCGTCACATGGACCAAGTCCTTCAAAAGACTAGCTACAAGACAGAAGAGTCTCTCTTTGCGGCCATTGGTTTTGGAGAAATCGGTGCCATTACGGTCTTTAATCGTCTGACTGAAAAAGAACGCCGTGAGGAAGAGCGTGCCAAAGCCAAGGCGGAGGCAGAAGAACTTGTCAAAGGTGGCGAGGTAAAGGTTGAAAATAAAGAAACCCTCAAGGTCAAGCATGAGGGTGGTGTGGTCATTGAAGGTGCCTCAGGACTCCTAGTTCGGATTGCCAAGTGTTGCAATCCAGTTCCGGGTGACGACATTGTTGGCTACATTACCAAGGGTCGTGGTGTGGCCATTCACCGTGTGGACTGTATGAACCTTCGCGCCCAAGAAAACTACGAACAACGTCTCCTTGATGTGGAATGGGAAGACCAATACTCAAGCAAGGAATACATTGCTCACATCGATATCTACGGCCTCAACCGTACAGGTCTCTTAAATGATGTTCTGCAAGTTCTTTCCAACACCACTAAGAATATCTCAACCGTTAATGCTCAGCCAACTAAGGATATGAAATTTGCTAATATCCATGTCTCCTTTGGTATTTCCAACCTCTCTACACTGACCACAGTCGTGGACAAGATTAAGAGTGTGCCAGAGGTTTACTCCGTCAAACGGACCAATGGCTAATTCTCCCCTCGGTTATTAGAAAGGCTATTATGAAAATCATCATTCAACGAGTCAAGAAAGCCCAAGTGAATATCGAAGGTCAGGTTCAGGGGAAAATCAATCAGGGGCTCTTATTGTTGGTCGGTGTAGGCCCAGAGGACCAGGAGGAAGATCTGGATTATGCTGTGAGAAAACTGGTCAACATGCGGATTTTTTCAGATGCAGAAGGCAAGATGAATCTGTCTATTAAGGATATTGGGGGCGAAATCCTTTCTATTTCTCAGTTTACCCTCTTTGCAGATACTAAGAAGGGCAATCGTCCAGCCTTTACAGGTGCAGCCAAGCCTGATAGTGCATCAGACTTCTATGACGCTTTCAATCAAAAGCTAGCACAGGAAGTACCTGTTCAGACAGGTATCTTTGGAGCGGATATGCAGGTGGAGCTGGTCAATGACGGACCAGTCACCATTATCCTTGATACAAAAAATAGATAAGAAAACCAAGCCAGCTGGCTTGGTTTTTGTTTAGAAACACTCCCATAAAGAAATGTGTTTGTCGTAAAAGTCTGGATAGTTTTCCCTTAGGTGGCTAGCCGTCATATAATATAAAGTAGAATGACAACCAGTGACGATTGGCATAAGAGATGAAAATCGCTGAGAACTAGTGAAGGCTAAAAGGACAAATAATAGAAAATCGCTAATGAGCACCCCTAAATAGTAGAAGCGAAACTTTTTATTGATTTGAGGATAAATCTCAACGAAATGATATTTGAGTCGGTTGACCAAGCGAAATAGCAGTAGTCCTTGAGCAAGGATGAAAATAAAACCAGACAGCAGGAGCCAGTCTACAGAGAGATCGGTTTTGAAGATAAAAATTGCTAATAGTAGCAAATCGCTGACTGCAATGGCTGCGAAGTGTAGTCTAAAGAGCTTTTTCATAGGATGACCTCCCTCTTTTATCTACCTTCATTCTACACCAAACGAATGGGAGTTGCAACTAACATAATAAAAAATCCCTGAAAGGAATTTCTTTCAGGAATAAGAGTTAGTTGATTTTTTCGACATAGAGTTGTTTGGCGATATCGATGCTAACTTGGAGATCTTCGTTTTTGTTGACCAGAGTAAAGCTATTGGAAAAGCTATCAAACTGCTTGACCTGGAGTTGGTCACCAATATGAATCTCATACTTTTCTAAGTATTTAAGCAAATCAAAGCTATCGTGAACCCGAGTCAGGAGGTAGGTACCGGCTTCTTTGGTCTCTGCTAGTGGTAAGTTGTTGATTTCGACCAAGAGTTCTCCCTCGGCTGGTATGGTTCCACCGTGGGGGCAGGTTTGAGGAAAACCAAGCAGTTTATCCAGTCTCTTTACAAATAGGTCAGAGACTGTGTGTTCTAGGACCTCAGCTTCTTCGTGGATTTGATCGCTAGTATAGTCTAGATGGTGAACTAGAAAGACTTCTATCAAACGGTGTTTACGATAGAGCTCAGAGACCAGTTTGAGGCCAATATCTGTCAATAGATAGCCGTTCTCCTTATCCTTGAGGATGAGATTTTCACTTTTCATGCGTTTGATCATCTCTGTTACAGCAGGTGGAGAGACCTGCATACGGGCAGCAATTTCTTTGTTGGTGATTTTTTGCATGTCCGTACCGATTTCATAAATACATTTTAAATAATCTTCTTTATTTGGAGTCATTCGTTTCCTCTTGTATATTCTCTCCATCTAGTATACCAAAAAAAGCTAGATTTCTCTAGCTTTCTGTCATAATGCTTGTGATTTTAGTCTAGTTCTTTAACTGCAGCAATAGCAGCTTCAAAGTTTGGCTCCGTGTTAATATTGTCAACGTATTCTACATAACGGATGACATTGTCAGTATCGAGAACAAAGACGGCACGTGCAAGGAGATGCCATTCGTTGATCAAGAGGGCATAATCGCGCCCGAAAGAATGGTCAAAGTAGTCTGAAAGCATGATGGCATTGTCAAGGCCTTCAGCTCCACACCAGCGTCCTTGGGCAAATGGTAGGTCCATAGAAACGGTAAGAACGACGGTATTGTCGAGGTTGGCAAGTTCCTGGTTGAATCGACGTGTTTGCGTTGAGCAGATACCAGTATCGATAGAAGGGACAACACTCAAGACTTTTTTCTTTCCATCAAAGTCAGCTAGCGTTTTTTTAGAGAGATCGGTTGTAGTGAGAGAAAAGTCAAGTGCCTTGTCTCCGACTTGCAGTTGTTTACCTGTAAAAGTTACAGGATTTCCCAGAAAAGTGGTCATGAAACTACTCCATTCTTTTTTCTTTTATTTTACCGAGAATTGTCAGATTTTTCCAATGATTTGACCGGAAATTGAAAAAACGCCAATTCGGTGAGAATGACGTTTTTAATGGATTATTTTGACAAACCTTCAGCAATCTTGTCAAGGTTGTATTTCATCATGCTGTAGTAGCTGTCGCCTTCTTTACCTTCTTCAGCGATTGAGTCCGTAAAGATTTGTGCGTAAATTGGAATATTTGTGTCTTGTGAAACAGTCTTCATTGGACGGTCATCGACACTTGATTCAACAAAGAGTGATGGAACTTTTGTTTGGCGAAGTTTTTCAACCAAAGTCTTGATTTGTTCAGGTGTTCCTTCCTCTTCCGTGTTGATTTCCCAAATGTAGGCACTTGGAACTCCGTAAGCTTTAGAGAAGTATTTGAATGCTCCTTCGCTGGTTACAATGAGTTTCTTTTCAGCAGGGATGTTATTAAATTTATCCTTACTTTCTTTATCAAGTTTGTCTAGCTTATCAGTGTATTCTTTAAGATTCTTTTCGTAGAATTCCTTGTTGCTAGGGTCTTTAGCACTTAATTGTTTGGCGATATTTTTAGCAAAGATAATTCCATTTTCAAGGTTGAGCCAAGCGTGTGGGTCTTCTTTTCCTTTTTCATTTTTTCCTTCAAGGTAGATGACTTCAACGCCTTCGCTGACTGCAAAGTAGTCTTTGTTTTCAGTCTTCTTGGCATTTTCTACCAATTTGGTAAACCAAGCATTGCCACCTGTTTCAAGGTTGATACCGTTATAGAAAATGAGGTCAGCCTCAGAAGTTTTCTTAACATCTTCAGGAAGTGGTTCGTATTCGTGTGGGTCTTGACCAATCGGAACGATACTGTGAAGATCAATCTTGTCACCAGCGATATTTTTAGTAATATCAGCAATGATAGAGTTAGTTGCTACAACCTTTAGTTTTTGGTTTGTAGATGCTGTGTCTTTTTTTCCGCTAGCACAGGCAGCTAATCCAATGGTAGCAAGAAAAAGAACAAGCAATGTACCTAATTTTTTCATTAGATTCCTCCAGAAGGGTTTCCCCTTATTTATTGATTTTTTTATTTTTTAGTTTCAAGTATCGTTGCTTTGGAGAGATAAAGAAACTGATTAAAAAGAAGCTGGCGGATGTGAGCACGATGCTGGATCCTGCTGCGAGATTGAAGCTATAGCCGATAAAGAGCCCCAAAACAGAAGCGGTTGCCCCTAGGGTTGATGAAAGAAAAATCATGCTCTTTAGGCTATTAGCATAAAGGTAAGCCGTCGCAGCTGGGGTGATCAACATGGCCACGATAAGAATAGTTCCAACACTTTGCATGGCAGTGACTGACACAAGGGTCAAGAGTACCATGAGCAGATAGTGGTAGAAATTGACGGGCATTCCCATGGCTTTAGCCAGGAGTTCGTCAAAGGATGTAATCAATAGTTGTTTAAAGAAAATCCCGATAATCAAGAGAATGATTGTCCCCACACCAATGGTGATCCACATGTCCGTATCTTGGACAGCAAGGATATTTCCAAAAAGGATATGGAAGAGGTCTGTTGAACTCTTGGCAACACTAATCAAGATGACACCTAAGGCTAAGAAAGATGAAAAGGTAATACCAATGGCAGTGTCACTCTTGATGATAGAGTTTCCCTTGATGTAGGTAATGATGATGGAAGCCATCAAGCCAAAGATGATGGCTCCAATAAAGAAATCAATTCCCAGGATAAAGGAAAGGGCTACGCCGGGCAAAACTGCGTGAGAGATAGCATCCCCCATGAGAGACATTCCACGTAGGATGATAAAACATCCCACAGCTCCAGCAACCACCCCGATGACTATAGCTGTTATCAAGGCGTTTTGTAGGAAATGGAAATGTTGCAATCCATCGATAAATTCTGCTAACATAGGTCACCTCCATTGAAAAAGAGTTTGCTACCATAAGCTCTTTTGAGATTGGCTTCGGTAAAGGTTTCTTTAGTCGGACCAAGGTCTATTAATTCTCGATTGAGAAGCAAAACTTGGTCGAAATAATGGGGGACTTTGCTGAGGTCATGATGGACGATGAGAACTGTTTTACCAGCTTTTTTAAGGTCTCTCAGCGTGTTCATGATAATCTCTTCACTAACCGAATCAATCCCGACAAATGGCTCATCTAGAAAGATGTAGTCAGCTTCCTGCACTAAGCAACGGGCAATCAACACACGTTGAAATTGTCCGCCTGAGAGCTGGCTGATTTGGCGATCAGCATAGTCTGAGAGCCCAACGATTTCAAGTGCATCTGCCACTTTTTTCCAGTGACTAGCGTTTAAGGTGTGAAAGAGTGGGATGGATGGATAGAGTCCCAGAGAGACGCATTCCTTGACCTTGATAGGGAAATTGTAGTCGATATGGATCTTTTGCTCGACATAGGCAACTCGATGTAAAGATTTCTTGAATTCTTTGTCATCAAGAAAGGCCTGACCTTCGTGTGGGATAATTCCCAACATACTTTTTAATAAAGTTGATTTTCCAGCACCGTTTGGACCAATAATTCCGGTAATAGTTGGTCCTTGGAGCACTAGTGAAATATCCTTTAGTGCCAACGTTTCTTTGTAGGAGACACTGAGGTTTTCGATACGTATCATACAGTTATTTTCCTCCTGTCTTTTAATATACCTTAAAAAAAAAATTAAGTCAAGTTAATTTTAAAAAAATTTAAAATAATAACTGAAAAATGAAGAAAAAAGAGAGACCATTTTTAATTGCATTCCCAAGTGTTTTTTGCTAAGCTAAGAATAAGTGAAAAAATGAAAGCGAGAACAAGATGACACATTATCAAGACGATTTTTATGATGCAATCAATGGCGAATGGGAAAAGACAGCTGTCATTCCAGCTGATAAATCTCGAACAGGTGGCTTTATTGACCTTGATGAGGAGATTGAAGAGTTAATGCTGGCAACTACGGACAAGTGGTTGGAAGGGGAAGATGTTCCAGAGGACGCTATCCTCGCAAACTTTGTTAAGTACCATCGTATGGTACGTGATTTTGATAAGAGAGAAGCTGATGGGATCAAACCTGTTCTTCCTCTGCTCAAGGAATACCAAGATTTGGAGAGTTTTGCGGATTTTACCAGCAAATTAGCAGCATTTGAATTAGCTGGCAAACCAAATTTCCTTCCATTTGGCGTATCACCAGACTTTATGGATGCTAGAACCAATGTTCTCTGGGCTAGTGCTCCAGGAACTATCTTGCCTGATACAACCTACTATGCCGAAGACCATCCTCAGCGTGAGGAATTATTGAATCTTTGGAAAGAAAGTACTTCTAATCTCCTCAAAGCCTATAACTTCTCAGATGAAGAAATCGAAGATCTTTTAGAGAAACGATTGGAATTGGACCGTCGTATCGCAGCTGTAGTCCTCTCTAATGAAGAAAGTTCAGAATATGCCAAACTTTACCATCCATACGCTTATGAAGATTTCAAAAAGTTTGCCCCTGCTCTGCCTTTAGATGACTTTTTTCAAGCCGTTCTTGGGCAAGTGCCTGACAAGGTTATCGTAGATGAGGAACGTTTCTGGCAAGCAGCAGAGCAATTCTATAGTGAAGAAGCGTGGCCTTTGCTTAAGGCGACTTTGATTTTGGGCGTAGTCAATCTTTCAACCAGCTATCTAACTGACGAGATTCGTGTCCTGTCAGGTGCTTATGGTCGTGCCCTTTCAGGTGTTCCAGAAGCTCAGGATAAGGTCAAGGCAGCTTATCACTTGGCCCAAGGACCTTTCAAGCAAGCTCTTGGTCTCTGGTATGCGCATGAAAAATTCTCCCCAGAAGCTAAGGCAGACGTAGAGAAAAAAGTAGCAACTATGATTGACGTTTATAAGGAACGCTTGGCCAAGAACGACTGGCTCACACCTGAAACGCGAGATAAGGCCATTGTCAAACTCAATGTCATCAAGCCTTATATCGGTTATCCAGAGGAATTGCCAGAACGCTACAAGGACAAAGTAGTGGATGAAACTGCCAGTCTCTTTGAGAATGCCCTAGCCTTTGCGCGTGTGGAAATCAAGCACAGCTGGAGCAAGTGGAACCAACCGGTTGATTACAAGGAGTGGGGTATGCCAGCTCACATGGTTAATGCCTACTACAATCCTCAGAAGAACTTGATTGTCTTCCCAGCTGCCATTTTACAGGCTCCATTCTATGATTTGCATCAGTCGTCTTCAGCCAACTACGGTGGTATTGGTGCTGTCATTGCCCATGAGATTTCTCATGCCTTTGACACAAATGGTGCGTCCTTTGATGAAAATGGTAGTCTCAAGGATTGGTGGACAGAGAGTGACTATGCTGCTTTCAAAGAAAAAACGCAGAAAGTTATCGACCAGTTTGATGGCCAAGAATCTTACGGCGCAACGATTAACGGGAAACTAACTGTATCAGAAAACGTTGCTGACTTGGGCGGAATTGCTGCAGCCCTTGAAGCTGCTAAGAGAGAACCAGACTTCTCAGCTGAAGAATTCTTCCACAATTTTGCTCGTATCTGGCGTATGAAAGGTCGTCCGGAGTTGATGAAACTTATGGCCAGTGTCGATGTGCACGCGCCTGCCAAACTCCGTGTCAACGTCCAAGTACCAAACTTCGATGACTTCTTTACAACATACGATGTCAAAGAAGGCGACGGCATGTGGCGTTCACCAGAGGACCGTGTGATTATTTGGTAAGACAAAAACCAAGGATTTTTTCCTTGGTTTTTTGCTTGCTAGAAAAAGGGATTAAAAGTCTTTTCGTGAGCGATAGTCGTAGCTGGACCATGTCCAGGATAGACATCGTAGTTAGGAAGAGTAAAGAGTTGCGTCTGAATGCTATGGAGGAGTTGTTCCGTGCTACCTGTAGGAAGGTCGGTCCGTCCGATGGTTTCTCGGAATAGAGCATCTCCCGTCAAGACTAGATGAGCATCAGGAAAGACCAGGGAAACGCCGCCAATAGAGTGCCCTGGGGTCGGTAGAACTGTAAAACGAAATTCCTCAAGCTGGTATTCCTCATGAAAGGTAAAGGTGTGTTCTGCTGGTTTTGCGACCACGTCTGCCATATCATCGTGACGAGGGAGACCAGAAAGATTATCTACAGGAGTGTAAAGCCAGCTAGCCTCACTCTCTGCTACATAAACTGGGGGATTTCCAAAAGTCTCACGAACCATGTCTAGGCTCATAATATGGTCGTAGTGGGTGTGGGTCAGGAGAATCGCACAGACTGATTTGTTGATTTTTTCGATAGTCTTGCGAATGACTTCCCAATGGCTACCTGGGTCAACCACAATCAGATGTTGGTCTCCTTCCAGATAATAAGTGTTTTCATAAGCAATGGGATTCACGGTTTTATGGATTTTCATACTGGCTCCAATCTCAAAGAATGTACTAAACTAAGTATAGCACAGAAGAGGGAAATAAAGTGAAAAGAAAGTCCCTCTTTTGTGTTAGAGGGACAATGATCTTATTTAAACTTGAAACCTTCGTAAATGAGTTTTGCTTTGGGATTCTTTTTCTTGATTTGCTTGGCAAGGGTCTTCATCATAGGAAGAGGTCCACACATATAGACTGTAGTCTGGTCAGGGATTTCTTCTTGATCCAAAGTCAGGTATCCTTTTTCATTGCTATCGACCAGCTGCAGGTCAAAGTTAGCATTTTGACGGGCGTAGTCTCGAAGTAGATCTAAGTAGACAGCATTTTCCTCTCCACGGAAACTATAGTAGAAGCGGACGTTCCTGTCTAGGATAGGGTGTTCTCGGATATAAGAGATGAAAGGTGTAATTCCAATTCCACCTGCAATCCAGATTTGCTGCTTTGAACCGTGTTCCATAGTCATATGCCCATAGGCGCGATCAAGCGCAACCTTGCTACCAACTTGAAGATTGTCATAGATATTCTTGGTGTGGTCACCAGAGTTTTTTATCGTAAAATAAAGAGTTCGTCCTTGTCCTCCAGAGATGGAGAAAGGGTGTGGAGCAGTCTCAAAACCTTTTTGGAAAATTTTTAGAAAGGCAAATTGTCCATATTCGTAGGTGAAAGGATGACTGAGCTCTATTTCAATTTCAGCCGTATCGTGGTTGAGGCGTTTGATTTCTACGATTTTTCCAAGATAGGTGAAACCGATCTTTTGATAAAGGAAAATAATATAAAAACCTGCAAGCAAGCCTAAAATAGCATAGATTCCAAAGATAAGACCTAGGAAACTAAAGGAAAGGAGACGATTTCCCATGATCATCAAAACATGAAAGAGACCAAAGATATAGGCTAGATAAACCAATCGATGAATCCATCTCCAAGCTTCATACTGGATGTACTGTCCCAGATAGGCAACTAGAACGATGCTGATAAAGATATAGATAGCGATATTTCCAAACTGGGCGGCTAAATGCGAACCCCAGAGACCGCCCATGCTAAAGTTGTGTAGGGTTAGTAGGAGAATGGATAGAAAAGCGGTGAATTTATGAGCTAGATACATCTTTTCAAGTCCGTTGAACCAAGCCTCAAGCAAGGGTAAACGGCTAGCTAGTATAAAAGTAAGTGAGAGGGTAGTGAGAGCTAAACCAGGGATTAGAAACTGACTAGCACCTGAACTGAGCCAAGCTAGGATAGTCAGAAGCATACTAAGTCCGATAAATAAAATACCTTTGAATGATTTCATAGTAGAATTCCTTTCATGGATTTATCTTATATTAGATGTAATAATATTTGTTACATTTTAACAAAAAAAGAATCTCTAGTCAAGGTTCTAGGCCTCTAAGTCAAATCTTCATGATAATCTATAAATAATGGCTAAGAAATATACTGTTAAATTTGTGCACTTCTTATAGAAAATTTTTTGTTATAACAATGTAAGACTTGGGAAAATTTAACTTCTACAAGACTCTAAAAAATAAATTGATACATTAAAGTGTATTTTATTTAATTATAAGATAAATGATTCTAGGAGTTTACAAGCTGTAAACCTTCATGAATATTGGTTTTTTAAAGCATTTATCATTAAATTATTTTTGTATTTTTCTAAAATAAAATTATAAAAGTTGTTGAAAAAGATAGGGAAAAGTGTTAGTATGAATATGCATATTGAATACGAGGATATAATCCTTTTGAAATATCAAAATTTAAAAGCCTTTTTAAGGAGAGAAAGAAATTTTGTTTTTCTATATTTCAATATCAACATAATGAAAATAGGGAGGTTGTGTATCTTATGAAGAGTAAGCAACAGGGTTTTAGAACGGAGAAGTACATTCGTTATGGCATTCGGAAGTACAGCTTTGGGGCAGCGTCGGTGGCAATTGCGGCCGGTTTGATGATGTTCCTAGGTAATGGTGCGGTATCGGCAGCGGAAGTACAAGGTGCAGATGCAACAGTGGCAACGACAACACCAGTAGCAACAAAGGAGTCGGAGTCAACTATAACGGCGGAGAAATCTGAAGCTAAGGCGTCAGAAAAAGTAGTAGAGACTAAAAAAGTTGATAAGACTGCTCTGACTAAAAAAGTAGTTGAGTTAGAAGCGAAGATTGCATCTGCAAAGAAAGCTGATGCAACAGCGATAGCTACTGCAAATGAAGTATTGACTGCGGCAAAGGCAGTTCTTGCAAACGAAACTGCAAAACAGGCTGATATCGATGCAGAGCATGCTAAAGTTGAAGCTTTGATTACAGTTGTAGTTGAGTCAGACGAAGCTGGGAAACAAGTTGAGGAAACAGCAGCAACTACAGCAGTCAAACCAGTGGCGACCACTGCTACAGAAAAAGCTGTAGAAGAATCTAAAAAGGTTTTGGAACAGGTCACGTCAGAAGCGGAAGTGACAAATGTTCTTGCAGATGAAGCGGTTCGTAGAAATAACCTTGAGGCTGAAAACAAAGCGGCAATTGAGGCGGCGATAGCTAATAATAAAGAAGTTATTGCGGAAGCTAAAAAAGTGTTAGCTACGGATAGCGTTACAGCTAAACAAATCAATGATCAATTGTCACGCTTAAATGATTCCATTATTGCTGTCTACAATGATTTGAAGAAAGCAGGAATCGGAAAAGATGGAAACTTTGGAGTCGCTTTGGCTGCTCAAGATTTCTATGTCGAAGAGGGTTCTAACACAACTCATGCATCGGAAACAAACGCTGCAAATCATACTGGTAAAGATACCTATACAATTCCGGTACAAGAAATTAAATTAATTACGGGTACTGATGCTACAGGGTTAGAGATAGAAGTCTATTCTAATCAACGGACTGGTGAAGATACCAATGCTGGAAATGGGATGCATACAGAACAAGGTGGAAAAACTGGTCATAACAACAAAGGACGTGTAGACTATCCATTAACCCCTGATGCTGCTAAAAAGTTAGCTGAAGAAGCACCACTTTGGAGAAATAAACTCCGTGCGGATGGGTCAAGAATTTCAAACGCTGCGACGTCAATATACTCTGCTAACGGTGGTTATGAATACCTAGCTACAGAAATTTATGGCTATGGGTATGAACAAGGAGTTGACAGAGTTTATATTAAAGGTTTGAAAGATCGTATCGCTGTTTCTGAAAATGCCAAGCAAGCTGGTTGGAGTTTAACTTCTGTAACCCCAACTAACCTTGTGCCGGGATTGACATACGATTCAGAAACAGATACAATTCAAGGAAAAGTTATAGCGGATATTGAAAATGGAGTTTATGATTTACGATTTAATATTACTGCGACCAATACAGATGGTCGAACAGTAACTTTCCAAATTCAGAATCTTCGTGCTGGTTGGGTCGGGTGGCAAGATAGCACGCCTCCTAAAATAAAGTCAGACTCTGAGCGTTATGATCGTAAAGTAGGTGATGATGCTAATGTAAATATTCAATTCTATGATGAGTCAGGTGCAAGTGCAATACCAGCAAATAGTCGAGGAACTTATAACTATACGACGGTTGAAGGCAAAGTTGTAAGAGTACCTCAAAGATTCTCTAAATCAGTAACAGGAGTTTCGGGATATAATACTATTGGTGAAGCATTAGATGATTCCAAAGTATTAATTCCAGGTACTAGCTATAGTGTTGCAAACAGTACTTCTGAAGAGCAAGCTGCTGATCGAACGAATATGGGGAGAGGAATCATTTCTGGAAAATTAACTGAAGCAGGAATTTACACAGTCTCCGTATTTGCAAAAGATTATGATAAGTTGGCTAATAATAATGTTTGGAACCAGTCTGGACAAGAAGCACATGCTACTGTAACATTAGTCGTGAAACCAAAGGTTGAGGTTCAAAACGTTGAAACTTACTCAACAGTTGTACCAGTTAAAATTTCTAAAGGTGCATCAAGTGCTAAGGTAACAATGCCTGATGGTACTGTAACCAATCTAAAAGCAGTTAATGGCAAATGGCTCGTAGACAGTGCTTCAACCAACACAGCGGTTACTGAAAATCAAGAACTAGGTGCTGTAGATTCAAATACCGTCTTTAATATTCCAGTCACGTCAGAAGCAACTGCAAAAGTTGGTGTTGATAATATCAAAGTAGAAGCATCTGCTGAAAATGTTAAGGGAACTTTCTTACGTGAGCGAGTTGAATTGAATGGAACGAATGGGCAAAAACACACTGCAGTTTTAAATAGTACATCTGGTCACTGGGAGCTTCCTGCTGACTATGCCGAAGTGAAAACAGCAAATGGAGATGGGACTACAACTTGGACGAAACGTCAAGTGTACACAGAAGCTCAGCAAGACGGTGGTATGAAATTTTATATCTATGAGTACATTCGACAGCTTGATAGCACTGGGAAAGTGACAAGTGTAGAAACGCCAACTCGTCCAGAAACGATTTATGTTTCTAAGAATACTAATCAGGTAGGAGATGGAATGTCAGTAACTGTCACTTACGATAAACATTCAAATACTTGGGCGTCGTCTGATGGAACGGAAGTGACTGCTACTAAGCTTGAAAATGACTCTAGGGAAGTTCATACTAAGTCAGGATTTGGTGGTATTATTAGAGGGACGATTGCAACAAATACTGATGTGGCAACTGTAGTAAATACAAAACCAACAGCAACTTCACAAGATTATACTTCAACAAAAGGTACAGCTGTTGACCTTCGTAATGAAGCAAAAGCTGCAGTAAGCATCTCAGACTCTGAAGATACTAAATATGGAAAAACTACCTATATCACTAGAATCACAGTAACATCGCCTTCAGGAGTTCAAAAAGTATTTGATACCAAACAAGATGCAAATAACTATAATATTGCTAGTGGATATAGCTTAAATGAAGTAGGAGTATATACTGTTAAGATTGATGTTATTGATAGTAATGGAAATTATACTACTGAAGCAACAATCGGTGGAACTGAGTCGGGAGTTGATCATGGAGTTGATTCATCAACCGCTACAACAACCTACCATATTACAGTGACTGATACGATTGAAGGACATAATGTGACTTCGACTGATATTCAAGGTGCTACTCAAAAAGAAACTCCAACCTTTACATCTGTTGGAGATGGATCACCAGTAAAACCAAGTGCTTCTTCGCCTGCTAAGTTAGTAGATCCAAAAACAGGTGGATTTGTTGATACTCTAACAATTGATGGTCAGGGTACCTACTCAATTGATAATGAAACAGGTGAAGTAACTTTTGTTCCATTGAAGACATTTACCGGTACAGCTACACCTGTCACAGTTTCACTTACTGCAAAATTAGGAAAAGATGCTAATGATACTGATATTACAGCAACTGCTACAGCAACGTATACTCCAACTGTAATACCTGTTAAACCAACTTCTACAGATGATGAATCTGAAGGACCTAAAGGACAAACACAAAACGGTACACCAACTTTTACTGGTGGTAAAGTTGAAGTAAACGGTGTAGAGAAGACTGTTGAAATTGATGAAAATGTTAAACCAACCTTTGATGATGGCACAACTAAGAAAGTTGTTCCGGGAGAAGGAACTTATACCATTGATGAAAATGGTGTGGTAACTTTCACACCAGAAAAAGACTTTGTTGGGAAGGCTTCAGGAGTTACAGTCAAACGAGTTGATAAGAACGGAACAGAAATAACTGCAAGATACACTCCGACTGTCCGTCCAATTACTTCATTTGTAGATACTAAGGGGAATACATTAATTCCAAGCGAAGACGGTGAACAACCGAAGAAAGATATTCCAGGTTACCGCTTCGTAGAGACCAAGAAACATCCAAACGGCGACACAGAGCACGTTTATGAGAAGGTTAAGACCAGTCATAAGGATAAGGAAGGAAACGAAATTCCAGGTTATCCAACCGAAGACGGTGAACAACCGAAGAAAGATATTCCAGGCTACCGCTTCGTAGAGACCAAGAAACATCCAAACGGCGACACAGAGCACGTTTATGAGAAGGTTAAGACCAGTCATAAGGATAAGGAAGGAAACGAAATTCCAGGTTATCCAACCGAAGACGGTGAACAACCGAAGAAAGATATTCCAGGCTACCGCTTCGTAGAGACCAAGAAACATCCAAACGGCGACACAGAGCACGTTTATGAGAAGGTTAAGACTAGTCATAAGGATAAGGAAGGGAATGACATTCCAGGTTATCCAACCGAAGACGGTGAACAACCTAAGAAAGATATTCCAGGTTACCGCTTCGTAGAGACTAAGAAACTTCCAAACGGCGACACAGAACACGTTTATGAGAAGGTTAAGACTAGTCACAAGGATAAGGAAGGAAACGAAATTCCAGGTTATCCAAGCGAAGACGGCCAACAACCGAAGAAAGATATTCCAGGTTACCGCTTCGTAGAGACTAAGAAACTTCCAAACGGCGACACAGAACATGTCTACGAAAAAGTTGTTACTGCCCCTCAACAAAAGCCGACTGAGCAATCTCCAACTACTAAAGCAACCAAAGAATTACCTAATACTGGTACGGAAGATCATGCAGCTTTGGCAGCTCTAGGAGTACTTGGTTTGATGAGCGGATTTGGACTTGTGTCTCGCAAGAAAAAAGAAGACTAATTCTATACTCGAGATTCTAAGTAGTATCCATTAGTTTCTTAAACAAAAAACCAACTAATCATTAGGTTAGTTGGTTTTTGTCTATTCTCGATTTTTCCAAGCTTGGTAACGGGTATCAATCAAGAGTTGTGTTAAGCGTCCCATGGTTTCTCTTTCTTCGGGAGTGAGGGATTGGGCTTGGACAAAGAGATGGTGAATGTGTTCAATGACCTTGAAGGAAGAAAGGTCGTTGATAGAAGAGATGCCTGCATCGAGAATGATTCCAAAAAAGAGGTCAAAGTAGAGCTGCAGTTCCGTATCAGGGACCGTTTCAACCCATTCCTTGAAGGTAGTATCGACTTGCTGGCTGTCACTATTGGTCTCGTCCAGTTGGACAAAGTGTTTGTCTTCAACCTGCCAACTAAAAGTGTCATGCTGAGCAAGGCCACCTAGAGAGGTGCTTCGAACGACGATTTTTTTGTCCGGAATTTCCAACATCATCCCGATGATAGACCCTTGCGGGATAAACACTTTCGTTCTTTCCATCATGTTTTGATAGCCAGGTGTTTCGGTTAGTTCCTTGTGAAGCCCTGGGGCATCAAAAGTATAGACAGAGATAATATTTTTCTGCAAGTTTGGATCAAGTTGACTGGCAGCATAGACAGCTAGATTGCCTCCTTTTGAGTGTCCTGCTAGGATAATCTTTTGGTTGGGGTGTTGAGCAAAAAAATTCTGTAAATACTGGAGAGCATGTTTTTGAGCAGGGATTTCCTTCATATAGGTCATATGGAAATCTTCTTTCCAACCAATGATACTGTCATCCGTTCCGCGAAAAACAAGCAAATAGGTATCGAGACTGATACGATAAGTCATGGCTGCAAACTGTTTTTGCAATTCAGGATCGATATCGTTGATAAAGTCTGAGAGCTTGCAATTTTTAAAGCGTTTGTGTTGAGCGAGCTGATCCAACAACTGGAGACGGTTTTTATTGGTCAGCATCGTCGTGTCTCTAGGGATTTGAGGTGCAAGATCTATGAGGCGCTTTGGTTCTTGGGTGACTACATCATCGAAAGCAAGATAGGTTAATTCAGTCAAGGCAAGAACATCTAACTCATTCACGGGGAGGTCATAAAAGGAATCGTATGCTACATCATTTAAGTAGTCAAAAATATTGGCCATAAAAGCTCCTTTCTCTATGTTTATCCTACCACATTTACCTAGAATTAGCTAGTAGGCTTGTTCGAATGACCTAGTAGGGTTTGATTGAAATATATAGAAGATAGATTACTCCTATTTCAAACCTCTAAACGAGCTTACTTGTATGTTATTGCTATCAATCCCATTTTCCTTTAAAAAATTCGTCATCTCTTTAACATCATCAGGCTGACCTGTGATGAGATAGCTGGCTTGATTGCCGTATTCATCAATAGCACGTTTTAAAAATTCTTGACTTTGAGAAAGTTCCTCGCTAGTTTTATAAGTAAAATTCGGTGTTTTTTGAGCCAGTTCTTTCATCTCATTATCGAAAATAGTAACTCCTTTGTCAAAATGGTTGAGAATAATCGGACATTTCCCAGCCCATTCTTTGATAAGGGGACGTAGAGCAGAAATGCCGACATCAGATGCAAAGCAAACTAGTGGCTTATTCGTATCTTTAACAGTCAAAGAGGAATCCAGCCAACTCATCTCAATCTCACTGCCAGCCGGTAAATGTGTCAAGGTGTTCTTAAAATTGCTACCACTATTATGAGTCAAAATGAGAATTTCATCTTCATCAGGTGTGGAGGCAATGGTTAGCCATCGACTGGTTTGCTCTCCGTTAGGTTCATATTTACTAGCAGTAGACGAGGTATCAGGGAGTGTAAACTTAGCATAAGCCCCAGCTTTCCAGATTTGATGACTCGGTTTTGTGATATGAATTAAATATAGATCTCCGCTGGGGTTTTCGATGGATTTTATCGATAATGTCTGGCTTCGTCCAAGATAAGCGATGGCACCCAAAGTTATAATACATAGCGCTCCAAGTGTTGATAGAATGATAATAAACATTTTTTTACCTCTTTTCATTTTTTATGACTCCTGTTCTTAATTTTATGAATGAACTTTAAAATAATTCATTCATATCTTTTCAAAAAATAAAGAAATCCATTCTTTATTTTAGAACTCCTTTAATGAAGTTGGTTGCAAGTATTTCAACAGTTTTGCCAATATCTGGAAAATCTTTTTCCGTTATATGCATATCCATGTAGTAAAATAGGTTGTAAACTTGTAAAATCTCTTGAATCTTTTCTGGAGAATACCCCTCAGCCTGCATACGATTTGTAAAAGTTTTAACTAGAAACTGATGAAATGGATTTGCGACTTTGCCTTCTTCTGAGGAATAGTAGCTATGCAAGTCATCGGCTATGGCAGGATTGTACCATTCTGCAAGGATTTTATTGGAAGAAACAAGAGTTCTGGAATGAGAAAATAGTTGACCAATGAGGTCGATCATGTCAATTTCCCAATCCAGTTCGTCGATCATAGCTTGGCGAACACGGTTGTTTTCATCTATATAGATGTCTAGAAAAATGGCTTCTTTACTCTCGTAATAGTTATAAAAAGAGCCTACTGCCATACCAGCTTGTCTAGCAATTTCTGAAATTCCTGTCGCCTTGTAACCTTTTTTCGAAAAAACGTCATAAGCTGCTGTTTTTAGAGCTTGTTTTTTGTCCAATATGATTTAACCTCCTTCATTTGATGAATGAATAAAATTATTTATTCATTCATATTCTAACAAATCGTGGCTAGCTTGTCAATAAGAAGGCTAGATCTATTAAATAAGTTAAAGAAACGCTAACTAAATAAGCACAGAAAGGAAAATATAGGATAAGGCTGGAACTATACCTAAAAATAAGGTATGATATCAATGGGATGATTCTCTAATTAGCTTTCGTTTCCGAATCTGGATTTTAAAAATAGGTTGATAAACAGTAGAGATACCAATCCATTGATTTTTTATTAAGGTTTTTTATAGTTTGAACAAGAGTAAAGGAGGAGCGCATGCACAAAATTTTACTAGTAGAAGATGACCAAGTCATTCGGCAACAAGTTGGGAAATTGCTCTCAGAGTGGGGCTTTGAGGTCGTTTTGGTAGAAGACTTTATGGAAGTATTGAGCCTTTTTGTTCAGTCGGAGCCTCATTTGGTCCTCATGGATATTGGCCTGCCTCTTTTTAATGGTTATCACTGGTGCCAGGAGATTCGTAAAATTTCCAAGGTTCCGATCATGTTTCTATCTTCGAGAGACCAGGCTATGGATATTGTCATGGCGATCAATATGGGAGCAGATGACTTTGTGACCAAGCCTTTTGACCAGCAGGTCCTCCTTGCCAAGGTTCAGGGCTTGTTGCGCCGTTCCTATGAGTTTGGGCGGGATGAAAGTCTGCTGGAGTATGCGGGTGTGATTCTTAATACCAAGTCTATGGACCTGCACTATCAGGGGGAAGTCCTGAGCTTAACCAAGAATGAATTTCAGATTTTACGAGTCTTGTTTGAACATGCGGGTAATATCGTGGCGCGTGATGACCTGATGCGGGAACTCTGGAATAGCGACTTTTTCATCGACGACAATACCCTGTCTGTCAACGTTGCTCGTTTGCGCAAAAAGTTGGAGGAGCAAGGCTTAGTAGGCTTTATTGAAACCAAGAAAGGGATAGGATACGGACTGAAACATGCTTGATTGGAAATCATTTCTTCTAGCCTATCTGCGTTCTCGCAGTCGCGTTTTTACCTATATTTTTTCATTAGGCTTTCTCGTCCTTCTCTTTCAGTTTTTATTTGCTAGTCTAGGAACTTATTTTCTTTATTTCTTTCTGCTCAGTAGTTTTTTGACCTTCTTATTTTTGGCTTGGGATATATTTGCAGAAGCTCAGGTTTACCGACAGGAAGTACTCTATGCTGAGAGAGACCCAAAGTCTCCTCTGGAATGTGCGCTAGCAGAAAAACTCGAAGAGCGTGAGTCTGAATTGTATCAAAAGAAGTCGGAAGCGCAGAGCAAGCTGACGGATTTGCTTGATTACTACACCTTATGGGTTCACCAGATCAAGACGCCCATTGCGGCTAGTCGCCTTTTAGTAGCAGAAGTCTCTGATCGGGAGGTCAAGCAGCAGCTGGAACAGGAAATTTTCAAGATTGACTCCTATACCAACCTGGTTTTGCAGTATCTTCGTTTAGAAAGCTTCCACGATGACTTGGTATTTGAAAAGGTTCAAGTGGAGGACTTGGTCAAGGAGATAGTTCGCAAGTATGCCCTTTTCTTTATCCAAAAAGGACTGACGGTCAATCTCCATGACCTTGACAAAATCATCGTGACCGATAAGAAGTGGTTGTTGGTCGTCATTGAACAAATCCTCTCAAACAGTCTCAAGTACACCAAGGAAGGTGGGCTAGAGATTTATATGGAAGGCCAGGAGCTCTGTATCAAGGATACGGGAATCGGGATTAAAAACAGCGATGTGCTCCGAGTCTTTAAACGTGGTTTTTCAGGCTACAATGGGCGTTTGACCCAGCAGTCATCTGGACTTGGCCTCTATCTATCTAAGAAAATTTCTGAAGAGCTGGGCCACCAGATTCGTATTGAGTCTGAGGTTGGGATAGGAACAACTGTTCGCATCAAGTTTTCCAATAGGAATCTGATGATTGAGTAAGCATAGTTGATGATAACCTTATCCATCTGTGGAATTTTTGTTTTAGTCGATATCTCTATTTTTATGATAACGTCTAGAAGTTACCGTAAGATTGTCCAGATGTAAAAAATGTTACACTAGGAAACGACTAGAATATAGTCAAAAAATAAAAGAGGCAAAAATGAAAGAAAGATATTTTGACGGAGGAATCCTAGATTATATCGGATACTCTATCTTAGTAGCCATAATTTTCGGGCTTACCTTGGGGATCGCAATACCTTGGGCGGTTTGCATGATGCAAAATTGAAAACCAAACACACGGTAGTAGATAGTCAACGTCTATACTTTGACGGGACTGGAGCACAACTATTCGGCAACTGGATCAAGGGGGTCTTCTAACCATCATCACGTTTGGAATCTATAGCTTCTGGTTGCAAATCAAAATGGAGCAATGGATTGTCGAACAAACCAATCATGTTTAATCATTAAACGGCATCTTCTTTCAGAGGAGATACCGTTTTTTCTTTTTCGTATAAGGAAACAAAAATTTCTTCCTTTCTCTATCTGTTCAATTGATAGATTTCTTCAGAGAAAGACTGTAAAATTTTTGATATAATGTTAAGGATAGACTGACGGATGCTTAAAGGATAATTTTCAAAAACATAACAGGTGAGAAGAAAAATATGTAAGATTGAACAGAAGTCTCTCTACCATCATCCAAGCAGAAATAAGATTATATGAAATAAAAGGAGTAACCAATGACCAGAAATTATTCAACACGTGAATATCGTGAGAAATTATATGATGATCTTCATGTTCGATTAAGAGATACAGTGATTTTGATGTGTGCGATTTTTATTGCCTCTATAGGTTTAAATATGAATTCAACAGCTGTCATTATTGGAGCCATGCTGATTTCCCCTCTTATGACATCGATTGTTGGACTCGGATTTGGTTTAGCTATTTTTGATACGCGTTTAATCAAGCAATCTTTAGAGGTTTTATTTACTCAAATATTGGTCAGTTTGCTTGTCTCGACTTTGTATTTCTGGATTTCCCCCTTATCTTATGCAAGTAGCGAGTTGATTGCACGAACCTCTCCAACCATTTGGGATGTTCTCATTGCTATTGCTGGTGGGATAGCAGGTGTAATTGGGTCAAGGAAAAAAGAAGCAAACAATATCGTGCCAGGAGTAGCCATTGCAACAGCTCTGATGCCACCTATCTGTACTGCAGGATATGGTTTAGCTAACGGAAATGTACGATTTTTATTTGGGGCTCTCTATCTTTTCTTGATCAACTGTGTCTTTATCATGCTAGCCAACATTATTGGAACAAGAATTTTGATGAGAAAATCTCCCTTAAGTTCATTTAAAGAGCTAAACATTAAAATGAAAATTGGCTTGATATCCTTGATTGTATTATTGGTTCTTCCAGCCAGTTATTCAGCAGTCACTCTGACGATAGATCAAGCGCGAAAAGAAGGGATCAAACAGTTTGTAGGAAAAGAGTTCTCTAATCATACGGTCATTAATCAAGTCTACAAGTCTAGGGACAATGAATTGGTCTTGACAGTTGTTGGAGATCCGATTTCAGAAGAAGAATTAGAAACGCTCCATCAAAAACAAGCCTCTTACGGTATTCAATCTGTTCAATTAAAAGTCAATCAAGTCCATAATTCGACAAAATTAGATAGTGAGATGACCAAGGAATTTTATGAAAACATTAACAAGTATATCGATCAAAAACTCTCTGAAAAAGATTCACAAAAAGATCTCGTAAAAGAAAATGAAGCAGACAAGGATTGAGGATATTGAACTTTTCTAACTCGAGGAAGCAAATCTTGGGAGGATATCCTATATCCAACAGTTAGTGGATAGAAAGGATTGTTGATGAGGATACCATTTGTGGTGGTTTGACCAATCACGACTAGCTCAGGTTAAATAAAATATAAAAAAGCAACAACTATTTCAGTTGTTGCTTTTTCTTACTGAAAAATGTTTCTCAGACAGTGATCGTTTTATTTTTCCACACGTGATTTGTTGGCAATATCAGCTAGGATAGCTTGAACAAAGTCATCAACTGGGACAGTTTGTGTTTCTTTTTGTCCGTAGCGACGAACGTTGACTGTTCCGTCTTCCATTTCCTTGTCACCAACGATCAATTGGTAAGGAATCTTGCTGGTTTGAGAAGCACGGATCTTGAACTGCATTTTTTCATTGCGCTCATCTACATCTGCACGGACACCACGGTCACGGAGTTTCTTAGCCACTTCCCATGCGTAGTCCACGTGTTTTTCGTTAGAAACAGGGATGAGAGTTACTTGGTGTGGTGCAAGCCATGTTGGGAAGGCACCCTTGTAGTTCTCAATCAAGATAGCTGTGAAGCGTTCCATAGTTGAAATAACCCCACGGTGAATCATAACTGGACGGTGTTCTTCCCCGTCAGCTCCGATATATTTGAGGTCGAAGCGTTCTGGGAGCAAGAAGTCAAGCTGGATAGTCGAAAGGGTTTCTTCTTTTCCAAGGGCAGTTTTAACCTGGATATCCAATTTTGGTCCATAGAAGGCTGCTTCACCTTCAGCTTCAAAGTAGTCAACACCCATTTCATCAAGGGCTGCACGAAGCATAGTTTGGGCATTTTCCCACATCTCATCGTTGTCAAAGTACTTGTGAGTATCTTGAGGGTCGCGAAGAGAGAGACGGAAGCGGTATTCAGTCAAGTTGAAGTCTTCATAAACATCGATAATCAACTGAAGGGCACGTTGGAATTCTTCTTGAATTTGTTCTGGAGTTACAAAGAGGTGACCGTCGTTGAGAGACATTTCACGCACACGTTGGAGACCAGTAAGGGCACCAGATTTTTCGTAACGGTGCATCATCCCGATTTCGGCGATACGGATTGGCAACTCACGGTAGGAATGAACATGGTGTTTAAAGACTTGGATGTGGTGTGGACAGTTCATTGGACGAAGGACAAATTCTTCCCCATCACCCATGTCCATGGTTGGGAACATGTCTTCTTGGTAATGATCCCAGTGACCAGAAGTCTTGTAAAGCTCAACAGAAGCAAGTGGTGGAGTGTAAACGTGTTGATAGCCAGAAGCCAGCTCCTTGTCGACAATGTAGCGTTCCAATTCACGACGGATAGTCGCACCGTTTGGCAACCAGAATGGTAGACCTTGACCAACTTCTTGTGAAATCATAAAGAGGTCAAGCTCTTTACCAAGTTTACGGTGGTCACGTTCTTTAGCTTCTTCACGCATTTGAAGGTAGTTTTTCAAGTCTTTCTTGTCAAACCAAGCTGTACCGTAGATACGTTGCATCATCGCGTTGTCGCTATTTCCGCGCCAGTAAGCACCTGCTACATGAAGAAGGTGGAAGATTTGGATACGGCCTGTTGATGGAACGTGAGGTCCACGGCAGAGGTCTACATATTCACCCTGACGGTAGATAGTCAACCCACCTTCGTCTTCTGAGTGTTCTTCGATCAATTCCAATTTGTAAGGGTCGTTCTTGAAGATTTTACGTGCTTCGTCTTTGGTGACTTCTTCACGAATAGATGGGAAGTTTTCTTTGACGATCTTTTGCATTTCTTCTTCGATACGAGGAAGGTCTTCGTTAGAGATTTGACCAGCAGTATTGTCTGTATCGTAGTAGAAGCCATCTTCGATAGCTGGACCAACTCCCAAGTGAATGTCTGGGAAGAGGCGACGAGCTGCTTGGGCGAACAAGTGGGCAGCTGAGTGGCGCAAGATTGGAAGGGCATCTTCGTGATCAGGTGTCACAATTTCGATGCTTCCATCTTCAGTGATAGCGCGAGTCGTGTCGATGAGTTTGCCGTTGAATTTACCAGCCAAGGCTTTTTTAGCTAGGGAATTGCTGATAGATTGGGCAATTTCAAAAGTAGTAACGCCAGATTCGAATTCACGAACAGCGCCATCTGGGAAAGTAATCTTAATCATGGTTTTCTCCTTAAATATTTATTCTATTTTTGTTGGACAATTTTAAGAGCCGAGCAACTTCTTCCGCAGTCTGATTCTCTGATTGACTACCATCTGTTACGAGACTAGGATAGCCTAATAGCACCGCTTCCTTACGAACCATTTGAGCAAAAAGAATGTCTCGTTGCATCCAGTTTTCAAAAGCTTGCTCGGGGTTGGTTGTACCCTCTAAGACATAAGGAACCCATTCTCTCTGTATATAATGCTTTTTTTGAAAATCAGCTGTCGGAGTCAAGCATAGATAGGATGATGCTTGACATTCAAGCTCCTTTACCAAGTGAGGCAAAAGTCCTGCTCCCTCCACCAAGAGAGGTCTGTTTTGATTTTTTATCAAGTAAGATTTTACATATGGAAAAATCTCTTCATAAAAGCACCATTCTTCATCTGCCATCTCTTCTGGCTTTCTCATCCAGATTTGTTCTGGATTTCTATCCTTCCTAAGAAGGCAAATTGGCTGTGAGTCTGCACTTGCTTGACTCATCATCTCTTCTACCAAATCATCCAGTTTGATATGAAGTAGTTGATACTGTCTAGCAAGAAGTGAGGCAATTGTTGACTTTCCACTACAAGGCGATCCGCCAATCATATAAAGCATCGTTCTTCCTCCTTCTGACAAAACAAAAAACGACATCCTAAAAGGACGTCGCAACGTGGTTCCACCTTCATTTATGTTCCTCAAAAAAGAGGGACACCTCAGATTGGCTTTAACGTAGCCACCGTTTTATGTTTGCATAAAAGTCAGTAGAGTAGTATCAGTTTAGGCTTTCTATGCGTTTCCAGCAACCACGCACTCTCTAGTAGAAAGGGACTAAGTGACTTGTCTCTATGCATTATTATAGCATGATTGCGAGAATTTTCAAGGTTTTTGTATAATTTTTTTGTTTTTCTCTTTTTGGAAGAGATGATTGATACCCATGCCAGCAGCCAAGCCAAGTAGGGCAAAGAGCTCATAGGCTAGGAAGTAAAGAAGGATGAACTCACCAAAGGTGATGATGGTAAAGCAATGGAGCAGACCAATACCGAGTAGCCACCAAAGTGAGAAATGAAATCGATAGCTATAAAGTAGCGATACGATAAAGGTTACTAGAGGTGAAAAAAGGATGATGTTGTAAATGTACAGTCCCTTCAGTATATATGGGTCAGAGATGCATAGAGAGAGGAGTTCATAGAGTGGCCAGTAAAAAAAGAAAATGACAAGGTAGTATGGGATATACTTAAGATAATTCCGCATGGCAATAGTCCTCCAATCTGCAAAAATTGAGAGATATTGTATACAACATAATCCTAAATGAAGGGGAAATCTCTACTTATATTATAGCACGATTTGGAGGCTCTTACAATTTAATCCAGTGATTAGTGATAGTGATCTTTTCGAGTGTTTTCTGCTATAATACTAACAAAAGAAGTAAGAGAGAATGAGGAGAAAGAATGACCAAAATAGCAGTTCTTTCAGACATACATGGAAATACGACAGCTTTGGAAGCTGTTCTGGCTGATGCTAAAGCGGCAGAGGTAGACCAATACTGGCTTTTAGGGGATATTCTGATGCCAGGAACAGGACGTAGAAGGATCTTGGACCTCTTAGCTAGCTTGCCTATTACAGTAAGAGTTCTTGGTAATTGGGAAAATAGTCTCTGGCGAGGCCTGCATCGCAAGTTAGACCCTACAAAAGCGAGCCATCGTTATCTCCTGCGTCAAAGTCAGTACATCTTAGAGGAGGTCAGCCCTGAAGAAATTGAAAACCTCAACAATCAACCTATGCAAGTTCATCGTCAGTTTGGTGATTTGATGGTGGGAATCACTCACCATCTCCCTGATAAAAACTGGGGAAGAGAATTGATCCATACGGGAAAACAAGAAGATTTTGATAGATTGGTGACGAATCCACACACCTCTATCGCAGTATATGGCCATATTCATCAGCAGTTGCTTCGTTACGGAAGTGATGGACAGTTGATTCTTAATCCAGGTTCCATTGGACAACCTTTCTTTCTAGATGCGAAGTTGCGTAAGGACCTGCGGGCCCAGTATATGATCTTAGAGTTTGATGAGGCAGGTTTGTCTGATGTTGATTTTCGTCGTGTGGATTATGATGTGGAAACTGAATTGCAGTTGGCTAAAGATTTGAAGCTCCCCTATTTCCAGGTCTACTATGAAAGTTTGGTAAATGGAATTCACCACACTCATAACCATGAATTGTTAGGTCAGATTAGTGAACAAGAAGGTTATGATCAGGATGTTGAACTCTGGATGGAAAGAGACAAGAAAGATTGGTTTTAAGAGGACTTCTAGCTAGAAATCAGATAGTCTAGTGACTGCTGCTGTTTCGCGATAAGTCGAACTGGATACGAATTGACGGCTTCTCAAATTTATGTTAGAATAACGGAATATAACTAATTTGAATCTCATACTAATTGATATTCAAAATAAGAGGAGACAGATAATGAAACCAGAAGAGTTACACGCCATTGCCTCGGAGTTGGGCTTGCAATTTGACGAAGATTCGCGTAGTATTTATGGCACGCAGTCAGGCTATTTACTTTTCCTGCAAGAAACTGATGTGAAAAATCAGTTTCGACTTTGTGTCAGTGTGAGTTTGAATGGCAATCCTGCGGATTCAGAAGAAAACGAATTGGTTTGGGATGAGTTTAAGAGTGAATCTCTTCCAAACTTGTCGACCTTGTCTATCAACCAGTACCTTGTTTCTTTTGTCGTAAAAGGTGCCATGCGCAAATCAAAAACAATTGAGAAGTTACAGACGCTCATAACAGATCTCGTTGCCTTCCTTGAAACCCATCATTTCGTCCAAGTCTGTGCCTACAGTGGTCAGGAGGGTCCTGTTGGTCTCTATCAATTAGGTGATTCAATTTTCCTTATCAATGAGGAAAGCTATCAATTGCTGAAGAGCAATCTTCAGATTGAGGTGGATTCTTATCAAAATCAAAAGGAAAATGTTCTTCTTGGAGCAGTTGGTGCGTTGCTTGGAGCCTTGATTGGTGGAGCAGTTGCTCTATTTATCGCTCGTCTAGGTTATGTAGCTATGGTAGCGGGGATTGTTCTGGGGATTTGTACCATTAAAGGATATGAAATCCTTGGAAGAAAGATATCTCGAAAGGGGATTGTAATTTCCTCTATTTGGATGGTGATTACTGTCTTTCTAGTGAATCAAATTGATTTGGCGATGGAAGTCGTTTCCAAACTAGGGGTTGAGTTTGCCTTTGCTTTCCGAGCGGTGAATGAATTAATCTTTAGCGGTGATTTCCCAGATAACTATTTTTATAATCTAGCTATGTTAGCTGTGTTTACCTTAGTTGGTGCTGGGGTGTCTATCAGCTCGGTTTGGTCAAGTCATAAAACAAAGGGGATTGCCCGTAAAATTGCATAAAAAAATAAGTCTTTGTATGTCCTCCGCTGTTCTGGTTACCAAGAGGGATACAGGACTTTTTGCATGGAGAAGGTAATCAGTCTATAATATTTGACAGGGAAACCAAAAACGGTATAATGTTTATACGGGAAAAGATGAATAAAATATCAATGAAAGGAGAAGAAGATGCAAATTTCAAGCCGATTTACAATTGCGACTCATATGATGATTATTATTGCAATGCAGGATACAGACAGCAAGGTAACCAGTGATTTTCTTGCGGCTAGTGTCGGAGTCAATCCAGTCATTATCCGTAAGACTTTATCGCAACTCAAAAAAGCAGGATTGATTTCAGTTGCTCGTGGTACGGGGGGAACTGAGATAATAAAAGACCTTCAGGATATCAGTTTGTTGGATGTCTACCAAGCTGTGGAGTGTTTAGGAAAATCCGGTAAGCTCTTTAGTTTTCATGACAATCCAAATCCTAATTGCCCAATTGGTGCGAATATCCATGGGGTCTTGGACCAAAAGCTGTTCGATGTTCAAGCAGCTATGGAAAACCAACTGCGTCAGACAAGTCTGGCTCAGGTTGTAGCCGATGCTCAGAATAAACTGTCTAAGTGAGAGGACTAAGGTTCTCTTTTTCTATTGCCATAATTATGGTACAATGTAGTCATTAAAGGAGGAGACTATGTACTTTATCACAGGATTTTTTGTCCTACTTTTTCTCGTTTCGTTTTTAAGGGACAATCGTAGTCTCTGGAATCCAGCTCTCTTGCTTTTGTCTCTGCTTTTTTCTTATATGTCTATTGCCAATCTTTTTTACGAAGTTGGACAGAAAGAAGTGCACATGGTTTTCTTTGCAGGGATTTTTCTCCTGCTGCCTCTTTTAGTTTTTCTAAGTGGTTTTTTCCTTATTTATAATGGATTTGTGTTATTGAAAAAAGAAGGAAAATCCAAGGCAAATTATTTGTCTCTAGGATTAGGCTGCGTGATTCTATTCTTTTTTGTGATCATGGCAATTCGAGTGAGCGATACCAAGGGCTTGTTTTACACCAATCATCTAGTGAATATTCTCTTTTTCTTTTTGATTTATTCGTATTTGATTTTTGGTTTTGCCTTTGCAGGATTTCTGCTTTATTCTATCCTGTATCTTTTCATTCCCAAGAAAAAATATTATGATTTTATCATCATTCACGGAGCAGGCTTATTGAATGGAGAAAAAGTGACTCCCTTACTGAAGAGTCGCATTGACAAGGCAGTAGAAGCCTATCACCAGTCTCTCAATCCCAATGTTAAAATCATCGCAAGTGGTGGCCAAGGTGGGGATGAGAAGATTTCCGAAGCTCAGGCGATTTGTAATTATTTGTTGGAAGCGACGGATGTTCCGAGAGAAGCGATTCTCCTAGAGGAAAACTCAACGACGACCTATGAGAATCTTCTCTTCTCAAAAGAAATGGGAGAGAAGCTGGTGGCCAGTCCACGTTTTCTCTTTGTGACCAATGATTACCATGTTTTTCGTACCAGTACCTATGCTCGCCGTATTGGGATGAAGGGAGATGGTCTTGGTTGCCGTACAGCCGCCTACTATATCCCATCGGCCTTTATCAGAGAATACATTGCTCTATGTGTGAAGATGAGATGGCTTTTTCTCGCCTTCTATATTTTATTAATTTTAGCTCTGATTTTATCCTATAGAGGTGTTCTATGGTAATATGTAAAATTCATATTGTAATTCTTGTTAGAATCTCTAAAAAATCTTGTAGTAACCCTAAGGGAAAAATTGTCACTAGTAATGAAAGAGCAGGGTAAGTGATTGTGAGTGCGGTTTTTGGAACGGCTTCATGATTGCTCGTCAATCAATTGAACAATTTCTAACCTAGTTGCAGATTTTTAGATAGAGTCAAAAATAGGCAACTGAATATGAGTAGACTAGAATTTTACAGTCAACGACAAATAAAAATGTGAACAGCAACAGAGGTTCACATTTTCTTTTTGGTCTATGGCAAAATGGCTTTTAGTTCCTTCAGGATAGTTTGCAAGGTTACGATCGCTTGTTCTCCTTGTTGCGGTTGATAGAGTAGTTGGAAATACTTGCGAATGGTTTCTTCAAATTGCTTAGGGAGGAGTGTACAATGGGTCTTTGCGTACTCCAACATTCGTTTTTCACCAGGATGGGTTTGCTCATTGAGCGCAAATAACAAGTCAAAGTAGGAAGCAAAAAACTCACTCGTACGATGATTCATACTGAGAAGATCTTGGCGTTTGATAGCTTTTTCTATTTGGTGAGAGAAGGCAGGCATGGCTTGTTCTAGTAAAAGGAGCTGCCTTTCGATGATCTGTTTTTTGAGTTCCTGTGGATAGGGAATCTGGTAGGTTCTTTGGAGCGAAGCATAGTGTCTATTCGGGTCGTATAAAATCTTGCTGTGGAGTAGATTATGCCACATGCAAGTTGTATAAGCATTTTGAGCTTTGTGTTGAAAAACGGTTGAGTTCAATTCCTGTTCAAACGACTCCAGCGAACGATAAATCAACTCGATTTCGATACCGTTGTTTAGTACGCAGTCATCCTCTAACTCCCAAAACTGGTTTCCAATTTCCATATAGGAGCAATAGTTGCTAAGAATGATTTGACGAGTTTTCTCATCAATAGGTGAGTTAAGATAGACATAGACATCATAGTCAGAATTTTGATCGTAGGCTTGTCCTGCACGAGAACCACCAAGAGCGATAGCTTCTACTTGTTCCAGTTGAGAGAATTCTTTGCAAAGTTCGTGGATCATGATTTTTCTCCTTGCTTTATGGTTTTAAAGTCATTTTACCAAAAAGTAAAACGTTTGCATAGCATTGAGTTACTCTTTTTCATTTATAGCAAAAAATGTGAACCCTTGTTTTGAGTTCACATTTCTTTTTTATTCTGCGGCTTGTTGCCAACGTTTTGCTAGCATATGAGACAGGCTAGAAATGGCAAAGTTAAAGATAAAGTAAATCAAGGCAATCAGGATATAAAGACTGAAGACCTGCTCTGGTTCGAAATAGCGTCCCATGAGAATTTGGCTGGCGCCAAAGAGTTCTTGTAGAGCGATAACAGAGTAGAGAAGGCTGGTATCCTTAATCACAGTTACAAACTGAGAAATGATGGCTGGCAGCATTTTACGGATCGCTTGTGGGAGAATGATGTAGTAGAGGATTTGCGCAGAGGTGAATCCTTGCGACATTCCTGCTTCGTACTGGCCCTTGTCCACGGCATTGAGACCGCCTCGGATAATCTCAGCCAGGGCTGCTGAGGTAAAAAGGGTAAAGGCTGTAATACCTGCTGGTGTGGACTTCATCTTAAACACCAAAAAGATGGTGAAAATCCAGAGGAGGTTGGGAACGTTACGTACAAACTCGATATAAATGCTGGAGATGATCCGTAAAATAGGATTTTTTCCATTTCTCATAACCGCAAGTACCGTCCCGATCAGGGTAGAGAGGACAATGGCAATCAGAGAAATATAGAGGGTCAAGCCAAATCCTTTAAAGATAAAGGCTAGGTTATCTGGGGTCAAAACTTCTAAAATAGATTCCATAGTAACCTCCTAAAGTGAATAGGCTTTTTTATTGGCTTGCTCCATCTTGCGCCCAAACTGAGCAACAGGGAAGCATAGGGCAAAGTAGAGTAGGGCAGCACCTAGAAATGCAGGGATGTAGTTTCCGTTGAGAGCTGACCAAGACTTGGTCACAAACATCAAGTCTACTCCAGAGATGATAGCTACGGTAGAGGTATTCTTGATGAGGTTAACAATTTGGTTGGTCAAAGGTGGGAGAATGATACGGAAGGCCTGAGGCAAGATAATCAAGCGCATGGCACTGATATAGGTAAAACCTTGCGACAAGGCGGCCTCCATCTGACCACTAGGAATAGACTGAATCCCTGAACGAATAACCTCCGCAATATAGGCACCGTGATAGAGTCCCACACAAAGTACAGCTGTCCAATAAATGGGAATCATGATGGTGTGTTCACTGATAAGAGGCAAACCATAAAAGACGATGACAAACTGCACCAAGAGGGGAGTATTTTGGTAAAATTCGACAAAGATACGAGCCAAAACGCGCAAGAATGGGCGTTTACTAGTTGACATGGCCCCAAAGAAGATGCCCAAAAGCATGGCGAGGATAAAGGAACCAATCGCTAGAGCAAGGGTGAAGAGGAAACCATTGAAAAATTGTCCAAAATCCTGAAAATAGGCTGTCCAAGATGATAAATCTGTCATAGGGTGTCCTCCTTAATCAGCGGTATGGCTAGATGGTTTGAGCTTGTAACGGCCATAGAGTTTCTGCAAACTACCATCCTTGCTCCATTTAGTGACCAAGGTATCAAGATAGTCGTTTAGTTCGGTATTTGATTTTTTGGTGACGATACCGTAGTCAGATGGCTTGAAACTATCATCTAGTAGTTCTGTCCGTTTACTAATGTAGCCAGACAGGATAGAACGGTCCACGGAAAAGGCATCAATACGGTGAGCGTGAAGGGAAGTAATCAATTCTGGGTAGGAACCAAGTTCGACGAATTTAAAGGTTAGACCTTTCTTTTTGCCCAGTTCAGTAATCAGGCGTTGGGTGATGGAACCTTGGGCAACCCCAATGGTTTTACCGTTTAGATCTTCAATGCTTTTAATGTTAGCGGATTTGTTGACCAAAAAGCCAGAAGCGTCCGTGTAGTAGGGACTGGTAAAGTTATAGAGTTTTTTACGTTCATCTGTGATGGTAAAGGTTGCGATGTCCATGTCGACCTGTTCATTGTCTAGGAGCGGTCCACGAGTTTGCGCGGTAACTGGAACGTAGCGAATCTTGACTTTGAGTTCGTCTGCAATCATCTTGGCTAAGTCGGTTTCGATGCCAGAATAAGTCCCTGTCTTGGGGTCCTTGTAGCCAAAATTAGGAACATCTTGTTTGACACCGACAACTAGTTCGCCTCTTTTTTGAATGTCTGCGACACTAGTATCAGCCTGTACTGGTTTGGCAGCAGTAAGGCCGAAAAGACTAATCAATAATGCGGATAAAAAGAATTTCTTTTTCATAGGCGCCTCCTTATTTGACTTTGTCACTTTCGTGGTTGATAATTTTGCTGAGGAATTGTTGGGCACGAGGTTCGCTTGGATTGTCAAAAAAGTCATCGACATCTGTCGTATCTACTAAAACCTCTCCGTCGGCCATAAAGATAATGCGGTCCGCAACCTCTCGAGCAAAGCCCATTTCGTGGGTAACGATGATCATGTTCATCCCGTCATGTGCCAGTTTTTGCATAACTGCTAGAACATCACCGATGGTTTCAGGGTCAAGAGCAGATGTTGGCTCATCAAAGAGGAGGAGCTCCGGATGCATGGCAAGACCACGAGCAATGGCGATCCGCTGTTTTTGACCACCAGATAGCATAGCTGGATAGGAATCTTTCTTGTCCCACATATTTACAAATTCCAGATATTTTTGGGCTGTTTTTTCAGCTTCTTTTTTATCAATTCCTAGAACTTTAATGGGCGCAAGTGTCACGTTTTCTAACACTGTTTTGTGTGGATAAAGATTAAAATGTTGAAAAACCATGCCGACTTCCTTACGAAGAGGAACTAAATCTTTCTGACTAGCACCTGCTACTTGGTGTCCATTGACCAGGAGACTTCCTTTGTCAACAGCCTCTAAACCATTAATCGTACGGATAAGAGTAGACTTCCCAGAACCAGAAGGTCCAAGCAGGACAACAACTTGTCCTTTTTCAAAACGGAGATTGATGTCGCGGAGTGCGTGATAGTCTCCGTAATATTTTTCGACGTTTTTAAATTCTACTAAAGTCATGAGAGATCTCCTTTGTGTTAGATTTTATAACATGATTCTACACCAAAAGAATGTTCTTGTCAAATCATATCTGAAAAAAATTCACTAAAATGTTATAAAAAAGCAATCTGAATAGAGAAAATGCCTAAATCATGTTATAATGAAACGATAGAATTCTTAGAAAGAGTGGATGTCTTTTTGATAACTCCTACTTATGAATGGCAGTTTGCCCCGCAGGTTGAAGATGCGGATTTTACAAAGATAGCCAAGAAGGCTGGGCTGGGTCCTGAGGCGGCTCGGTTATTATTTGAAAGAGGGATTCAGGATGAAGAAAGTCTAAAGAAGTTTTTAGAACCTTCTTTAGAGGATTTACATGACCCCTATCTGCTCCATGATATGGACAAGGCAGTGGAACGGATTCGTCAGGCCATTGAAGAAGGGGAAAACATTCTCATCTATGGAGACTACGATGCGGATGGTATGACTTCAGCTTCGATTGTGAAGGAAAGTTTAGAACAGCTTGGCGCCGAGTGCCGTGTTTACCTGCCTAATCGTTTTACCGATGGGTATGGCCCCAATGCCAGTGTCTATAAATATTTTATCGAGCAAGAGGGTATTTCCTTGATTGTGACAGTGGATAATGGGGTTGCGGGTCACGAAGCCATTGAATTGGCCCAGTCTATGGGAGTGGATGTCATTGTGACCGACCACCATTCCATGCCTGAAACCCTTCCCGATGCCTTTGCCATTGTTCACCCTGAGCATCCGGATGCGGACTATCCTTTCAAATATTTGGCCGGATGCGGAGTGGCTTTCAAGCTAGCTTGCGCTCTTTTAGAAGAAGTGCAAGTGGAATTGCTTGATTTGGTCGCTATCGGTACCATTGCTGATATGGTGAGTTTGACGGATGAGAATCGCATTTTGGTCCAATATGGTCTGGAAATGCTGGGGCATACTCAGCGTATTGGTCTACAAGAAATGCTAGACATGGCTGGGATTGCTGCGAATGAAGTGACAGAAGAAACGGTTGGCTTTCAGATTGCTCCTCGTTTAAATGCCTTGGGGCGCTTGGACGATCCTAATCCCGCCATTGATTTGTTGACTGGATTTGATGACGAGGAAGCACATGAGATTGCCCTCATGATTCATCAGAAAAACGAAGAGCGCAAGGAAATCGTTCAGTCAATTTATGAAGAAGCTAAGACCATGGTGGATCCTGAGAAGAAGGTCCAGGTTTTGGCCAAGGAAGGCTGGAATCCTGGCGTTCTGGGTATAGTGGCTGGGCGCTTGCTGGAAGAACTAGGGCAGACAGTTATCGTTCTTAATATAGAAAATGGTCGTGCCAAGGGTAGCGCTCGTAGTGTGGAAGCAGTCGATATTTTTGAAGCTCTGGATCCCCATCGAGACCTCTTTATCGCCTTTGGTGGCCATGCTGGTGCAGCAGGAATGACACTGGAAGTTGAGAAACTTTCAGATTTATCTCAGGTTTTGGAAGACTATGTCCGTGAAAAAGGTGCAGATGCTAGTGGTAAGAATAAGTTAAATCTAGATGAAGAGTTGGATTTGGAGACTCTTAGTTTAGAAACGGTTAAAAGTTTTGAACGCTTGGCACCCTTTGGAATGGACAATCAAAAACCTATCTTTTATATCAAGGATTTTCATGTCGAAAGTGCCCGTACTATGGGAGCGGGCAATGCCCACCTCAAACTAAAAATTTCCAAGGGTGAGGCGAGTTTTGAAGTGGTGGCCTTCGGACAAGGTAGATGGGCGATAGAGTTTGCTCAAACAAAAAACCTAGAATTGGCAGTCACCTTGTCTGTCAACCAATGGAATGGCCAAACTGCCCTCCAGTTGATGATGGTGGATGCGCGTGTGGAAGGTGTTCAACTCTTTAACATTCGTGGGAAGAACGTAGCCCTGCCAGAAGGGGTTCCAGTTTTAGATTTCTCTGGAGAGTTGCCAGATCTAGCGAATAGTGATGCTGTGGTTGTGAAAACCATTCCTGAAGATATTACCTTGCTGAAGACCATTTTTCAAGAACAGGATTTCTCAGCTGTCTATTTCAAAAATGACATTGACAAGGCCTACTATCTGACAGGTTACGGGACTAGAGAACAGTTTGCCAAATTGTACAAGACCATTTACCAGTTCCCAGAGTTTGATATTCGCTACAAGCTGAAAGATTTGGCGGCTTATCTCAATATCCAACAAATCTTACTGGTCAAGATGATCCAAGTATTTGAAGAGCTAGGTTTTGTGACGATCAAAGATGGTGTCATGACAGTCAATAAAGAAGCGCCGAAAAGGGAAATTGCTGAAAGTCAGATTTACCAAAATCTCAAACAAACTGTAAAAAATCAAGAAATGATGGCTCTGGGTACGGTGCAAGAAATGTATGATTTTTTAATGGAGTTATAGATGGAAGGGGACTGAGCTGACCTATCTCGGTCTCTTTTTGTCGGATAAATGCTTGATGTGGGAGTGGTTGATAAGACGGTCTTTTGAGTGGTTCGCTGATGTAAAAATTGGGGAAAACGATTCATTTTCTATTCTCTTCTATCACTTTATACGATGTCTGCTTTTAAACCTTATGTAGTAAAAGTATAAATTTTTGTAACATGACTAAAATATAACTCTAAACTAACTGACATGTAAATCAAGTATGATTTTCTTATCAAGAAAATATAAGGGGAATCTAGTTATGAAAAAAACAGTTACGAAACTGACTCTTGGTTTGACTTCTACGGCTATTTTAGCTACAGTTGGGGCTCAAACTGTTCATGCGAACTCTTACGTTGTCCAAGATGGTGATTCATTTTATGCCATTGCAACTGCAAACGGCATGGATCCGCATGAGTTGGCAGCTTTGAATGGAAAAACCATCTTTGACACTATCCACCCAGGCGATGTATTGGAAGTGAGTGGTTCCGCTCAGGCTAGCTCTACCTACAGTGCTCCAGCTAGTACTGCGAATGTGGTATCAGATACAGAGGATGTTGTCGAAAAGACTCCTACAAACTATGGAAACTCTTATCCTGTTGGTCAGTGTACATGGGGCGTGAAAGAATTGGCGCCTTGGGCTAGCAACTGGTGGGGAAATGCCAACACGTGGGCAATCTACGCGAGCGCTCAAGGTTATAAGACAGGAAGTGTTCCAGTAGTAGGAGCAATCGCCGTTTGGGATGGTGGTGAATATGGACACGTTGCTTATGTCACAGATGTTCAAAGTGAAAACTCTATCCAGGTATTGGAAGCAAACTACAGACGTCAAAAGCAGATTGCAAATTACCGTGGCTTCTTTAATCCTCATGAATTTTTAGGTAACGTAACTTATATCTATCCAAACCAAAGATGATAAAAAGATTTAGAATTTCTAAGTCTTTTTTCTTTTTGAAGAAATTTCCTATCGTTAAGCTCCATCTTAGTGGCTAATTGCTGAAAATTTTTTAGATTCTGTAGCGAACAGGAAATTCTCGCTTTTATATGCAGATAAACCATGTCTTTGTAGAAAATAGCTCTCAAGTCGAGAGGTAAAGGGCAAGAATTTAACTTGTTTTGAACTAAAAGAGAAATTTAGAGTTCGAGAAAGGTATCTGAAATCAAATTAATTCAGAAAGTCCATAATTTTGATGGTATAATCGTTCTATTATCTTCGATGAAGCCTCCAAAAGAGAAGTCAAAGTAAAAAAATTTGATTCACAGTAGTGACTAATCTCTAGTTAAAAACCGATCTTCGTTTTGAAAATAATCAAAAAAATGGTATAATGGTAGGAAAAGATTCGGCTGAAAGTTTTAGAACTTTTAGAATAAGAGGGTGAATTCGCCCTATAATCAAGATAAATGAAGTTTCGGAGGAAAAATGAGTAATATCAGTTTAACAACACTAGGTGGTGTACGAGAAAATGGGAAAAATATGTACATCGCTGAAATCGATGGTTCTATTTTTGTTTTGGATGCTGGGCTTAAATACCCTGAAAATGAACAACTAGGTGTTGATGTCGTCATTCCAAATATGGACTACCTTTTTGAAAATAGAGATCGTATTGCAGGGGTCTTTTTGACCCACGGACATGCGGATGCAATTGGTGCCCTGCCTTATCTTTTGGCAGAGGCTAAGGTGCCTGTGTTTGGTTCTGAGTTGACCATTGAGTTGGCCAAACTCTTTGTCAAAGGAAATGATACGGTTAAGAAATTCAATGACTTCCATGTGATTGATGAAGATACAGAGATCGACTTTGGAGGGACTGTGGTTTCCTTCTTCCGTACAACTCACTCTATCCCAGAAAGTTTGGGAATAGTCCTGAAAACAGCTGAAGGTAGCATCGTTTATACAGGGGACTTCAAGTTTGACCAGACAGCTAGTGAATCCTATGCGACGGATTTTGCTCGTTTGGCTGAAATCGGTCGTGATGGTGTTTTAGCGCTCCTCAGTGATTCAGCCAATGCAGACAGCAATATCCAGGTAGCTAGCGAGAGTGAAGTTGGGGATGAAATTACCCAGACCATTGCAGACTGGGAAGGTCGTATCATCGTTGCCGCAGTTGCCAGCAACCTTTCTCGTATCCAGCAGGTTTTTGATGCTGCAGCAGATACAGGTCGCAGAGTTGTTTTGACTGGATTTGATATTGAAAATATCGTCCGCACTGCGATTCGTCTCAAAAAATTATCTCTAGCTAATGAAAGTCTCTTGATTAAACCAAAAGAAATGTCTCGATTTGAAGATCATGAGTTGATTATCCTTGAGACAGGCCGTATGGGTGAGCCTATTAATGGACTTCGTAAGATGTCCATTGGACGTCACCGCTATGTGGAAATCAAAGATGGGGACTTGGTTTATATCGTAACGACTCCATCTATCGCCAAAGAAGCCGTCATGGCGCGTGTTGAAAACATGATCTACCAAGCTGGTGGTGTGGTGAAACTCATTACCCAAAGCTTGCGAGTATCCGGACACGGGAATGCGCGTGATTTGCAGTTGATGATCAATCTTTTGCAACCAAATTACCTCTTCCCTATCCAAGGGGAGTATCGTGAGTTGGATGCGCATGCCAAGGCTGCCATGGCAGTTGGAATGTTGCCAGAACGCATTTTCATCCCTAAAAAGGGAACGACCATGTCTTATGAACATGGAGACTTTGTTCCAGCTGGAGCAGTTTCTGCAGGTGATGTCTTGATTGACGGAAATGCCATCGGGGATGTTGGAAATGTCGTCCTTCGTGACCGTAAGGTCTTGTCAGAGGATGGAATCTTTATCGTGGCAATCACTGTCAACCGTCGTGAGAAGAAAATTGTGGCCAAGGCCCGTGTTCATACGCGTGGATTTGTTTATCTCAAGAAGAGCCGTGATATTCTCCGTGAAAGTTCAGAATTGATTAATCAAACGGTAGAAGAGTATCTTCAAGGTGATGACTTTGACTGGGCAGATCTCAAAGGAAAGGTTCGCGATAATCTGACCAAGTACCTCTTTGATCAAACCAAGCGTCGCCCGGCAATCTTGCCAGTCGTGATGGAAGCAAAATAATAAGCAGATACCTACAGAAAAAGTCGAATT
Organism: Streptococcus oralis subsp. oralis; assembly: GCF_000960035.1. Lineage (GTDB taxonomy): Bacteria > Bacillota > Bacilli > Lactobacillales > Streptococcaceae > Streptococcus > Streptococcus oralis_G. Next base: position 172,652 of record NZ_JYGR01000005.1, read on the forward strand.
CGGCTTTTTCTTATAGAATAGTAAAAGGAGACAACCATGGCAGTTATGAATATTGAGTATTACTCAAAAGTTTTGGATATGGAGTGGGGCGTTACGGTACTCTATCCAGATGCTAGTCGGGTGACTGAACTAGATTGCACAGATATTCCTGTTCTTTATCTTTTGCACGGAATGTCAGGAAACCAAAATAGCTGGCTCAAACGTACCAATGTCGAGCGCTTGTTGCGTGGAACCAATCTCATTGTTATCATGCCCAATACTAGCAATGGCTGGTACACAGATACTCAGTATGGCTATAACTACTATACAGCTCTAGCAGAAGAACTCCCCCAAGTCATGAAACGTTTCTTCCCCAATATGACCAGCAAGCGAGAAAAGACCTTTATAGCAGGTCTCTCCATGGGAGGATATGGTTCCTTCAAACTCGCTCTATCGACAAATCGTTTTTCTCATGCGGCTAGTTTTTCTGGTGCGCTCAGTTTTCAGGAATTTTCTCCTGAAAGTCAGGATCTGGGGTCACTTGCCTACTGGCGAGGAGTTTTTGGAGAGATTAAAGACTGGACAGCTAGTCCTCATTCGCTTGAAAGTATGGCTGCAAAATCCGATCAAAAGACCAAACTATGGGCTTGGTGTGGGGAGCAAGACTATCTCTACTCTGCCAATAATCTCGCAGTGAAAAACCTCAAGAAACTAGGTTTTGATGTGACCTATAGTCATAGTCCAGGTAAGCACGAGTGGTACTACTGGGAAAAACAATTGGAGCGTTTTTTGGCTACCTTACCAATTGACTTTGTCTTGGAAGAACGTTTATCTTAGTTTTAGGTTTCTTTCAGCTTTCTTCAGTAAAATAGAGAATCTATCTTGATCAAGTAGAATGTGATTTTAAGATAGATTCTTATTTTTATGAAAGGTGGAGCGTCATGTTCTGGATTATTCGATTATTGTTCCGATTTCTTTTGGGAATTTGGCGTTTCTTCTGGCGTCTGGTTTGGACCGTGGTTATTCTACTTCTCATTGCCTTTGGAGTGGTTTGGTATCTGTCTGGTGATTTTCATTCTGCGGTCAATCAGGTTGAAAAAATGAGTAAGATTGGTCAAGGTGGCTGGAATCAATGGAAGGAGACGGGAACGCTGGAAGTCTTGTCTCAGACAGACAGTCACCAACATGCAGAAGGCAAGTGGGCTCAGGCCTCAGCTCGCATCTATATTGAGCCTCAAATGGATGAGACCTTCCAAGGTGCCTATGCAGAAGCTATAAAAAACTGGAATCAAACGGGAGCTTTTACCTTTGAGGTGGTTGCGGATCCTAGTCAGGCAGATATTGTGGCAAGTGAGATGAATGATGGATCAACCGCTGTAGCAGGTCAAGCCGAGAGTCAAACCAATTTGTTAACCAATCAATTTATATCTGTAACGGTTCGCCTGAATCACTATTATCTATCCAATCCAAACTATGGTTATTCTTATGAACGGATCGTGCACACGGCGGAGCACGAGCTGGGACATGCCATTGGATTGGATCATACTAACGAAACTTCTGTCATGCAGCCAGCAGGTTCCTATTATGGGATTCAGCCTCAGGATGTAATCAAAGTAATAGAATTGTATGTAGGTAATTGATAGATGAGTAGCTTAATTTGCTTGTTAAAAAGCTAATTCAACGAGTTTTATACTACTCGTTTTGTTAAGAAAGATTTTCTAAATGACATATTCCACCTTGTTTCTTCGAACTATTTATAGAACGAGTGACTGTTATTTAGTCTCTATAATTGGAGATTTTTGAAGATTATTTTTCTTTATTTTTTTAAAAAAAAATAGTAAAATAGGATTCATATTAGTAGAAAATGGAAAGTACATGTATTATTATCGAGTTGGTATTTCCGCTGAAGAACATGATGGCTTTGTTAGACGTAGTTCGTTAGTGAATCTATTGCAAAGTAGTGCTTGGGCAAGTGTAAAAAGTGAATGGGAAAATGAAAGAGTTGGATTTTATAGTGATAATAAAATAGTGGCGGTAGCTAGTTTACTTTATAGATCTTTACCCTTTGGTTTTACAATGTGCTATATTGCCAGAGGTCCAATTATGGATTATACGGACCAATCTTTGATGGATTTTGTATTTTCTTCACTTAAAACGATTGCAAAGAAAAAACGAGCACTTTTTATTAAAATCGATCCAGCACTTTGTTTGAGTAAAACTTATAATGACAATCAAGTTTATGATTGCTCAGAGAAAACTCTAGAAACGCTAAATTATTTGCAAAAACTAGGTTTTATTTGGTCTGGTCAGACAAGTGAAATGGTTGATACTATTCAGCCTCGTATACAGGCAAAAGTGTATAAAGAAAATTTTGATGAGAAGTACCTACCAAAATCGGCGAGACAAGCTATTCGAACTGCACAAAACAAAGGAATAAATACTCAGTTTGGTGGAATTGAATTATTAGAATTATTTTCTTTTCTAATGAAGAAGACGGAGGCAAGAAAAAGTATTCATTTGCGGAATGAAGCCTACTATCGAAATTTGCTATTGTCTTTTCCAGACCATGCTTATATAACATTATCTACACTTGATTTGTCAAATCGATTGAATATTTTAGAAGAACAAAGAGATCAGAATCAAAAAATTCTAGAATCCTTATCAGATACTGTTAAGTCTTCGAAATATCAAAGTAGGCTACAAGAAAGCGAAAGGTTGAATGAAGAAATTCTATTTTTGGAGAAGCATATTTCTTCAGGTGTTCAAGTTGCTCCCTTATCAGCCACTTTGACTTTGGAATTTGGGCAGACATCTGTAAATTTATATGCAGGAATGGATGTAGAATTTAGACGTTATAATGCCCCAATTTTAACATGGTATCGAACACTACAACGTGCATTTGAAAGAGGTTCTCTCTGGCAAAATCTAGGAGGTGTTGAACATACAAGAGATGGTGGACTTTATCGTTTTAAAGCTAATTTTAATCCAACTATTGAGGAATATTTAGGAGAGTTAACTCTGCCGATTCATCCTATGTATCCGTTAATAAATCTCCTATTTAATCTTCGAAAAAAATATCATAGAAAGTAAATGTATGACACTAACTGTACTTACTAAAGAAGACTTTCGCATTTATTCAGAATCAATTACCTCCCGCTCGTTTTTACAATCAATCCAGATGGGAGAATTGTTAGAGAAGCGAGGAGCAACGGTGACCTACCTTGCTCTGAAGCATACAGAGACCATTCAGGTTGCCGCATTGGTTTATAGTTTGCCAATGACAGGTGGACTGCACATGGAAATCAATTCTGGTCCAATTTATAGCGATGCAGCTTATCTAAAGGAATTTTACAAAGATCTCCAAGTGTATGCCAAACAACATGGGGCTCTGGAGTTGATTGTCAAACCTTACGATACTTTTCAAAGTTTTGATACTAATGGGAATCCAGTGACGGAGGAGCAACAAGAAATTATTCAGTGTCTGACGAATCTAGGATATTGTCATGATGGTTTACAGATTGGTTACCCAGGTGGGGAACCTGATTGGTTATATGTCAAGGACTTAGAAGGAATCACAGAGGAGAATTTAATTCGATCTTTTAGTAAAAAGGGAAAACCCTTGGTTAAGAAAGCTAGAAGCTTTGGCATTCAATTGAGACGATTAAAACGTGATGAATTATCTATTTTTAAAGATATCACTGCTACGACATCAAAAAGAAGAGAATACAGTGATAAAAGTTTAGAATATTACGAACATTTTTATGATGCATTTGGAGACCGGGCTGAATTCATGGTTGCGACTTTAAATTTTCAAGATTATCTTTCTCAACTGGAGAAAAATCAAGAAAATCTATCCAAAAAAATAGCAGATTTTGATGAGGCACTAAGAAAATATCCTTATTCAGCTCAGAAGAAAAAAGAGCATAAAGAATTGCTACATCAATTTGAAACTTTTGAGGTTCGTAAAGCAGAAGCACATAAATTGATAGCCAAGTATGGGGAACAAAAGGTTGTATTGGCTGGTAGTCTTTTTATCTATATGCCTCAAGAAAGTACCTATCTTTTTAGTGGCTCTTACACGGAATTTAATAAGTTCTATGCACCAGCATTGCTTCAAGAGCATGTTATGTTAGAGAGTATAAAGCGTGGAATTCCTGTTTATAATTTCTTAGGGATTCAAGGAATATTTGATGGAAGTGATGGTGTTCTTCGCTTTAAGCAAAACTTTAATGGCTATATTGTAAGGAAGGCGGGAACTTTCCGTTATTATCCTTTTCCTCTCAAGTATAGAATTATTTGTCTAATAAAAAGGATGTTAGGCCGATAACTACGGCTACCCCAAAAGGTTAGTTTTTGTATAACTTTTGGAGTGTAGTTCTGTGCTGCTTTTTTCTGTGTTCTATTTAAGTCAAAAATCTTTTGATGTACATAAAATGGGAAATTTAGGAAGTAGTATAGAAATTTTACTTATACAAAGAATATTAGGGTATCCGATAAATCTATAGCGACACCAACGAAACTTCTGTCATGCAGCCAGCAGGTTCTTACTATGGGATTCAGCCTCAGGATGTGAAGGCTGTTCAAGAGCTCTATACCAGTAGCGACTAGATGAAGTCGGTGCAATCTTAAAAGAAATCAAAGCTTCTCCAACAAGTGATTGGTGGGGCTTTTTGTTCGTCCTGTTACGGCCTTTTTGCTATAATGGAACTATGAATAACTTGATCAAATCAAAACTAGAGCTCTTGCCGACCAGCCCTGGTTGTTACATTCACAAGGATAAAAATGGCACCATTATCTATGTTGGAAAGGCTAAAAATCTGCGCAACCGTGTGCGCTCCTATTTCCGTGGCAGTCATGATACCAAGACAGAAGCTATGGTATCTGAAATTGTGGATTTTGAATTTATCGTCACTGAGTCCAATATTGAGGCACTTCTCCTAGAAATCAACCTGATCAAGGAAAATAAGCCCAAGTACAATATCATGCTCAAGGATGATAAGTCCTATCCCTTTATCAAAATCACCAATGAGCGTTATCCTCGTTTGATTATTACCCGTCAGGTCAAAAAGGACGGAGGTCTTTATTTTGGCCCTTATCCAGATGTGGGGGCAGCCAATGAAATCAAGCGACTATTGGACCGAATTTTCCCTTTTCGGAAATGTACCAACCCACCCTCTAAAGTCTGTTTTTATTACCATATCGGCCAGTGTATGGCCCACACCATCTGTAAAAAAGATGAGGTCTATTTCAAGTCCATGGCTCAGGAGGTTTCTGATTTCCTAAAAGGACAGGATGACAAAATCATCGATGATCTCAAGAGTAAAATGGCAGTAGCAGCACAAAGTATGGAGTTTGAACGTGCGGCGGAATACCGTGACCTGATTCAGGCTATTGGAACACTTCGGACCAAGCAACGGGTTATGGCAAAGGATCTCCAAAACCGTGACGTCTTTGGCTACTATGTGGATAAGGGCTGGATGTGTGTTCAGGTTTTCTTTGTTCGTCAGGGAAAACTCATCGAGCGGGACGTCAACCTCTTCCCCTACTACAATGATCCGGATGAGGACTTCTTGACCTATGTGGGACAATTCTATCAAGAAAAATCTCACCTGGTTCCCAATGAGGTGCTGATTCCGCAGGATATCGATGAAGAAGCAGTCAAGGCCTTGGTGGATACCAAGATTCTCAAACCCCAACGTGGAGAGAAAAAACAACTGGTCAATCTAGCCATAAAAAATGCTCGTGTTAGTCTGGAGCAGAAGTTCAATCTGCTAGAAAAATCTGTTGAAAAGACCCAAGGAGCTATTGAAAATCTGGGACGCTTGCTTCAAATTCCGACCCCAGTCCGTATCGAATCCTTCGATAACTCTAATATCATGGGGACCAGTCCTGTTTCGGCCATGGTGGTCTTTGTCAATGGCAAACCGAGTAAAAAAGACTACCGAAAGTACAAGATAAAAACGGTTGTTGGACCAGACGATTATGCCAGTATGCGTGAGGTTATTCGCAGACGTTATGGTCGAGTACAGCGAGAAGGTTTAACTCCGCCAGATTTGATTGTGATTGATGGGGGACAAGGTCAAGTCAATATCGCCAAGCAAGTCATCCAAGAAGAGCTAGGTTTGGATATCCCAATTGCAGGTCTGCAAAAGAATGATAAGCACCAAACCCATGAATTGCTCTTTGGAGATCCGCTGGAAGTGGTGGAGTTGTCTCGCAATTCTCAGGAATTTTTCCTCCTCCAACGCATTCAAGATGAGGTCCACCGCTTTGCTATCACTTTCCACCGCCAACTGCGCTCCAAAAATTCTTTTTCATCTCAATTGGATGGGATTGACGGTCTGGGCCCTAAACGCAAACAGAATCTCATGAAGCATTTTAAATCTCTCACTAAAATCAAGGAAGCCAGTGTGGATGAGATTGTCGAAGTTGGGGTACCAAGGGCAGTCGCAGAAGCTGTTCAGAGAAAGTTGAACCCGCATGAAGAAGTGGAGTTGGCTCAAGTAGCGGAACCATTAAGAGAATTGGAATAAGTATCTAGATAGAAAGTAGAAGAAATGAACAGGATTGAGATTGACAGAGATATACTCCTTTTTTTACGATTTGCTTACTTTGGGAATTCAAAAGATTTATTTTTGGCTGCAACTACAAGAGCCTATCTGGATTTTAATCGAACCTTGCGATTTCATGGCATGCCAGATGAACAGCGCTTGGAGATGAGAAATCGAGCTTCTAAGTGTATCAAAGAAGCGATTTTAAATCTCTTGAATCGGGACAAGCTGTGTCAAACTGATTTTGATAGTTGGCATCATAGGGCTTGTGATGTTCTGATAGATTGCTATCGCTCAAATGGGATTCGATTCACTTATGGTCATGCTCAAAAGTGGATTAATATGACGTTCAAGTATCTGTATATGCTTGAAGCTGTAACCCTAGACTCCGTTTTTCCTTTTTTACACGTACCGATAGATAACATCGTGTTAGAGAGGGCTAACAAACAGTTGTGTATCCCAAAACCTTCTCAAGTGTGGAGTAGTTGGGGAGATTACGCTTTCTATCTTCAATATCAAGAACATTTAAGGCAAAGAATAGGCAAGGAAGCTCCTCTTCGTTGGGAGTTTCACAATTGGCTAGATGAAATAGAAAAAGGAAAATCATCATGAACCATAAAATCGCAATTTTATCAGATATTCATGGCAATGCGACGGCGCTAGAAGCAGTGATTGCAGATGCTAAAACTCAAGGAGCCAGTGAATATTGGCTCATGGGAGACATTTTCCTCCCTGGTCCAGGTGCAAATGACTTGGTCGCTCTGTTAAAGGAACTTCCTATCACGGCAAGTGTTCGAGGCAATTGGGATGATTGTGTCCTTGAGGCTTTAGATGGGCAATATGGCTTGGAAGACCCACAGGAAGTCCAGCTCTTGCGTATGACGCAGTATTTGATGGAGCGAATGGATCCTGCAACGATTGACTGGCTACGAAGCTTACCTATGCTAGAAAAGAGAGAAGTTGACGGACTGCGTTTTTCTCTTTCTCATAATTTGCCAAATAAGAACTATGGTGGTGACTTGCTAGTTGAGAATGATACAGAGAAATTTGACCAACTCCTAGATGATGAAGTTGATGTGGCAGTCTATGGTCATGTTCACAAGCAGTTGCTTCGTTATGGCAGTCAAGGGCAACAAATCATCAATCCAGGGTCGATTGGCATGCCCTATTTTAATTGGGAGGCGTTAAAAAATCACCGTGCCCAGTATGCCGTGATAGAAGTGGAAGATGGAGAATTGGTAAACATTTTATTCCGAAAAGTTTCCTATGATTATGAAGCAGAGTTAGAATTAGCCAAGTCCAAGGGTCTTCCTTTTATCGAAATGTATGAAGAACTACGCCGAGAAGACAACTATCGGGGGCACAATCTAGAACTCTTAGCTAGTTTAATTGAAAAGCATGGATATGTAGAGGATGTGAAAGATTTCTTGGAGGCTATAAAGCCAAAATATAAGATAGACTAGTTTCTTTAAGCAACTGAAAATTAGTTAAAATTGGATGGGGAAAAAATTGGTTTTAATGATAAGTTTAAAACCATGGCTTCATCCGTGTTCCAATTTCTTTCTATGAAAAATCTCTGCAAGCTCTTTCAAAATATGGTAGAATGGATGCAGTAGAATTAGAAAAGGAAATCGATTATGAAATTTCTTGAATTAAATAAAAAACGTCATGCGACTAAGCATTTTACTGATAAGCCGGTAGATCCCAAAGATGTGCGTACGGCTATCGAAATCGCAACCTTGGCCCCAAGTGCCCACAACAGCCAACCATGGAAGTTTGTGGTGGTTCGTGAGAAAAATGCTGAACTGGCAAAATTGGCTTATGGTTCGAACTTTGAACAGGTATCATCAGCACCTGTAACCATTGCCTTGTTTACAGACACAGATTTGGCTAAACGTGCTCGTAAGATTGCCCGAGTTGGTGGTGCTAATAACTTTTCTGAAGAGCAACTTCAATATTTTATGAAAAATTTGCCTGCCGAGTTTGCGCGTTACAGTGAACAACAGGTCAGCGACTACCTAGCCCTCAATGCTGGTTTGGTTGCCATGAATTTGGTTCTGGCTCTGACAGACCAGGGAATAGGTTCTAATATTATTCTTGGTTTTGACAAATCAAAAGCCAATGAAGTTTTGGACATCGAAGACCGTTTCCGCCCAGAACTCTTGATTACAGTGGGATACACAGACGAGAAATTAGAACCAAGCTACCGCTTGCCAGTAGATGAAATCATCGAGAAAAGATAGAAGGAAGAAAAAATGACAGCAATTGATTTTACAGCAGAAGTAGAAAAACGCAAAGAAGACCTCTTGGCTGACTTGTTTAGCCTTTTGGAAATCAACTCAGAACGTGATGACAGCAAGGCCGATGCTGAGCATCCATTTGGACCTGGGCCAGTAAAAGCCTTGGAAAAATTCCTTGAAATCGCAGACCGCGATGGCTATCCAACTAAAAATGTCGACAACTATGCTGGACATTTTGAGTTTGGCCATGGAGAAGAAGTTCTCGGAATCTTTGCTCACATGGACGTGGTGCCAGCTGGTAGCGGTTGGGACACGGACCCTTATACACCAACTATCAAAGACGGTCGCCTTTATGCGCGTGGAGCTTCAGATGACAAGGGGCCTACAACAGCTTGTTACTATGGCTTGAAAATCATCAAAGAATTGGGCCTTCCAACTTCTAAAAAAGTTCGTTTCATCGTCGGAACAGATGAAGAATCAGGTTGGGCAGACATGGACTACTACTTTGAACATGTAGGACTTGCGAAACCAGACTTTGGATTCTCACCAGATGCTGAATTCCCAATCATCAATGGTGAAAAAGGAAACATCACGGAATACCTCCACTTTGCAGGTGAAAATACAGGTGCAGCCCGTCTTCACAGCTTCACAGGTGGTTTGCGTGAAAACATGGTACCTGAATCAGCAACAGCAGTCGTTTCAGGTGACTTGGCTGACTTGCAAGCTAAACTAGATGCCTTTGTTGCAGAACACAAGCTCAGAGGAGAACTCCAAGAAGAAAACGGCCAGTACAAGGTGACTGTGATTGGTAAATCAGCTCATGGTGCTATGCCTGCATCAGGTGTCAATGGTGCGACCTACCTTGCCCTTTTCCTCAGTCAGTTTGACTTTGCAGGACCTGCAAAAGACTACCTCGACATCGCTGGTAAGATTCTCTTGAACGACCACGAGGGTACAAATCTCAAGGTTGCTCATGTAGATGAAAAGATGGGTGCCCTTTCTATGAATGCCGGTGTCTTCCGCTTCGATGAAACAAGTGCTGACAATACGATTGCTCTTAACTTCCGTTATCCAAAAGGAACAAGCCCAGAGCAAATCAAGTCAATCCTTGAAAACTTGCCAGTTGCTTCTGTTAGCCTTTCTGAACACGGACACACCCCACACTATGTGCCAATGGAAGATCCGCTTGTGCAAACCTTGTTGAATGTCTATGAAAAACAAACTGGTCTTAAAGGTCACGAGCAAGTCATCGGTGGTGGAACCTTTGGTCGCTTGCTGGAACGTGGAGTTGCCTACGGTGCTATGTTCCCAGACTCAATCGATACCATGCACCAAGCCAACGAATTTATCGCCTTGGACGATCTCTTCCGAGCAGCAGCAATCTATGCAGAAGCTATTTATGAATTGATCAAATAAAACGATAGAAGTCTGAGATTGTATGCTTGGACTTCTTTTTGGAGGGAAAACAGATGTCTCAAATTGAAAGAATCAAGCAAGCCATTATGGCGGATCCACAGAATACCAGCTATACAGAACGTGGAATCGAACCTCTCTTTGCGGCGCCAAAAACTGCCCGCATCAATATTGTCGGTCAGGCTCCTGGGCTTAAAACGCAAGAAGCTGGGATTTATTGGAAGGATAAGAGTGGCGATCGCTTGCGTGAGTGGCTAGGTGTGGATGAAGACACCTTTTACAATTCGGGCTTGTTTGCAGTTATTCCCATAGACTTTTATTTCCCAGGACATGGAAAATCGGGCGACCTTCCCCCCCGTAAAGGCTTTGCCGAAAAATGGCACCCACAACTCCTCAAGGAATGTCCAAATATTGAATTGACCCTTTTGATTGGACAATATGCCCAGGCCTATTATCTTCATGAGAAGGTTAGTGGCAAGGTAACAGAGCGGGTAAAACGCTACAAAGACTATCTACCAGAATTTTTCCCTCTGGTTCACCCCTCACCACGAAATCAAATCTGGATGGCTAAAAATCCTTGGTTTGAGGCAGAAGTAGTACCAGATTTGAAAAATAGAATTCAAAAGATTCTTGGAGAAACAAAATGAAAGAAATTACTTTTAACGATTTTTACCAGCTCTATCAAAACGGACAACTTTCTCTAGTGGACGTGAGAGAAGTAGAAGAGTTCGAGGCGCTTCATTTAGAAGGCGCACACAACCTACCACTTAGTCAATTGACTGATACTTATGATCAGTTGGACAAGGGCCTCTTGCATTATGTCATTTGTAAATCTGGGATGAGGTCAGCGCGTGCTTGTCAATTTCTAGCTGAACAGGGTTATGAAGTTATCAATGTCCAAGGTGGAATGACGGCCTTTGAAAATCTTTAAAGCTATATAGCGATAGATCCTGATCTTCCCTTGCTCGGTTCCAACTGAGTGAGGGATTTTGTTTTTAGATAATTCTTATTTTTAAAAATATTGAAAACATTCAATGATTAATTTTGGATACTTTTTTCAGAGTCTTAATCATGGTATACTAGGTCAGTATTTTAGAAATATGAAGGAGATTATTATGGCTAAAAAAGGTGCCCTAACAGGTTTACTCCTGTTTGGAATATTTTTTGGTGCGGGAAACTTGATTTTTCCACCTTCTCTAGGTGCTTTATCTGGAGAACAATTTCTTCCTGCCATCGCAGGTTTTGTCTTTTCAGGTGTCGGTATTGCCGTCTTGACACTTATTATTGGAACGCTAAACCCGAAAGGATACATTCACGAGATTTCTAAGAAAATCTCACCTTGGTTTGCGACGCTTTATCTTGCAGTCCTCTATCTATCAATTGGCCCCTTCTTTGCCATTCCGCGTACAGCAACAACAGCTTACGAAGTTGGGATTAGCCCCCTCTTATCCGAAGCAAACAAAGGTCTAGGATTGATTGTCTTTACCGTGCTTTACTTTGCAGCGGCTTATTTAATCTCGCTCAATCCATCAAAAATCTTGGATCGGATCGGACGTATCTTGACACCAGTCTTTGCTTTGTTGATCGTTATCTTGGTTGTACTAGGTGCCTTCAAATACGGTGGAACAAGTCCTCAAACTGCGTCAGCTGCTTATCAAGCTTCTGCCTTTGGTACAGGTTTCCTAGAAGGTTATAATACCTTAGATGCCCTTGCCTCAGTGGCTTTTAGTGTGATTGCAGTTCAAACCTTGAAACAACTTGGATTCTCCAGTAAGAAAGAATACATTTCAACTATTTGGGTGGTTGGTATCGTTGTAGCTCTTGCCTTTAGCGCTCTTTACATTGGTTTAGGATTCCTTGGAAATCACTTCCCAGTACCAGCAGAAGTGATGAAGGGTGGAACACCAGGTGTTTATATCTTGTCGCAAGCAACTCAGGAAATCTTTGGTTCAACAGCTCAACTCTTCCTTGCTGTTATGGTAACAGTAACCTGCTTCACAACGACAGTTGGCTTGATTGTGTCAACAGCAGAGTTCTTTAACGGACGTTTCCCACAAATCAGCTACAAGGTCTATGCCACTGCCTTTACCTTGATTGGATTTGCTATTGCAAATCTTGGTCTTGATGCAATCATTAAGTACTCAGTGCCAGTACTGGTAATCTTGTACCCAATCACCATCGCCATTGTGATGATCGTGATTGTGAATAAGTTTGTCGCCCTATCAAAACCGGGCATGCAGTTAACCATTGGGCTTGTTACAGCTATTGCTCTTGCAAGTGTCCTTGGAAGTTCCTTTAAGATTGAGTTTCTAGAAAATCTGATTAATGCCCTTCCGTTTGCGTCAGCCTCTCTTCCATGGCTAGTGCCAGCTATTATCGGAATCTTGCTTTCATTAGTTCTACCAAACAAACAAGAGAGTGATGTTTTTGAGATGGAATAAAAAAATTCTTGGTCGATGACCAAGAATTTTTTGTATGAGCACGACTCATTAGTTGGCTTGTTCGGTATAACCAGCTTCTTTAAGCATTTTTTTCGAAGCATCAAAGCTTACACGGTTTCCAATACCAGAATATTCGTTCGGCATTGCTTTTTTCAATTCGTCAAGACTCGCGACAGTCATGTCAACTTCGATGTCTTGGATAACTTTTTCGTCTTGAATTTCAACTTTTTGTGTAACCCCTTTGACTCCTTCATAACCTTTATAAGTATCGTTAACAATTTCCTTAATACCTTCCGCGGTATTATTAAGTTTTTCAGGGTCAAGTACATTATGAACAGTTTGTTTTACAACGTCATCTCCCTTCACAGTATAAGTCAAGGTAGAATGAATCCCAGGTTTGCTATTGTGGACAAATGTGTGGGTTTCTGTCTCATCTTTCTTTTCAGATGATTGTTGGCTGCTTTGTTTGGTATCGCTTGATTGAGTTGTTTTATCTTCTTTGGTACTGCTGCTAGCAGGTGTAGATGCTTGTTTGGAACATCCAAGTAGGAGGACAAGTGAAGCCACTAGGGCTAGTGAAGTTTTAACAAGAGTTTTCATAGAATTTCCTTTCATAATCAAAGTATTTTGTGTTATAACATGATTCTACTACAAAATCAACTAGACCTACCCTTTTATCTGAACTGACATTCCAATGAACAGAAACTAGTCAGACGATTAAAGTTTTGTCTCTATCTATTTCAAATAACTTTTATCCTATGGCTTTATAAGGGTGTGAGGTTTTAAATGCACTTTTTATGGGATTGGGAGGACTCTATTGGACTCATCGGTTAGGGATGTAATAAAATACCCCAAGAGTTAGAGTTGTGTCTAACTTTTGGGGTGGACCTACACTAGTCTATATGAAATTTTAGGAGATTAGTTCGTCTTTTCTGTGAATCCCATTTTTTCTAGTGCTTTTTTAGAGTTTGAGAAACTGACACGATTGCCGATACCAGAATATTCTTCAGGAAGTGCTTTTCTAAGTTCGCTAATGCTTGCAACTGAGAAATCAACTTCTAGATCTTGAACAACTTTTCCATCTTTGATTTCAATCGTTTGTTTAACACCTTTGAGTCCATTATAACCTTTGTACTTTTCTTCGATAAAACTCTTGACATCTTCTGGAGTTGCACCAAGGATTTCAGGATCTGCAACATTCTGAGCGGTTTGCTTGGTAACATTGTCGCCTTCTACAGTATAAACCAAGGTAGAAGTGATTCCAGGATTGCTTTTGTTGACAAAAGTATGTGTCTTGGCTGTTTCTTTCTTCTCAGAAGATTGTTCAGTGCTTTGTTTGCTCTCACTTGACTGAGTTGTTGTGTCTTCTTTAGAACTGCTGTTTGCAGGTGTTGATGCTTGTTTGGAACATCCGAGCAGGAGGACAAGTGAAGCCACAAGGGCTAGTGATACTTTAAAGTATGATTTCATATTTTTTACTTTCCTTTCATAATCAAAGTATTCGTATTATAACATGGATCGATAGTGAAAGCAACTAAACACAGTTTTTCTCCTTTTGATAAGGAGTCTGACTAGAAAAATGTTATAATGGTAGGAAAGAGGTGAAGAAATGAATCATACTATAAACTATATCAAAGAACTAACCGCAATTGCATCTCCAACAGGCTTTACTCGTGAGATTTCAGACTATCTAGTCCATACTATAGAGAAACTTGGTTACCAGCCGGTTCGTACAGCCAAGGGTGGTGTCAATGTTACTATTAAAGGTCAAAATGATGACCAACAGCGCTATGTGACTGCCCATGTGGATACGCTGGGTGCTATTGTCCGTGCAGTCAAACCGGATGGCCGTCTCAAATTGGATCGTATCGGTGGTTTTCCTTGGAACATGATTGAAGGAGAAAACTGTACGGTTCATGTGGCTAGCACAGGTAAAAAGGTATCTGGAACCATTCTCATCCATCAGACTTCTTGCCATGTCTACAAAGATGCGGGAACTGCTGAACGCACACAGGACAATATGGAAGTGCGTTTGGATGCAAAAGTAAGTAATGAAAAAGAAACCCGCGCCTTGGGTATTGAGGTTGGAGACTTTATTAGTTTCGATCCGCGAACAGTTGTGACAGAAACTGGTTTTATCAAGTCTCGCCACTTGGATGACAAGGTCAGCGCAGCAATTTTGCTCAATCTTCTTCGTATTTACAAGGAAGAGGGGATTGAATTGCCAGTAACAACTCATTTTGCTTTTTCAGTCTTCGAAGAGGTGGGTCACGGTGCGAACTCCAATATTCCAGCTCAGGTAGTGGAATATCTAGCTGTGGATATGGGAGCTATGGGCGATGACCAGCAGACGGATGAATATACAGTGTCTATCTGTGTCAAGGACGCTTCAGGTCCCTATCACTATGACTTCCGTCAACACTTGGTAGCTTTGGCGAAGGAGCAAGATATTCCATTTAAGCTCGACATTTATCCATTTTACGGTTCGGATGCTTCAGCAGCTATGTCAGCAGGAGCAGAGGTTAAGCATGCCCTCCTTGGAGCTGGTATTGAATCCAGTCACTCTTACGAACGAACACACATTGATTCGGTCGTGGCGACTGAGCGTATGGTAGACGCCTATCTCAAGAGCACCTTGGTAGACTAATATGTGCTTGATTTGTCAAAGAATTGAATGGATCAAGGCAGGAGAAAATCCCTACTTTGTAAAAGAACTAGAAACAGGCTATGTTGTTATTGGAGACCACCAATACTTTAAGGGCTATACCTTATTTCTGGCAAAAGAGCATGTCACAGAACTCCACCATATGGAGACTTCTGTAAAACTTCGTTTTCTAGAGGAAATGAGTTTGGTCCAAGAAGCTGTTGCCAAAACGTTTAAAGCTGAAAAGATGAACATCGAACTTTTAGGAAATGGAGATGCCCACGCTCACTGGCACCTCTTTCCAAGACGGTCAGGTGATATGAAAGGGCATGGATTGAATGGCCGTGGGCCAGTCTGGTGGGTGCCTTGGGAAGAAATGGCGGCAGAAGATTGCCAAGTGAAATCCCATGAGTTGGAACAAATGATTAAAGCCTTATCTGATGAATTAGAGAAGCAAGTGGTCTAAGAGAGGAAGAAAAAATGAAAAAAAGATACATCGTTTTATCTGGTTTGCTGGTAGTAACCCTAGCAGCATGTTCTCAAGAAAAACCTAAAAATGAAGAAAATACTCAAAAAACAGAACAAACTAGTCAACCTGAAGGAACTGTAGGGAGCAAATCCCAAGCTTCTAGTCAGAAGAAGGCAGAAGTTGTCAATAAGGGAGACTACTATAGTATTCAAGGGAAATACGATGAAATCGTCATAGCTAATAAGCACTATCCTTTGTCAAAAGACTATAATCCAGGAGAAAATCCAACAGCTAAAGCAGAGTTGCTGAAGCTCATTGCAGCAATGCAAGCAGCTGGCTACCCAATCAGCGATCACTACAGTGGTTTTAGAAGTTATGAAACTCAAACCAAACTTTATCAAGACTATGTGAATCAAGACGGTAAGGAAGCAGCAGATCGCTACTCAGCACGCCCAGGTTACAGTGAACACCAAACAGGTCTTGCATTTGACCTTATTGGGACAGATGGTGATTTAGTCACTGAAGAAAAGGCAGCCCAGTGGCTCTTGGATCATGCGGCTGACTATGGCTTTGTCGTTCGCTATCTCAAAGGTAAGGAAAAAGAGACTGGCTACATGGCTGAAGAATGGCATCTCCGCTACGTTGGAAAAGAAGCCAAAGAAATTGCTGCAAGTGGTCTCAGTTTGGAAGAGTACTATGGCTTTGAAGGTGGCGATTACGTCGATTAAAAAAGTAATTTTTCTCTTGCATTTTTAGATAAATAGTGTATAATGGAAAGGTATGTGTAAAGCATACTTGTGGGAGGTAAAAATCTCTAATTACCGCCAAAACCACAAAGGAGGATTTAAAAATGGCTAAAAAAGTCGAAAAACTTGTAAAATTGCAAATCCCTGCTGGTAAAGCTACACCAGCTCCACCAGTTGGACCTGCTCTTGGTCAAGCTGGTATCAACATCATGGGATTCACAAAAGAGTTCAACGCTCGTACAGCTGACCAAGCTGGGATGATCATTCCAGTTGTTATCTCAGTATACGAAGACAAATCATTTACTTTCGTTACAAAAACACCACCAGCTGCTGTTCTTTTGAAAAAAGCTGCAGGTGTTGAAAAAGGATCAGGTACACCTAACAAAACTAAAGTTGCTACAGTTACTCGTGCACAAGTACAAGAAATTGCAGAAACTAAGATGCCAGATTTGAACGCAGCAAACATTGAGTCTGCAATGCGTATGATCGAAGGTACTGCTCGTTCTATGGGATTCACTGTTGTTGACTAATCAATAACACCCCCAATATAACCCGCAAGACTTCATCATTTCGAGAAGTGACGTGGGAGATGAAAATCGATTGAACCACTTACAAGGAGAATAGAAAATGGCTAAAAAAAGCAAACAACTTCGTGCTGCTCTTGAGAAAATCGACAGCACAAAAGCATACAGTGTAGAAGAGGCTGTAGCACTTGCAAAAGAAACTAACTTTGCAAAATTTGACGCAACTGTAGAAGTTGCTTACAACTTGAACATCGACGTTAAAAAAGCTGACCAACAAATCCGTGGCGCAATGGTATTGCCAAACGGTACTGGTAAAACTTCACGCGTTCTTGTTTTTGCACGTGGTGCAAAAGCTGAAGAAGCAAAAGCTGCTGGTGCAGACTTTGTTGGTGAAGATGACCTTGTTGCGAAAATCAACGACGGTTGGTTGGACTTCGACGTAGTTATCGCTACACCTGACATGATGGCTCTTGTTGGACGTCTTGGACGTGTCCTTGGACCACGTAACTTGATGCCAAACCCTAAGACTGGTACTGTAACAATGGATGTTGCTAAAGCAGTTGAAGAGTCTAAAGGTGGTAAGATTACTTACCGTGCTGACCGTGCAGGTAACGTTCAAGCAATCATCGGTAAAGTATCATTTGAAGCTGAAAAATTGGTTGAAAACTTCAAAGCTTTCAACGAAACAATCCAAAAAGCAAAACCAGCTACAGCTAAAGGAACTTACGTAACAAACTTGACAATCACAACTACTCAAGGTGTTGGTATCAAGGTTGACGTAAACTCACTTTAATTAACAGATTTTTAAAAACGAGTACGAAAGTGCTCGTTTTTTAGGTACGACGGGCATTCCGTTCATCCGAGGTGTAAGTCCTCTGTGGCTACCATATACTAGTAAACCCAAAAGTGATTCCCAAGCCTGACTATTGTGAGTAACTGATCGAACGGCATTAGGATAGACTGTTTAAGTCTGACGTTGGAAATAAGAATCGGCTGAGAAAGAGATAGAGAAATCTTGGCTATACGAATAGGCACGTGATAGTAAAGCGTATATAGCGGATAAGGAGGCCAGCAACTCTAAAGTACAAATATGTAGTCGTAACCTAAATGCGTAAACTACGTGAGCAATTGAATTCGAACTAGAGAGGTGATTAATAGATTTATGCTATAGTCATGGCAGCTTGTATGCTTTTGATTCTAGTTTATCAAATAATAGATTAGAATTGTCGGATAATATAATTTTATGTTATAATGAAGAAAAAATAGAGGTGTTCAAATGTCAGAAGCAGGTCATAAGTTTTTAGCAAAACTGGGAAAAAAACGCTTACGTCCAGGTGGAAAACGTGCTACAGATTGGTTAATTGCGGAAGGAGGATTTTCAAAAGAAAAGAGAATACTAGAAGTTGCGTGCAATAGGGGAACTACAGCAATTGAGTTGGCACAGCGTTTTGGTTGTAAGATAACTGCTGTTGATATGGATGGACAAGCCTTAGAAGTGGCTAAAAAATCTGCTGAAACGGCAGGTGTTGGTCATTTGATCAGATTTGAAAGAGCAAATGCAATGAAACTTCCTTATGAAGATGCTAGTTTTGATATTGTTATAAATGAAGCTATGCTGACTATGCAAGCCGATCAAGCTAAGAAAAAATGTGTAATGGAGTATCTAAGGGTTTTAAAACCTGAAGGTCTTCTTTTGACACATGATGTGCTTCTTAAGGAAGCTAAAGAGTCTGTCAGACAGGAATTGTCACAAGCAATTCATGTAAATGTAGGTCCTTTAACTCAAGATGCTTGGGAACAGGTGATGATAGAATCAGGTTATCGTGATGTGAAAATATTGACTGGTGAAATGACATTAATGAAATTATCAGGTATGATTTATGACGAAGGTTGGCTAGGAACTTTGAAAATTTGCGTAAATGCTTGTAAAAAGGAGAATAGAAAGCAGTTTTTAACTATGTATAAAATGTTTGCTAAGAATAAACAGAAATTGGGCTTTATTGCTATGGCTAGTTATAAATCGTCAAATCGTTAGATAATTATTGAAGTTAACTTTTCCTTTTTTCTTTCTTAAAAAATGTGCTATAATAGAGAGTAAAAAACTTTGAAAGAAAGAAAAAGATGAATTTAAAAGATTATATCGCAACGATTGAAAATTATCCTAAGGAAGGCATCACCTTCCGTGATATCAGCCCTTTGATGGCAGATGGAAATGCATATAGCTACGCTGTTCGTGAAATTGTTCAGTATGCAACCGATAAGAAAATCGACATGATCGTGGGACCCGAGGCTCGTGGATTTATTGTTGGCTGCCCAGTTGCTTTTGAGTTGGGAATTGGCTTTGCACCTGTTCGTAAACCAGGGAAATTGCCACGTGAAGTCATTTCTGCTGACTATGAGAAAGAGTACGGTATTGATACCTTGACCATGCATGCAGATGCGATCAAGCCAGGCCAACGTGTTCTCATCGTAGATGATCTTTTGGCAACAGGTGGAACTGTTAAGGCAACGATTGAGATGATTGAAAGACTTGGTGGAGTTGTAGCCGGTTGTGCTTTCTTGATTGAACTTGATGAGCTTAAAGGCCGTGAAAAAATCGGAGATTACGATTACAAGGTACTTATGCATTATTAATGAAAAACAGTCCTTGGGGCTGTTTTCTCTTCATCTGCTATATAAATTAACTATAGCTAGTTAGAGAAAAACTATAATTGAAAACTATATCTTCATACAGTATAATAAAGGGAAGAAGTATTTGGAGGTTTTTGCTTTCAAACAGACAACATCATTCCCGAAATAGAGAACTGTTAGGAGGGTATTATGCCGATTCGAATTGATAAAAAATTACCAGCTGTGGAGATTTTAAGGACTGAAAATATCTTTGTTATGGACGACCAACGGGCCGCTCATCAGGATATTCGCCCCTTGAAGATTTTGATTTTAAATCTCATGCCTCAAAAAATGGTAACAGAAACGCA
This sequence comes from Streptococcus oralis subsp. oralis, assembly GCF_000960035.1. GTDB lineage: Bacteria > Bacillota > Bacilli > Lactobacillales > Streptococcaceae > Streptococcus > Streptococcus oralis_G. Next base: position 192,637 of record NZ_JYGR01000005.1, read on the forward strand.
ACTCTTACGGCATTTGGCTAATACCCCTTTGCAATTAGATATTGATTTCTTATATATGGAAACACATCGTTCCAAGACAACCCGTGCCGAACATATGGAAACCTTCTATAAGACCTTCCCAGAGGTCAAGGATGACTTTTTTGATGGCCTGATTATCACAGGAGCACCAGTAGAGCATTTACCTTTTGAAGAGGTAGATTACTGGGAGGAATTCAAACAGGTCATTGAATGGTCCAAGACGCATGTTTTTTCAACCCTCCATATCTGTTGGGGAGCACAAGCAGGTCTTTATGTTCGTTATGGCGTTGAAAAGCACCAGATGGATCGGAAACTATCAGGTATTTACCCACAGGACACCTTGAAAGAGGGCCATCTTCTCTTTCGTGGTTTTGATGATCGCTATGTAGCACCTCATTCTCGTCATACAGAGGTTTTAAAAGAAGAGATCTTAAACAAGACCAATCTTGAGATTCTATCAGAAGGTCCAGAGGTTGGGGTTTCTATCTTAGCTAGTCGAGATTTGCGTGAAATTTATAGTTTTGGTCATTTGGAGTACGATCGTGACACTTTGGCAAGAGAGTATTTTCGTGATTATGAGGCGGGACTCGACCCTCATATCCCAGAGAACTACTTTAAAAATGATGATGTAAATGAGACACCTTGTCTCTGTTGGTCTTCATCAGCTGCCCTCTTTTTCAGCAATTGGGTAAACTATGCAGTTTATCAAGAAACCCCTTTTGACTGGAGAAAGGTAGAGGATGATGCGGCTGCATTTGGATATCTATAAGAGGAATTATGACATATTTTGACGCTTTTAAATCAGGGAACTTGGTTTTACCAAGTGCCCTGCTCTTGCATTTTAAGGAACTCTTTCCTTCCAGTGAAGATTTTCTGGTCTGGCAATTTTTCTATCTACAAAACACCACAGCCCTCGGAGATGTTTCGCCTAGCCAAATAGCTGAAATCATTGGCAAAGAGGTAGCAGATGTCAACCAATCTATTTCGAATTTGACTGAAAATGGTTTGCTACAATATCGAACCATTGAACTAAACGGTGAAATTGAGCTGATTTTTGATGCTAGTTTGGCTTTTGAACGCTTGGATAGCTTACTAGATAGCCAAACTCCAGCTACAACAGTCCCAAACCCGCAGAATCAGTTGAAGGATCTGGTTGAAACTTTTCAGCAGGAATTGGGACGCTTATTAACACCATTTGAAATCGAAGACCTTTCTAAGACTGTCAAAGAAGACGGAGTTAAGGCGGATTTGATCAAGGAAGCTCTCCGAGAGGCCGTTCTCAATGGCAAGCCAAACTGGAAATATATTCAGGCAATCCTACGAAACTGGCGCCATGAAGGCATTCAATCTGTTGCCCAAGTAGAGGCCAAACGAGCAGAGCGAGAAGCGAATAATCCCAAACAAGTTCAGGCTTCGGCTGATTTTCTCGATGCCATGAATTTGTGGCAAGATTAGTCGCTTGAAAAATCTTGAAAATTAGAGTAAGGTTTGCAAGCTCCTTATAAATATGATAGAATAATAGTGAATAAAATGAAAAAAGAGGTATGTGAAATGTCACGTAAACCATTTATCGCTGGTAACTGGAAAATGAACAAAAATCCAGAAGAAGCAAAAGCATTCGTTGAAGCCGTTGCATCAAAACTTCCTTCATCAGACCTTGTTGAAGCAGGTATCGCAGCTCCTGCAGTTGATTTGACAGCTGTTCTTGCTGCTGCAAAAGGTTCAAACCTTAAAGTTGCTGCTCAAAACTGCTACTTTGAAAATGCAGGTGCTTTCACTGGTGAAACTAGCCCACAAGTTTTGAAAGAAATCGGTACTGACTACGTTGTTATCGGTCACTCAGAACGTCGTGACTACTTCCATGAAACTGACGAAGATATCAACAAAAAAGCAAAAGCAATCTTTGCAAACGGTATGCTTCCAATCATCTGTTGTGGTGAGTCACTTGAAACTTACGAAGCTGGTAAAGCAGCTGAATTCGTAGGTGCTCAAGTATCTGCTGCTTTGGCTGGATTGACTGCTGAGCAAGTTGCTGCATCCGTTATCGCTTATGAGCCAATCTGGGCTATCGGTACTGGTAAATCAGCTTCACAAGACGATGCACAAAAAATGTGTAAAGTTGTTCGTGATGTTGTAGCTGCTGACTTTGGTCAAGAAGTTGCTGACAAAGTTCGTGTTCAATACGGTGGTTCAGTTAAACCTGAAAACGTTGCTTCATACATGGCTTGCCCAGACGTGGACGGAGCCCTTGTTGGTGGAGCATCACTTGAAGCTGAAAGTTTCTTGGCATTGCTTGACTTTGTAAAATAATCTAGGTTATTCCAGACAGTCTTTTAAGACTGTCTTTTTTTAAAAAAAATTCTGTATATTTTTCTTAAATTATCAGTCTATTGCAACTTTTCTCAGATAGTACATTTTCCTTGATATCATTTTCTGGTAGTAGTATACTTGTATTATAGCTACTGTGAAGTAGTTATAAAAAAATGAAAAGAGGTAAGAAATATGGTTGAATTGAAAAAAGAAGCAGTAAAAGACGTAACAACATTATCTAAAACAGCGCCAGTAGCATTGGCAAAAACAAAGGAAGTATTGAACCAAGCAGTAGCGGACTTGTATGTGGCTCACATTGCCCTTCACCAAGTTCACTGGTATATGCGTGGTCGTGGCTTCCTCGTATGGCATCCAAAAATGGATGAATACATGGACAGTCTTGATAGCTATCTTGACGAAATCAGTGAACGTTTGATTACTCTTGGTGGAAAACCTTATTCAACTTTGACAGAATTCCTTCAACACAGTGAAATCGAAGAAGAAGAAGGAGAATTCCGTAACGTTGAAGAAAGCTTGGAACGTGTTCTAGCAATTTATCGCTACCTCATCGCTCTTTTCCAAAAAGCTTTGGATGTAACTGACGAAGAAGGTGATGATGTTACAAACGATATCTTTGTTGGGGCTAAGGCTGAACTTGAGAAAACAGTTTGGATGCTTACAGCAGAACTTGGACAAGCTCCTGGTTTGTAAGATATAGTTGCTACCCCTTTTATCATGAGGTGCTTGATAAGTGCCCATGATCAATCATCTTTTAAAAGTCATGTAACTGTAAAAAGGTGCATGACTTTTTTGTTTGCTAGCCCTTAGGAAACATTGTCAAATCTAGGATTTTACGGTATAATAGTTGCTGTTCGAGAAATTTTGATTTTCAAAGAATAGTGAAATGTTATAAGGAGAACCCATGAACAACTTACCAAATTGCCCAAAATGTCATTCAGAATATGTCTACGAAGACGGAAGTCTCTTGGTTTGCCCAGAGTGTGCCTATGAATGGAATCCTGCTGAAGTTGCAGAAGTAGAAGAAGGTGTTGTTGCTATCGATGCCAATGGAAATAAATTGGCTGACGGCGATACTGTAACCCTCATCAAGGACTTGAAAGTAAAAGGTGCACCTAAGGATTTGAAACAAGGAACTCGTGTTAAAAATATCCGTATCGTAGAAGGTGACCACAACATCGACTGTAAGATTGATGGTTTTGGAGCTATGAAACTCAAGTCAGAATTTGTTAAGAAAATCTAGCCATGAAACTGAATTATAAATTTATCTTTTATAGTCGTGTGCTCTTGTTTTTAGCGGCATTTACAGGGGTTTATTTAGAAATTACCAAGCACGGTGGCTTTGGTATGCTCCTTTACTACACAGTGTTGTCCAATCTTTTGGTAACGATTTTCACGGGCTATCTGCTCCGTGTGATGAGCCGTTCAGGTGAAAATTGGCAAAGTCCGACCTTGCTTCGTCTCAAGGGTGGCGTTACCATGAGTATCATGATTACCTGTGTGATTTACCATTTTATGCTTGCTCCGATCGCGACAGACTTTTACCGTGTGGAAAATTTCCTTTGCCACTATATCGTTCCACTCTGGTTTTTAGCCGACACCCTCTTCTTTGATAAACGGGGTCAATACAAGATCTGGGATCCAGTCTTGTGGACCATCTTGCCCTTGGTTTATATGATTTTTGCCTTGTTTAATGGCTTGGTCTTAAAACTCAATATTCCGAATTCCAAGGACAATCCCTTCCCTTATTTCTTTTTAAATGTGAACAAGGGTTGGGACGTGGTTATCAAATGGTGTTTGATCATTTTTGCGGCCTATATGGTTGCAGGCTTCATCTTCTATCTGATCAAGCAAATCAAGCGAAAATAGTCTTCCTATTAGGAAAGTTAGGACGGAGTCTCTAGTTCAATCGGGCTCCTTCTTTTCTTGCCATCTTCCTTTTAAAAGGATCAACAGTGAGAAATATACAGAAAGAAAATTCATGAAACAATATTTAGAACGGGCTAGTATTTTGGCCCTCTCCCTCGTTTTGATTACCTCCTTTTCCATTTCAAGCGCTCTGCCAGCCATGTTTGACTACTATCAAGGCTACCCCAAAGAACAAATCGAGCTCCTGGTCAGTCTTCCTTCTTTTGGAATCATGATTATGCTGGTTTTAAATGGGTTTTTGGAGCGGTTATTTCCTGAGCGTCTTCAGATTAGTCTGGGACTTCTCATCCTTTCTATCGGTGGAACTGCCCCTTTCTGGTATCAGGAATACAACTTTGTCTTTGCGATGCGGATTTTATTTGGCTTGGGTGTTGGGATGATCAATGCCAAGGCCATTTCCATCATCAGCGAACGCTATCATGGAAAGACACGGATCCAGATGTTGGGGCTTCGCGGATCAGCAGAAGTTGTCGGGGCGTCGATTTTGACTCTAGTGGTCGGTCAACTCTTATCCTTGGGATGGACAGTGACCTTCTTGGCCTACAGTGCGGGATTTTTAGTATTGATTCTTTATCTGCTCTTTGTCCCTTATGGGAAAGAAAAGAAAGAAACAAAGAAAAAAGAGACCGAAACGACTCGTTTGACAGGAAAGATGAAAGGATTAATTTTTCTATTGGCTGTCGAAGCAGCAGTTGTTGTCTGCACCAACACAGCTATCACCATTCGTATTCCTAGTCTGATGGTGGAAAGAGGTCTAGGGGATGCCCAGTTATCGAGCTTGGTCTTAAGTATTATGCAGTTGATTGGTATCTTGGCAGGTGTGAGTTTTTCTTTCTTTATCTCTCTATTTAAAGAAAGATTGCTCCTTTGGTCAGGTATCACCTTTGGATTGGGGCAGATTGTGATTGCCTTGTCTCCGTCATTGGGTGTGATGGTAGTTGGAAGTGTTGTGGCAGGTTTTTCCTACAGTGTGGCCTTGACCACTGTCTTTCAGCTTCTTTCTGAAAGAATCCCAGCCAAGCTCCTTAATCAGGCAACATCTTTTGCAGTGCTAGGATGCAGCTTTGGAGCCTTTACGACACCTTTCATTCTTGGGGCGATTGGCTTGGTGACTCAAAACGGTATGTTGGTCTTCACCATTCTAGGCTGCTGGTTGATTGTCACTTCTATCTTTGTTATGTACGCACTTCAAAAGAAAGCTTAGGATTAATTTCCTAAGTTTTTCCTTCTAGGAATTTTGTACCCAGACAATTATTGGTTTTTAAACTTGTTTACACTTTTATTTCCTGATAAAATAGAAGTTATGACAAGATATAAAGCAACTATTTCCTATGATGGTTTTGCCTTTGCTGGTTTTCAGCGCCAGCCTCATGCGCGGAGCGTTCAGGAAGAAATTGAAAAAACGTTGACTAGATTGAATAAGGGGCAAGCCATCACTGTTCACGGTGCTGGTAGGACGGATAGTGGGGTCCATGCTCTGGGACAGGTTATTCATTTTAATCTGCCCTATCAGATGGATGAGGAAAAACTTCGTTTTGCTCTGGATACCCAGTCACCAGAAGATATCGATGTGATTTCAATTAAGCTTGTGGCGGATGATTTTCATTGCCGTTATGCCAAGCACAGCAAGACCTATGAGTTTATCGTGGATAGGGGGCGTCCTAAAAATCCGATGCGCCGTCACTATGCTACTCACTTTCCCTATCCCCTCGATGTGGAGCGAATGCAGATAGCTGTCAAGAAATTAGAGGGAACCCATGATTTTACTGGGTTTACAGCATCTGGAACCAGTGTAGAGGACAAGGTTCGGACTATTACAGAAGCCAGCCTTAGTGTTGATGAGACAGGCCAATTTTTGACCTTTACCTTTTCAGGAAATGGTTTCTTGTATAAGCAGATTCGCAATATGGTGGGGACGCTGCTCAAAATAGGAAATAATCGAATGCCAGTTGAGCAGATTGACTTGATTTTGGAGAAGAAGGACAGAAAACTTGCAGGTCCAACGGCTGCACCGAATGGCTTGTATTTAAAGGAGATTCGTTATGAAGAATAATCGTATTTTAGCCCTTTCTGGGAATGATATTTTTAGTGGTGGTGGTTTATCAGCTGATTTGGCTACCTATACCTTAAATGGTCTGCATGGCTTTGTAGCAGTGACTTGTTTGACGGCCTTGACCGAAAAGGGCTTTGAAGTCTTTCCAACTGACGATGCCGTTTTTCAACATGAATTGGATAGCTTACGTGATGTCGAGTTTGCAGGAATTAAGATTGGCCTTCTTCCTACTGTCAGTGTGGCTGAGAAGGCCTTGGACTTTATCAAGCAACGTCCAGGAGTGCCTGTGGTATTGGACCCCGTTTTGGTCTGCAAGGAAACGCACGATGTAGCTGTTAGTGAACTCTGTCAAGAGTTGATTCGCTTTTTCCCTCATGTCAGTGTGATTACGCCAAATCTTCCTGAAGCAGAATTGTTGGCGGGTCAGGAAATCAAAACTTTGGAAGATATGAAAGCTGCAGCGCAGAAATTGCATGATTTAGGAGCGCCAGCAGTCATTATCAAGGGAGGCAATCGCCTTAGTCAGGACAAGGCTGTGGATGTCTTTTATGATGGACAAAATTTTACAGTTCTAGAAAATCCTGTCATTCAAGGTCAAAATGCTGGTGCAGGTTGTACCTTTGCCTCAAGCATCGCCAGTCACTTGGTTAAAGGGGATGAACTTTTACCAGCAGTAGAGAGCTCAAAAGCTTTCGTTTACCGTGCTATTGCACAAGCAGATCAATATGGAGTAAGACAATATGAAGCAAACCAAAACAACTAAAATCGCCCTTGTATCCCTTTTAACTGCCCTTTCTGTGGTCCTAGGCTATTACTTGAAAATAGCAACTCCAACAGGAATGCTGACTCTCTTGGATGCAGGTGTTTTCTTTACAGCCTTTTACTTTGGCAGTAAAGAAGGAGCTGTCGTTGGAGGACTAGCAGCTTTTCTGCTTGACCTTCTATCAGGCTATCCACAGTGGATGTTCTTTAGCTTGGTAAACCATGGCTTGCAAGGATTTTTTGCAGGTTTTAAAGGGAAATGGCAATGGTTGGGCTTAGTCTTGGCTACAATCGTCATGGTAAGTGGCTATGCTCTAGGTTCTACCCTAATGAATGGCTGGTCCGCAGCCTTACCAGATATTCTTCCAAACTTCCTGCAAAATACCTTGGGTATGGTTGTAGGGTTTGTAGTTTTTCAGAGTGTCAAGAAGATAAAATAAAAAAGTCAGCTTCAATAGCTGACTTTTTGCTTGTCTCTAAGTTTAATCAAAATAAAGCAAGTCTTTGCTGGTGCTGGTAAAGAGGTCAAATCCATCTTTGGTAACAACACCGCAGTCTTCGATACGAACACCGACTTTACCAGGGATATAGATGCCTGGTTCAACAGAGAAGCACATGCCTTCTTCGATGACCATGTCATTTCCTTCCATGATAGAAGGGAATTCGTGGACATCCATACCGATACCGTGACCGAGACGGTGGTTGAAGTACTCACCGTAACCAGCTTTTTCAATGACTTCACGGGCAGCGCGGTCAACTTCATGTGCAGTCACACCTGGCTTGATAAAGTCAAGGGCAGCTTGTTGGGCTTCAAGGGTCAAGTTGTAAATGTCTTTCTTGAATTGGTCAGGCTTACCGACAGCGACCGTACGAGTCATATCTGAGGCGTAGCCATTAACCATGACACCAAGGTCAAAGAGGAGAAGGGCGTCCTTTTCAACTTTGTTTGCACCAGGAATTCCGTGCGGATTTGCAGCGTTATCGCCAGTCAAGACCATAGTATCAAAGCTCATTTCATAGCCTTCACCTTTCATGGCAAAGTCGATTTGGGCAATGATATCTGTCTCTGTTTTATCAAGAGAGATATTGTCAAAACCAACCTTAACAGCCTTATCAGCATAGATACCTGCAACCATCATTTTTTGGACTTCATCAGCTGATTTTATGAGGCGCATGCGTTGGATGCGAGGAGTGAGGTTTTCAAACTCAGCAGTTTCAAAGACCGTTTTCAAACCATGGTATTTAGTCAAGATAAGATTATCAAACTCAACAGCGACACGTTTGAAATCAAGCTGTGGAAGAGCATTCTGGATTTTCTTCCATGGGTTTTCAGAGTCCACATAGCCCACAACTGGGAAGGAAACAGTGCTGCTTGCACGTTCAACCTCAAGGGCTGGGACAAAGAGAAGCGGTTCCTGATTTGCTAGGACAAAAAGGAACATTTGGCGTTCATGGGGATCACTGTAAAAGCCAGTGAGGTAATTGATTGTGACGGGGTCAGATACAACAGCGACGTCTAGTTTTTCTGATTCAAGATATGTTACGATTTGTTGTAATTTAGACATATGCTACCTTCTTTCTACCCCTCTATTTTGGCAAAAAATGAGAGAAAATGCAAGGGAGAAGGGTAAAAGAACAGGCAAAAAGAACTCCGACAAGATAGTGGAGTTCTTTTATCTAATTTTCCTTAGTTTAAGAAAAGTCAGCCTTGCTTTTCACGTCGCTGTATTCTTCAGCGATTTCTTGACTGAGAATGTCCTCATAAGCAGGGAGTTGGATGTCCTGACCGTATTTTTTTCGGAGGGCAGTAGTAACCAGGCGATAAGCTAGATTGGCATTACGAGAGAGGATAGGTCCGTGGAAGTAGGAACCAAAGACATTCTTATAATGAACCCCTTCGCCGACCTTTTCCTCGTTGTTTCCATTTCCATAGACCACCTGTCCCAGCGGTTTTTGGTCATCTGAGAGGAAGGTACGTCCCTGATGATTTTCAAAGCCATAGTAGGTTTCATCAAAATCTTCATTGTGAATCTTGATGTCACCGATAAAGCGATTATTGGTCTGGTTGAGGGTATAGTGGCCCATGACACCGAGCCCTTCGATGCGTTTGCCTGAAGCTTCAACATAATATTGCCCCAATAGTTGGAAACCACCACAGATGGCTAGAACCACTCCGTCGTTTTGGATGTAGTTGTCAATGCTTTCTTTCTTGGCAGGTAGATCGCCTGCGATGATACTTTGTTCAAAGTCTTGACCGCCACCGAAAAAGGCAATATCATAGTGATTTTCATCAAATTTATCATGAAGAGAAACGATGTCAACCGTCACATGTGCCCCCAGTTTTTCAGCCACATACTTGAGCATAAGGATGTTTCCATTGTCCCCGTAGGTATTCATGAGGTTTCCATAGAGGTGGGCGATGTTGAGCTGATAAGGGTAGTTGCCAGCTTTTGAGGAAAGTGAAGTATAAACCATTAGTTCATCTCCTTTCTAACAATCTGACGACTAGCCAGCAGTTCACGGAATTCCAGCATGGCAGTATAGGTTGCTAGGATATAGGCATGCTTGCAGTCTTGGTTCTCAATGGTCTTGAGAACTTGTTCCAGACTGCTTGTCTCAGTGATTTTCTCAGCTGGATAGCCAGTAACTCGAAGACGGCGTGCGATTTCAGAATGACGAACACCGCCAGCGTTGATTTCAGGAATGTCCATGTCAGTGATTTGTTCAAAGTCAGCATCCCAGATCCAGCTAGTATCAATCCCATCAGCATAGTTGGCATTGAGGAGAACAGATAAACTAAATGGATAAGGAGCTAGTTTGATCATCTCGATAGCTTGAGTTGCACCGACTGGATTCTTAATCAAGACGAGAGTACATTCCTTATCACCGATATGGAAGGTTTCCTGGCGTCCAAAGACAGCACGACTCTTATCAAATCCCTGCTTGATGAGTTGGGAATCGGCACCGAGGAAACGGGCAATAGCGACCGCAGCAAGGGCATTGTAGATATTGTAGAGCCCACCGATTTGGATGCCGTATTCCTGGCCGTCAATGACAAAGCGGGAGCGATTGTTGGTCAACTCAATTAGTTCTGTCAAGCGATAGTCGAGATTAGGACGTTTGCAACCACAATTTTCACAGATATAGGCTCCCAAGTTGGCATAGGTATTGTGCTCATATTTGAGGATGCCTTGACAGTTAGGGCAGAGAATCCCTTCGGTATTGTAGTGAGCCAGTTGGGCTGGCCCTTTTTCCAAGTCAAAACCAAAATATTGTACAGGATTTGGAATAGCTGGCTTGTAGAAAAGCGGACTGTCACCATTGAGGAGAACAGTAGCCGTAGGCACCTTACGGATGGCATCCAAAATCATCTTATAAGTCGTGTAAATCTCACCGTAGCGGTCCATCTGGTCACGGAAAATATTAGTGATGACAAAAAGGCTAGGATGGATATAATCACAGATACGAGATAGACTGGCTTCGTCAATTTCAAGGACGGCAATGTTTTTTCCAGTTTTAGAAGATTTGGCAGTCAAGAAGGTTGTCGTAATCCCTGTGATCATGTTGGCACCACTAGGATTGGTTAGAACCTGACCATAGACTTCTTTTAAAATGCCGACAGTGAGGGCAGTTGTCAGGGTTTTCCCATTGGTTCCAGTGACCACGACAATCTCGTAGTTCTTAGCTAGATTTTGTAAAATATCTTTATCAAATTGAAGGGCAAGTTTTCCAGGGAGCGTACTTCCGCGACCAAGACGGCTCAAAATGAAGTGAGAAGAATGCCCAGCTAGGAGGCCCAAAGTAGTTTTTAATTTCATGTTTCTATTATATCATAAAAGAAAGAAAAGACAGATTTGATACTCAATGAAAATCAAAGAGCAAACTAGGAAGCTAGCCGCAGGTTGCTCAAAGCACCGCTTTGAGGTTGTAGATAAGACTGACGAAGTCAGTTACATATATCTACGGCAAGGTGAAGCTGACGTAGTTTGAAGAGATTTTCGAAGAGTATGAGATTTCGCAGAAGCAAAAACAGCCCCAATAGGGCTGTTAGCTAACAAATCAGTCTCAACTTAAATCGCAAACAAGTCATTCAAGTTCTCAGCCAAGGTTGGGTGAGTGAAGATTTGTTTTGTGAAGTAAGTGTAAGGAATCTTGTTGTCCATGGCAACAGTGATAATGTTGATGATTTCTTGAGAACCTTCTGAGAAGATGCTTGCTCCAAGAATTTCTTTTGTTTCAGTATTGACAATAGCTTTGAAGGCTCCGCGAAGGTCTCCGTTTACGTGACCACGAGTCATGGCAGCAACAGGGATTTCCTTCACTGCGTATGGAAGTTTCAAATCAGCTGCTTGGCTTTCCGTCAAGCCAACTTGAGAAAGAGCTGGTGTGATGAACATGGTGTTTGGTACATTGAGACGGTCTTCAAGTGTGTAGCTGCCATCTCCAGCAAGGTAGCTGTAGACAACACGGAAGTCATCAAGTGAAATGTAGGTGAATTGAAGTCCACCATTGACGTCTCCAACTGCAAAGACACCAGGAACGTTTGTTTGGCAGTGTTTGTCGACCTTGATAGCACCACGCTCCGTTAGTTCAATATCTGTATTTTCAAGTTGAAGTGGTTCTACATTCGGTTTACGTCCAGTTGCGTAGAGAAGGGCATCGAAACGGTAAGTTTCCTTTTCAGTTACGACGAGGACTTGATCACCGTCGTTTTTGATTTCAGTAGTATGGATGTTTTGAAGCAATTCAATACCGTCTTCTTCCATGTATTGTTTAGCAAGAGCTGCGATGGAAGGTTCAGCACGAGGAAGGAATGTATCCAAGGCATCTAGGACTGTGACTTTGCTACCAAGTTTGTTGTAGAGTCCAGCAAATTCAAGACCGATGTTTCCACCACCAAGGACTCCAAGTTTTTCAGGCAATTTGTCCAAGTTTTGGATACCTGTTGAGTCAAAGACATTTTTACTTGTAGCAAGTCCAGGGATTGGCAAGACGTTTGAAACAGCGCCAGTGTTGATGACGATTGTTTCAGCAGTCATTTCTTGTTTTTCGTCACCAGCCTGGATCTCGATCACCTTATTTGACACGAAATGTGCCTCTGCATCAATGACATCAACGCCATTATCGGCCAACATTTTATAATTTTTAGCGTTAAGACGACCAGTCACCGCACCACGCTCTTTCATGGTATCGTCAAATGACCAGCCCTTTTCAGCCGCTACAATCATAGTCTTGGTTGGGATACAAGCAATATTAATGCAAGTACCACCATACATCGCTTTACTGCGCTCGATGACAGCAACTTTTTTTCCAGCCGCATTCATCTTAGCAGCCAAAGTCTTACCGGCTTTACCAAATCCGATAACGATTAAATCATAAGTTAACATTTATAGTCCTCCTATTCGCATTTCATTCTAGCACAAGAAAAAAACTTTTGCACAATTCTGCTACGGGAAATGAAGTGAGCTTGAAATGGTCCCTTCAAATCCTTTGAAAAAGAAGTTTCAGGCCACTTTACTGTTAAAAAATCGTTTACATGATTTTCTAGAGAAATTGGGCTATCTTTTGCTTCTCTCTTGTGTTATACTAGATAGGTTGCAAAGAAACCAGTACTTTTCTTTCGTGGAAAAGAAGCAACACGGTATCTCTTTTTTGTAGAAGATACGTCATGAAAAGAAAAGTATAAACTAAAGCCCTATAGGGTGGCTTCGCACCACCTTTAGAAAGAAGAATAACGTGAAATTTAATGAATTTAACTTGTCTGCTGAATTGCTAGCAGAGATTGAAAAAGCTGGATTTGTAGAAGCCAGTCCCATCCAAGAACAGACCATTCCCTTGGCTCTCGAAGGAAAAGACGTTATTGGTCAAGCTCAGACAGGTACAGGAAAAACTGCAGCCTTTGGCTTGCCAACCCTTGAAAAAATCCGTACAGAAGAAGCGACCATCCAAGCCTTGGTTATCGCTCCAACTCGTGAACTCGCTGTCCAAAGTCAAGAGGAACTCTTCCGTTTTGGCCGTAGCAAGGGAGTGAAAGTTCGCTCAGTTTACGGTGGTTCCAGCATTGAAAAACAAATCAAAGCTCTTAAATCTGGTGCCCACATCGTGGTAGGAACACCAGGCCGTCTCTTGGACTTGATTAAACGCAAGGCCTTGAAATTACAAGATATTGAAACTCTGATTCTTGACGAAGCGGACGAAATGCTCAACATGGGCTTCCTTGAAGACATTGAAGCCATCATTTCCCGTGTCCCTGAAAATCGTCAAACCTTGCTCTTTTCAGCAACCATGCCAGATGCTATCAAACGTATCGGTGTTCAGTTTATGAAAGACCCTGAGCATGTCAAGATTGCTGCCAAGGAATTGACAACAGAATTGGTAGATCAGTACTATATCCGTGTCAAGGAACAAGAGAAATTTGATACCATGACACGTCTTATGGATGTGGAACAACCAGAGCTTGCTATCGTATTTGGTCGTACCAAACGCCGTGTAGATGAATTGACTCGTGGACTTAAAATCCGTGGCTTCCGTGCAGAAGGGATTCATGGTGACTTAGACCAGAACAAACGTCTTCGTGTCCTTCGTGATTTCAAAAATGGGAATCTTGATGTTCTAGTTGCGACAGACGTTGCAGCACGTGGTTTGGATATCTCAGGTGTGACCCATGTCTACAACTACGATATTCCACAAGATCCTGAAAGTTATGTTCACCGTATCGGTCGTACAGGTCGTGCTGGTAAGTCAGGTCAATCTATTACTTTCGTAGCACCAAATGAAATGGGCTACCTTCAAATCATCGAAACCTTGACTAAGAAACGCATGAAAGGCTTGAAACCAGCGACAGCAGAAGAAGCCTTCCAAGCTAAGAAACAAGTAGCGCTCAAGAAAATCGAACGAGACTTCGCAGACGAAGCCATTCGTGGGAACTTTGAGAAATTTGCTAAAGATGCTCGTAAGTTAGCTGCAGAATTTAGTCCAGAAGAATTGGCTATGTATATCTTGAGTCTGACAGTCCAAGATCCAGACAGCCTTCCTGAAGTGGAGATTGCGCGTGAAAAACCACTGCCATTTAAACCATCAGGTAATGGATTCGGTGGCAAAGGTAAGGGAGGTCGTGGAGGCCGTCGTGGGGACGACCGTCGAGACCGTGATCGCCGCGGCAATGGTCGCCGTGATGATTTCAAAAAAGGCAGTCGTGGGAACGATCGTTTTGATAAAGACAGACGTTACCGTAATAAAGACAATAAAAAACCTCGCAACACTTCAAGCGAAAAGAAGACCGGCTTTGTTATTCGTAACAAAGGAGACAAATAGAAAAAAGCGATTCACAGTGTGAATCGCTTTTATATATAAGGAGACCGATAGTAAAAGAAGATGGTGATAGTAAAGGATAGGTGAAACGGAAAGGGATTTATCATGTCATCTTCTTATAATGTTATAATATCAAAAATAAAATAGGATGTCAATAAAAAAATCGCTTTTTTTTTCTAAAATATTTTTGCTGTTCAAAATTGCAATTAAATAAGCAATTTTCAGATAATTATTGAAATAAAGACTTTTCTATGTTATAATGGAAGCGATTATATGCGAGGTAAAAAATGGCACATTTATTAGAAAAAACAAGAAAAATCACGTCTATTCTAAAGCGCTCTGAGGAGCAACTCCAAGATGAACTTCCTTACAATGCGATCACACGCCAGTTAGCTGATATTATTGACTGTAACGCTTGTATTGTGAATAACAAGGGACGTCTCTTGGGCTACTTTATGCGTTATAAGACCAATAATGACCGTGTAGAACAATTCTTCCAAACCAAAACCTTCCCTGAGGTCTATGTACAAGGGGCGAACATGATTTATGATACGGAAGCAAATCTTCCTGTTGAACATGATTTGACCATTTTCCCTGTGGAGAGCCGTGCGGACTTTCCAGATGGGTTGACAACTATTGCTCCGATTCATGTATCAGGGATTCGCCTAGGTTCGTTAATCATTTGGCGCAATGATAAGAAATTTGAAGATGAAGATTTGATTCTTGTCGAGATTGCGAGCACGGTTGTGGGAATTCAACTATTGAACTTTCAACGTGAAGAAGATGAGAAAAATATTCGCCGTCGTACGGCTGTTACCATGGCGGTCAACACCCTTTCCTATTCAGAACTTCGTGCCGTATCAGCTATTTTAGCTGAATTGGATGGAAATGAAGGGCAGCTGACTGCGTCTGTTATTGCAGACCGTATTGGCATTACACGCTCAGTGATTGTCAATGCGCTTCGTAAACTGGAGTCAGCGGGAATTATTGAGAGTCGCTCATTAGGAATGAAGGGGACTTATCTCAAAGTTCTAATTAGTGATATTTTTGAGGAAGTGAAAAAGAGGGACTACTAATGGCAAAAGCTTTAATCTCGATTGACTATACAGAGGATTTCGTAGCAGACCATGGAAAGCTAACTGCTGGCGCTCCCGCTCAAGCAATATCAAAAGCCATTGATCAGGCAACCAGATTAGCTTTTGATCGTGGAGACTATGTCTTTTTTACCATTGATGCTCATGAAGAGAAGGATACATTCCACCCAGAAAGCAAGCTCTTTCCACCACACAACATCATCGGAACTAGTGGTCGTAACCTTTATGGCCCCCTAGCTGACTTTTATGCTGAGCATGAGGCGGATAGTCGCGTCTTTTGGATGGACAAACGTCACTATTCAGCATTTTCAGGAACGGACTTAGATATCCGTTTGCGGGAACGTCGGGTAGATACGGTCATTTTGACCGGTGTATTGACTGACATTTGTGTCCTTCATACGGCTATTGATGCCTACAATTTAGGTTATGACATTGAAGTTGTCAAACCTGCGGTTGCCTCTATTTGGCCAGAAAATCATCTGTTTGCTCTTGGGCATTTTAAGAACACATTGGGAGCAAAATTACTGGATGAAAACCTTGCTGAAATTGAACTATAAGCCGGTTGGAAAAATGAAAAAAATCTGAAAAAAGTGTTGACAAAGATTTTGAAAGTTGATATACTAGTAAAGTAATCGACGCGGGGATGGCGGAATTGGCAGACGCGCAGGACTAAGGATCCTGTGACCGCTTTAGGTCGTGAGGGTTCAAGTCCCTCTCTCCGCATAGGGTAAGAGTTAGCTTTGGCTAGCTCTTTTTGTTTTTACAAAGAAGACTAGAGGCTACGTTTCGTGTATAGAAAAATATTGGCATCAAGAACAGTTCATTGTATCAGAACATTTAAACTGAGTTCACTATTTCATTCTATCAAGAATATCCTCAAACACTAGTCAGAAAATGAAGAACTTAGGAAATGGAAAAATACTAATCAGAAAGATGTGACTATCATTTTTAAAATGAAGTAGATTTTTGATTGGTACTATTTATCCTTATATATGAAGAAAAGTTAGCGTTTGCTAGCTTTTTTGTTTTTTCAAAAAATAAATCAAAAAAAATTTTTGATTTCATAAACATTTCATATTTGGATTTTATAATAGTCTTACAAACATGGAGGTGACAAATGAATCCAATCCAAAGAGCTTGGGCTTATGTCAGCAGAAAACGACTGAGAAGTTTTATTTTATTTCTGATTTTATTTGTCCTTTTAGCAGGAATTTCAGCCTGTTTGACTCTGATGAAGTCCAACAAAACAGTAGAAAGCAATCTTTACAAATCACTCAACACATCTTTTTCTATCAAAAAGATAGAAAATGGACAGACCTTCAAGTTGTCGGACCTAGCATCCGTGAGCAAGATTAAGGGACTGGAAAATGTCTCTCCTGAACTTGAGACGGTCGCAAAACTGAAAGACAAGGAAGCGGTGAGTGGTGAGCAGAGCGTAGAACGTGATGATTTGTCAGCTGCAGACAAGAACTTGGTTAGCTTAACGGCTCTCGAGGATTCATCCAAGGATGTCACCTTTACCAGTTCGGCTTTCAATCTAAAAGAAGGGCGACACCTTCAAAAAGGGGACTCCAAGAAAATCCTCATCCACGAAGAGTTGGCCAAGAAGAATGGTCTTTCGCTTCACGACAAGATTCGCTTGGATGCTGGTCAGTCCGAAGCTGGAAAGGGGCAAACAGTTGATTTTGAAATTGTCGGCATCTTTTCTGGTAAAAAACAAGAGAAATTCACAGGCTTGTCTTCTGACTTCAGTGAAAACCAGGTCTTTACAGACTATGAAAGCAGCCAAACCCTTCTGGGAAATGGTGAACCGCAGGTCAGTGCAGCGCGCTTCTATGTAGAAAATCCTAAGGAAATGGACGGACTCATGAAGCAGGTGGAAAACTTGGCTTTAGAAAGTCAAGGCTACCAAGTCGAGAAGGAAAACAAGGCCTTTGAACAAATCAAAGACTCAGTGGCAACCTTCCAAACCTTCCTCACCATCTTCCTTTATGGGATGTTGATAGCAGGAGCAGGAGCTTTGATTTTGGTCTTGTCCCTCTGGCTGAGAGAAAGGGTCTACGAAGTGGGGATTCTTCTGGCACTTGGAAAAGGCAAGAGTTCAATCTTCCTACAATTCTGTTTAGAGGTAGTTTTGGTATCTCTCGGAGCTTTGCTTCCATCCTTTATCGCTGGAAATGCCATCACATCCTATCTACTCCAAACTGTACTAGCCAGTGGAGACCAGGCAACCTTACAGGACACGCTGGCCAAAGCAAGTGGTCTATCAACCAGTCTCCTATCCTTTGCAGAATCCTATGTCTTTCTGCTCCTGATTGGTTGCTTAGCAGTAGCCCTTTGTTTCGTATTTCTATTTAGAAAATCGCCGAAAGAAATTTTATCATCTATTAGTTAAGAAGGAGAAATCATGACTTTATTACAATTGCAAGATGTTACCTACCGTTATAAGAACACTGCTGAAGCAGTTTTATATCAGATCAAGTATAATTTTGAACCCGGAAAATTTTATAGTATCATTGGTGAGTCAGGAGCAGGAAAATCCACTCTCTTGTCCTTACTGGCTGGTCTAGATAGCCCTGTTGAAGGTTCTATCCTTTTCCAAGGAGAGGACATTCGGAACAAGGGGTATTCTTACCATCGCATGCACCATATTTCCCTGGTCTTTCAAAATTATAACTTGATAGATTATCTTTCTCCGCTGGAAAATATCCGCTTGGTCAACAAAAAAGCAAGCAAGGATACACTTCTTGAGCTTGGTTTGGATGAAAGTCAGATCAAGCGGAACGTTCTCCAGTTATCAGGTGGTCAACAGCAACGTGTGGCCATCGCTCGCAGTTTGGTATCAGAAGCTCCAGTTATTCTAGCTGATGAGCCAACAGGAAATCTGGACCCTAAAACTGCCGGAGATATTATCGAACTGCTCAAATCACTTGCCAAGAAAACAGGTAAATGTGTGATCGTCGTCACTCACAGTAAAGAAGTGGCACAAGCATCAGATATTACACTTGAATTGAAGGATAAGAAACTGACTGAAACTCGCAATACTACAAAATAAGATGAACTTGTTTTGATAGCATTATGAAATCAAATCTAGAAAGGGAACCTATGTTACACAACGCATTTGCCTATGTTACAAGGAAGTTTTTCAAATCGATTGTTATCTTCCTGATTATTCTCCTCATGGCGAGCTTGAGTTTGGTCGGCTTGTCGATCAAGGGAGCTACTGCCAAGGCTTCTCAGGAGACTTTTAAAAATATCACCAATAGCTTCTCCATGCAAATCAATCGTCGCGTCAATCAAGGAACGCCACGTGGTTCTGGGAATATCAAGGGTGAGGATATCAAAAAAATCACCGAAAATAAGGCCATCGAGTCTTATGTTAAACGAATCAATGCTATCGGAGATTTGACTGGATATGACCTCATCGAAACACCAGAAACCAAGAAAAATCTCACTGCTGACCGTGCCAAGCGTTTTGGAAGTAGTTTGATGATTACAGGTGTCAATGACTCCTCTAAAGAAGATAAGTTTGTCTCTGGCTCATATAAGCTGGTTGAAGGTGAGCACCTAACCAACGACGACAAAGACAAGATCCTCATGCACAAGGACTTGGCAGCCAAACACGGTTGGAAAGTCGGAGATAAGGTCAAACTGGACTCCAATATCTACGATGCAGACAATGAAAAAGGTGCCAAGGAAACAGTAGAAGTTACAATCAAGGGACTCTTTGATGGGCACAATAAGTCTGCAGTAACCTACTCACAAGAACTCTATGAAAACACAGCTATCACAGACATTCACACTGCTGCAAAACTTTATGGATACACAGAAGACACAGCTATTTATGGGGACGCAACCTTCTTTGTAACAGCAGACAAGAACTTGGATGACGTCATGAAAGAGTTGAATGGTATCAGTGGTATCAACTGGAAGAGCTACACACTTGTGAAGAGCTCCTCTAACTACCCAGCTCTAGAGCAATCCATTTCTGGTATGTACAAGATGGCCAACCTCCTCTTCTGGGGTAGCTTGAGCTTCTCAGTTCTTCTCCTTGCACTCTTGCTCAGTCTTTGGATCAACGCCCGTCGCAAGGAAGTGGGAATCCTCCTCTCTATCGGTCTCAAGCAGGCAAGTATCTTGGGGCAATTCATCACCGAATCTATTTTGATTGCCATCCCTGCTCTTGTTTCTGCTTACTTCCTAGCCAACTACACAGCTCGTGCCATCGGAAATACTGTTCTTGCCAATGTCACTTCAGGTGTTGCCAAGCAAGCCAGCAAGGCTGCTCAAGCCTCTAACCTTGGTGGTGGTGCAGAAGTAGATGGCTTTAGCAAGACCTTGTCGAGCCTAGACATTTCCATTCAGACATCAGACTTCATCATCGTCTTTGTCCTTGCTTTGGTTCTAGTGGTTCTCGTTATGGCTCTTGCTTCAAGCAATCTCCTCAGAAAACAACCAAAAGAGCTCTTGCTCGATAGCGAATAAAAAACTTGCTACCTATTCTCCCCTAAATGGGGTATAATATAGGTAGCATTTTTATCTGTTTTGTCTTGATAAGGACTCTTCGAAAATCAAATTCAAACCACGTCAGCTTCACCTTGCCGTACTCAAGTACAGCCTGCGGCTAGCTTCCTAGTTTGCTCTTTGGTTTTCATTGAGTATAAGGACTCTTCCTATCAGGATGAAACAGAGAAGATTTACAAGAAATTTAAAGGAATGTGAAACGTTTTTTCTATGAAAATTTTAATTGTAGAAGATGAAGAGATGATCCGTGAGGGAATCAGTGACTATTTGACGGATTGTGGTTATGAAACCATTGAGGCAGCAGACGGTCAAGAAGCTCTGGAAAAATTTTCCAGCTATGAAGTTGCTCTAGTACTGCTGGATATCCAGATGCCCAAGCTCAATGGTCTAGAAGTTCTAGCGGAGATTCGTAAGACCAGTCAGGTCCCTGTCCTGATGTTAACCGCCTTTCAGGATGAAGAATACAAGATGAGTGCTTTTGCTTCTCTAGCAGACGGTTATCTGGAAAAGCCCTTCTCCCTCTCCCTCTTAAAAGTGAGGGTGGATGCGATTTTCAAGCGCTACTACGATACAGGACGAGTCTTCTCTTATAAGGATACCAAGGTGGACTTTGAGAGTTACAGTGCAAGCCTCGCAGGTCAAGAAGTTGCCATTAATGCCAAAGAGTTGGAAATTCTGGACTATCTGGTGAAAAATGAAGGACGGGCCTTGACTCGTTCTCAGATTATCGATGCTGTCTGGAAGGCGACAGATGAGGTTCCCTTTGATCGTGTCATTGATGTCTATATCAAGGAACTGCGGAAAAAGCTAGACTTGGATTGCATCCTCACGGTGCGCAATGTTGGTTATAAATTGGAGCGAAAATGAAACGAACAGGTTTATTTACAAAGATTTTTAGCTATACCTTCTCGATTTTTAGTGTTCTGGTTATTTGTCTTCATTTAGCCATTTATTTTCTCTTTCCCTCTACTTATCTAAGCCACCGTCAGGAAACCATTGGTCAGAAAGCGACAGCCATTGCCCAGTCCTTAGAAGGAAAGGATAGGCAAAGTATCGAGCAAGTGTTGGATTTGTATTCCCAGAGCAGCGATATCAAAGGAGCTGTCAAGGGAGAGATGACTGAGGACAAGTTAGAGGTCAAGGACAATCTTCCACTAGACGCGAATCGCCAGACCACTTCCCTCTTTATTGAGGAGCGTGAGGTGAAGACGCAAGATGGTAGCACTATGACTCTCCAGTTTTTAGCGTCCATGGATTTGCAAAAGGAAGCAGAGCAGATCAGTCTCCAGTTTCTTCCCTATACTTTGTTGGCATCCTTTCTGATTTCTCTTTTGGTGGCCTACATCTATGCTCGGACCATTGTTGCACCGATTTTGGAAATCAAGCGGGTGACCCGTCGGATGATGGATTTAGATGCCCAAGTGCGATTGCGTGTGGATTCTAAGGATGAGATAGGTGATCTCAAGGATCAAATCAATAGCCTTTACCAGCATCTCTTGACTGTCATTGCGGACTTGCATGACAAGAATGAAGCTATTCTCCAGCTGGAGAAGATGAAGGTTGAGTTCCTACGAGGGGCTTCTCATGAATTGAAAACTCCACTAGCTAGCTTGAAAATCCTAATCGAAAATATGAAAGAAAATGTCGGACGTTATAAGGATAGAGATCACTATCTTGGAGTTGCCTTGGGGATTGTGGATGACCTCAGCCACCACGTTCTCCAGATACTGTCTCTTTCTTCTGTTCAGGAATTGCGAGAGGAGAAGGAGAACATTGACCTAGTCCAGATGACGCAAAGTTTGGTCAAGGATTATGCTTTACTCGCCAAGGATAGAGAACTTCAGGTAGACATTAGCCTAACCCGTCAGCAGGCTTACATAAATCCTTCTGTGATGAAGTTGATCCTATCTAATCTCATCAGCAATGCTATCAAGCACTCCTCTCCAGGCGGCTTGGTCCGTATCGGAGAGAGAGAAGGGGAGCTCTTTATCGAGAATAGCTGTAGTCCTGAAGAACAAGAAAAACTGGTCCAGTCTTTTTCTGACAATGCTAGTCGCAAGGCCAAGGGTTCAGGAATGGGACTCTTTGTGGTCAAAAGTTTATTAGAACATGAGAAATTACCTTATCATTTTGAGATGCAAGATGATCGCTTGACCTTCTTCATACGTTATCCCAAAGTCACTCAGGACTAAGGAGAAGAAAGGGTTTACATTGATTGGATTGGAAGAAATTCAATCTAAAGTATGGGAAAAACTAGCTTTTTTTATCAAAAAGTGATAAAATGAACAATGTAAATGGGATGTCCCAAAAAATATATAGGAGGCCTGACAAATGGCAATCGTTTCAGCAGAAAAATTTGTCCAAGCAGCTCGTGACAACGGTTATGCAGTTGGTGGATTTAACACAAACAACCTTGAGTGGACTCAAGCTATCTTGCGTGCAGCAGAAGCTAAAAAAGCTCCAGTTTTGATCCAAACTTCAATGGGTGCTGCTAAATACATGGGTGGTTACAAAGTTGCTCGCAACTTGATCGCTAACCTTGTTGAGTCAATGGGTATCACTGTACCAGTAGCTATCCACCTTGACCACGGTCACTACGAAGATGCACTTGAGTGTATCGAAGTTGGTTACACTTCAATCATGTTTGACGGTTCACACCTTCCAGTTGAAGAAAACCTTAAATTGGCTAAAGACGTTGTTGAAAAAGCACACGCTAAAGGTATCTCAGTAGAAGCTGAAGTTGGTACTATCGGTGGTGAAGAAGACGGTATCATCGGTAAAGGTGAATTGGCTCCAATCGAAGACGCTAAAGCAATGGTTGCAACTGGTATCGACTTCTTGGCAGCTGGTATCGGTAACATCCACGGTCCTTACCCAGCAAACTGGGAAGGTCTTGACCTTGACCACTTGAAGAAATTGACAGAAGCTCTTCCAGGCTTCCCAATCGTATTGCACGGTGGTTCAGGTATTCCTGATGACCAAATCCAAGCAGCTATCAAACTTGGTGTTGCGAAAGTTAACGTTAACACTGAATGCCAAATCGCATTCGCTAACGCAACTCGTAAATTTGCTCGTGACTACGAAGCAAACGAAGCAGAATACGACAAGAAAAAACTCTTCGACCCACGTAAATTCTTGGCTGACGGTGTAAAAGCTATCCAAGCATCAGTTGAAGAACGTATCGACGTATTCGGTTCAGAAGGTAAAGCATAATCTAGCTGAACAATACAGATGAAACCTGCCCATTGGGTGGGTTTTTTGTGTCTGGATATATAGCGAATATACTGTAGAAGAACCAATCTTAAGTTGCTAAAAGGTTCTATTTTTTGTACAATAATGCTATGAAAATACTGAAAAAATGGTTTCTTGGCATTCTTAGTTTCATTCTTTTGTTTTTACTCGCTACATTCATCTTTCACCGTATCAGTTTGGAAAAGGAAGAAGCCTCACTATCACCTATGGGACAACAAGTTCTTGTCAATGGACATCAAATAAATATTTACGTTGAAGGGGATGGACCTGAGACTATAGTAGTTCTCTCAGGTGCTGGTATTGCTTCTCCCATATTGGACTTTAAAAATGTATCGGAATCCTTATCGAAACGGTATAAGGTAGTCATCGTGGAGCGAGCGGGATATGGTTATAGTGATGATAGCAATCATTCAAGAGATGTGATGGAGGTTTTGTCTGAGACTCGCCAAGCTCTTTCGCAAGCAAATATCACAGGGCCGTTTATCATTCTGTCTCATTCCATGGCTAGTCTAGAGAGTTTGGCTTGGCAGGAGAAGTATCCTGATGAAGTGAAAGCCTTGATTGGTCTGGATTGGGCACTGCCAGCCAGTTATGAGAATTTAAAGGATAATCAGGCCTTGCTTACGTTGGCCTATTGGAGCAGTAAGATTGGGTTATTACGTTATTTCCCTGAATCCTTTTATATAAAAAATCGAACTCTGATTGAGAGTGAACGAAAACAATATAAACTTCTAGCTTATAAGCAGTTGATGTCACAAGCCATGCTTCATGAATCCCAAACGGTAAAGGAAAATGCCAAGAAAGTTCCTTCAAACATTAATCCGAAAATTCCGGCCTTACTAATGGTTTCTAATGGTGATGGTACTAGCTTTAGCCAATTTGAGTGGCAACGTTATGCAGAGAGATTTGCAAGCGACCAGTCTAATGTTCAAGTTATCTATATGGATGCGCCTCATGACCTCTATCATTATCAAAGTAATGAAATAGTTTCTCAGATTGAAGATTTTTTAAAGAGTAATTGATGGTTTAGAGATCATTTTAATTTTAGACTGATGACAATAATTGAAAGGTAATGACTTATGAATAATTCTTATATTTTACTTAGACATGCTCATTCAAAATTTTCAAGTGATGATTTTAATAGAACTTTGTCAGAAAAAGGATTTTCATCTCTTGATCAGTTAGAGTTTTTGAATTCTTTTAATATTGATCATTATTTTTCTAGTCCTTATAAACGAGCATTTGAAACGATTAATAGCTCGCCAATTCAATTTGATAAAATAGTTCTTGATAATCGGTTACGAGAGCGAAAATTATCTTCAACCTTTATAAAAGATTCTGAGTTTGAAGACAGTATTAGATATTTATGGCAAAATCCCAGTGAATCTCTTTCAGAAGGGGAATCAAATCAAGATGCACTAGCTAGAGTACTAAATTT
The DNA here is from genome assembly GCF_000960035.1 of Streptococcus oralis subsp. oralis. Lineage (GTDB taxonomy): Bacteria > Bacillota > Bacilli > Lactobacillales > Streptococcaceae > Streptococcus > Streptococcus oralis_G. The sequence goes on from NZ_JYGR01000005.1 coordinate 217,346, forward strand.
CTTAATGGAATTGGAAGAAAGATACTCAGAAAAAACGATTTTACTTAGTTCACACGGGAATTTGATAGGAATACTACTACATCACTTTGATTCCAGTTTTGATTATGAAAAATGGGAGCAAATGACCTTTCCAGATTGTTTTCTAATTGATAGAAATGGGATTGTGAAAAGAATTATGAAAGATTAGTTCTTTGATTAAATAGTGAATCATATTGATCAAAATAGTTTGCTTTTTGCAATTCGTAACCTGCCCCTAAGGGCAGGTTTTTTGGTGTTCTAGGGAAATTATCAAACCAGAATTTTTGATTCAAAAGTATTATTTTAAGAGTGAAATCTCTAATTTCATAATCTGTAGGCAAACGCTTGCATTCCATTTTTTATTGGACTATAATAGGTTGGTATAAAGCTTTCTGTAATAATAAAATGTAGAAGGAGTAAAAGTAAGGATTTAGAATTTTTGTAGTCAAAAATACAATGTTGCTATTCCTTGCGACAGAGAGATAGACATGGCAATGATAGAAGTGGAACATCTTCAGAAAAATTTTGTGAAGACAGTAAAGGAACCGGGCTTGAAGGGGGCTTTGCGCTCCTTTATTCATCCTGAAAAGCAGACATTTGAAGCGGTCAAGGATTTGACTTTTGAGGTACCCAAGGGCCAAATTTTGGGCTTTATCGGGGCCAATGGAGCTGGGAAGTCAACAACCATCAAAATGCTGACAGGGATTTTGAAACCGACATCTGGTTTTTGTCGGATTAACGGCAAGATTCCGCAGAACAATCGTCAAGACTATGTCAAAGATATTGGGGTGGTCTTTGGCCAACGTACTCAGCTATGGTGGGATTTGGCTCTGCAAGAGACCTACACGGTCTTAAAAGAGATTTACGATGTGCCAGACTCGCTATTCCATAAGCGCATGGACTTTTTGAATGAAGTCTTGGATTTGAAGGACTTTATCAAAGACCCTGTGCGAACTCTTTCACTTGGCCAACGGATGCGGGCGGACATTGCGGCTTCCTTGCTCCACAATCCTAAAGTTCTCTTTTTAGATGAACCGACCATTGGTTTGGATGTTTCCGTTAAGGATAACATTCGTCGGGCCATTACTCAGATCAATCAAGAGGAAGAGACCACTATTCTCTTGACCACTCACGACTTGAGCGACATTGAGCAACTTTGTGATCGGATTTTTATGATTGATAAGGGGCAAGAGATTTTTGATGGAACGGTGAGCCAGCTCAAGGAAACCTTTGGCAAGATGAAGACTCTTTCTTTTGAACTGGTGCCAGGTCAAAGTCATCTCCTTTCTCACTATGAAGGCATGTCTGATATGACTATTGATAGACAAGGAAACAGCCTCAATATTGAATTCGATAGTTCCTGCTACCAGTCGGCCGATATTATCAAGCAAACCCTGTCTGATTTTGAAATTCGCGATTTGAAGATGGTGGATACGGATATCGAGGATATTATCCGTCGCTTCTACCGAAAGGAGCTCTAAGATGGTCAAATTGTGGAGACGTTATAAACCCTTTATCAATGCAGGTGTTCAGGAGTTGATTACCTATCGAGTCAACTTTATTCTTTATCGGATTGGCGATGTCATGGGGGCCTTTGTGGCCTTTTATCTCTGGAAGGCAGTCTTTGATTCCTCGCAGGAGTCTTTGATCCAGGGTTTCAGTATGGCGGATATTACCCTCTACATCATCATGAGTTTTGTGACCAATCTTTTGACTAGGTCGGATTCTTCTTTTATGATTGGGGAGGAGGTCAAGGATGGCTCCATTATCATGCGCTTGCTGCGACCAGTGCATTTTGCGGCCTCATATCTCTTCACCGAGCTTGGTTCCAAGTGGTTGATTTTTATCTCTGTTGGACTGCCATTTTTAAGTGTTATTGTTTTGATGAAAGTCTTATCGGGGCAAGGGATTGTAGAAGTGCTAGGATTAACGGTCCTTTATCTTTTTAGCTTAACGCTGGCCTATCTGATTAACTTTTTCTTTAATATCTGCTTTGGATTTTCAGCCTTTGTGTTTAAGAATCTTTGGGGTTCCAATCTACTCAAGACTTCCATAGTGGCCTTTATGTCTGGAAGTCTGATTCCCTTGGCTTTCTTTCCAAAGCTTGTTTCAGATGTTTTGTCCTTCTTGCCTTTTTCATCCTTGATTTACACTCCAGTCATGATCATTGTTGGGAAATACGATGCCAATCAGATTCTTCAAGCTATCTTGCTACAGGTTTTCTGGCTCTTAGTGATGGTGGGCCTGTCACAGTTAATTTGGAAACGAGTCCAGTCATTCATCACCATTCAGGGAGGTTAGTATGAAAAAATATCAACGCATGCATCTGATTTTTATCAGGCAATACATCAAGCAAATCATGGAATACAAGGTTGATTTTGTGGTTGGTGTTTTAGGTGTTTTCCTGACCCAAGGCTTGAATCTTTTGTTTCTCAATGTCATCTTTCAACACATTCCCTCGCTAGAAGGCTGGACCTTTCAAGAAATTGCCTTTATCTATGGTTTTTCCTTGATTCCCAAGGGATTGGACCATCTCTTTTTTGATAATCTCTGGGCACTGGGGCAACGCTTAGTGAGAAAAGGTGAGTTTGATAAGTATCTGACTCGTCCTATCAATCCGCTCTTCCACATCCTAGTCGAGACCTTTCAGATTGATGCCTTGGGCGAACTATTGGTCGGTGGCATTTTACTAGCGACAACAGTATCAAGCATTGCTTGGACTCTTCCCAAATTCCTGCTTTTCCTAGTCTGTATCCCCTTTGCGACCTTGATTTATACTTCTTTGAAAATCGCGACTGCCAGTATCGCTTTTTGGACCAAGCAGTCAGGTGCTATGATTTACATTTTTTATATGTTTAATGATTTTGCCAAGTATCCGATTTCCATTTACAATTCTCTTCTTCGTTGGTTGATTAGCTTTATCGTACCTTTCGCCTTTACAGCCTACTATCCAGCTAGCTACTTCTTGCAGGACAAAGACGGGCTCTTTAACATTGGTGGGTTAATTGTGATTTCCCTTGTCTTCTTTGCAATTTCTTTGAGACTCTGGGACAGGGGCTTAGATGCCTACGAAAGTGCGGGTTCGTAAAAGGAAGAACCTCAAAGCCTTGTCTCAGGACAGGCTTTTTCTAATGGAGACGAAAATTTCTTGACATCTATTCTCAGAGTGCTATACTAAAAGGGTAATCGCCGATTTAGCTCAGTTGGTAGAGCAACGCACTCGTAACGCGTAGGTCACAGGTTCAAGCCCTGCAATCGGCAGAATCAAGAAGTCCAAGCGGGCTTCTTTTTTTGTAACTATAGGAAAGGTGGAACGTTTGAGGTAGGTTCTATTTAACGTCTGAAACTCCTGCTTATAAATAAAAACTAAAATTTATATTTTTGTGGTATAATATATTTTAATAAGAGCTTGTTTTTGTTCCGTTTTAGAGGACTATAGGCTGTTAATCATTCTAACATTTTTTGCATAGGTTTTCTAAAAATTATAAAAATCCATGGATAATAACGAATGAAGTCTCGTAAGCTTGGCTGAATATAAATCAAAAAGGAGAGAATTATGAATAAGAAAGAATGGGTAAAACAATTTGAGGAGGCGAATGGCCGCAAGCCGACTGCATCAGAATTAGCAGAGGCGCAGTCAACTAAAAAGTTTGCGAGAGGAACTAGAAACATCAAAATCTATATTGGGTTAGTCCTCGGTATTTTGGTTGCTCTAATCCTAGTAAGTGTTTTCTCACATTCTCTGATTGGAAAGAAAGAGTCAAATCGAGCATCGTCTGCTGTTTCAACTACAGAGTCAACAAGTCAATCGTCTACAAGCCAAGGAAAAACAGATGAGACTGATAAGGATAAGCAAGAGGAAATTCAGAAACTCAAGGATCAACTGACTGCTTTAGATACCAAAATTACGGAAGCAGAAGCACATGTTAGCAAGTTCAAGAAAGAAACTGCTGTTCCAAAATTAGATATTGAAGCAATTAAGAACAATGACTTGTCTAGTTTAGAAGGTACTTGGCGTAGTCAATCTGGTAATGAATACATTATTAATGATTCTGGAGAAGTACGTGCGACTTGGTTTACAAATGATCAAAAGTACGAATCTGTAGTTGGATTAAAGGTATCAAAAGGACAAGATAGTCGTAACCCTGAGACAGCGTCTATCAGTGCATGGGTAAAAGATTCTGTTGCTGGAGGATTTGTAGTAGTAGCTGTGCCAAGTGGAGTTGTTATGCAACCCGCTGATGACGGAAAGATTACGGATAAAAGCAATCATGCTGAGGAAAGACTACTTTCTGGGCAAGAGTATGGATCGATGTTAATGAAACCAGAAAATGTTTATTATCGTGTGAAACCAGATACCAGTAAACTTGAGGAAGCAGAAAAGAACTTAGCTCAACTACAAGCAGACCGTGAATCAATCAAATCTTCTCTAGAGTCAAAGGAAAAGAAAAACTAGGTTGTATTCGTTCAAAAATACTGTTGCAATCGGCAGAATCAAGAAGCCCATTAGGGCTTCTTTTTCTTTTATCACGACTATTCAACCACTTAGACAGAGATATTGACCAGATAGGCAAAAGGGCTTGTTCTTGAAAAATTCCTCTGCTATAATGATTCATGTAAGGGACGTGAGGGGTCAGTATCAGACAACTCAAAAGACAAAAAAAGAAAATGGAGACAAAAAAATGAAAAAATTATTAGGACTTGTATTTTTAGTAGCAGCAGTGCTAGTATTGTATTTCGGTTCTGTTGGTTGGCCAAGTTTGGATGTCAACCTCTGGTCACTCATTCCGGTAGGATTGTTCCTCTATTTTACGCTAGAAAACTTTTTGAAAAAAGACTACAAGGCTAGCTTGATGTGCTTGATCATTGCCTTTATCATTGCAAATGCTATTTTTGATCTCTTGCCAATTTCAAGTGGTTTGGTGATTGGTGCCGGTGTGCTAGCTTGTGTGGGAATTGGATTTCTCTTTCCAGAAAAAGATGTGAAAGTAGAATAAGTTTTCCAAAATTTCACTAAAGTATATACATAAATTTTCCTAAACAAAATAGTTAAACAAATAGATTTTATCTAGTAAAAAGAAAAAAGAGAAAACCAAACCGGTTTTCTCTTTTTATTAACTTATTAAAAGCTAATAAAAATTGATAAATAACTTAGATTATTTATTGAATCCTGCACCAAAGCGAGTGTTGTTATCAAACTCACGAGTTGCATCATTCAAAGGTTTACCATCTGTTCCTTCAATTGGAGCAGATGTATAAGTTTCAGCACCTGATACACTGTAAGCATCTTTATATTGTGGTGAAACAGCATAACCAAAACGGTTGTTGTGGTTGTTAGCAGCATTTGCTTCAGTAACAATTTCTGTAGTTGGACGTGTTACACCTGGAATTGCTTTTGGATCTGGCTTAGCTGGAGTAGCTGGCTTAGCTGGAGTAGCTGGAGTAGCTGGAGTAGCTGGAGTAGCTGGAGTAGCTGGCTTAGCTGGAGTAGCTGGAGTAGCTGGCTTAGCTGGAGTAGCTGGCTTAGCTGGAGTAGCTGGAGTAGTTGATTTAGTAGCGTTGAAACCTGCACCAAATCGAGTGTTGTGTCCAAACTCACGAGTTGAATCATTCAAAGGTTTACCGTCTGTTCCTGGATATGGCTTAGCCGGATACGTAATAGCACCTGCAATACTGTATGCTTTGTCATACTGTTTTGAAACAGCATAACCAAAACGGTTATTATGGTTATTTTTAGCATTTGCTTCTGTAACAGTTCCAGTTGTTGGAGCAGTTACTCCTGGGATAGATGGAACTTCAGTAGCTGCATAAGACACGCTAGCGATTGCTGATAATGCTAATGCACTTGTTAATAAAACTTTTTTCATTGTTTTATCTCCTCTTTAATTTTTCATTTTATTTCTAAGGCGAACCTTATTACTTTAATTGTATCATATATATATATATTGTCAAGTATTTATAATTTTTAAAAACAAACTTTTTCATTCATAACTCTAATAAAGTTAGGCATTTGCTATAAAAAAGTCTCGAGAAATCTCGAGACTTTTTTACTGACCAGCGTAATATTTTTGGATCCCTTTCACGATGCCTGAGACCAGTTTATCTTGGTAGCGGCTATCTCTGATTTGTTGGCTTTCAGTGAAATTATCCATATAACCAAGTTCAAGGAGGACGGCTGGTTTTGCTGTTTCACGTAGGACAGCAAAACTTCTTTCTAACTGACCAGCATCCTTAGCCCCTGTTTCGGCTAAGAGAGAGGAGTGGATAGCAGCAGCAAGGCGCTTACTTTCACTAATGCGATCAGGATGGTTGTGCCAGTTTTTATTAATCTTACTTGGATAATCAGGTTCATCGCTATAGGAGTAGGTTTGAATACCGCTCGCTTTTGAATATGCGCTTCCAGTTGCATTGAAGTGGATACTGATAAAAATATCAGAGTTGGTCTTATTAACCATACGAGAACGTTCCGTGATAAAGTCGACATAGACATCACTGTCTCGAGAAGTTAGAACCTTGTAGCCCAGTTCTTCTAGCTTAGCGCGAAGTTTGCGATATATTTGCATATTGAGATCTTTTTCAGCGACATTGTAGTAAAAGGCACCGGAATCTCGACCACCATGCCCAGGATCTAGGAAGATGGTATTGCTATATTGACCTTTTGTAAAACCAACGTCTTCTGATATTTCAGAAACCCATTGGCCGTATTTTTGAAACAAATGTTTCTTACCATTTATCTGGTATGTTCCTGAAACATAATGTCCATTATCATCTAGGTAATAATATGCTTTGTAAGTGTTATCGTAAATCCACTCGCTCTTCGCCATGTAACCACCTGATTTGAGATAAAAAGCCCCCATCCATTCTCGATTTGCATAACGGCCATCTGCTTTTAGATAGAACCAGCTCTTGTAGGCTTTATCGAAGATCCACTCATTCTCCGCCATGGCTCCACTGGTTTTGAGGTAGTAGCTTTCTTTCCATTTGTCTGCTAGCATTCCACCATTCTGGTCAAAAGAGTACCATGAACCCTGAATCTTTTGCCAGTTGTCTTGGATATATCTCCCTGACCCGTTTGCATAGAACCAAGTATCCTTGATTTTGACCCAGTTGTTTTCGGCCATAGCTCCACTCTGGTTGAAGAGGTAGCCTTTGAAAGTTGTCGCACTTAGCATTTCACCGTCTTTGTCAAAGTAGTACCAAGAACCGTTGACTTTCTCCCATTTATCCTGCGAGATTTTTCCAGAAGGAGCGACATAGTACCAAATTTGGTTTAATTTAGTCCATCCCTTTTCTGCTATAGCTCCACCTTTTGTGAGCAAGTAGCCATCAACGGTAGTGTTGCTGAGCATGCTTCCAGTTTGGTCAAAATAGTACCAGGAGCCGTTAATTTTTTTCCAGGTGTTCTGAGCAAGTCGTCCAGAGGAATCAGCATAATACCATTGATTGTCCACTTTGGTCCAGCTATTTTCTATCATGACACCATCTTGGTTAAAGGCATAGACTTTGTAGATAGTAGAATGAATACGATTTCCATCTTGATCGAAGTAGTACCATTTGCCTTGGATTTGTTTCCAGTTCAAAGCAGGCTTATCATCTTGGTAAAAGCGCCAGTTTTGATTTTCTTGGTACCACCCTTCTTTTTTTGGACGTTCTTCTTTAATTTTTTCTGTAGTTTTTTCTTTTGGGAATGTTTCTGATTCAGCTTTCTCTTTAACGATAGAATCTTTCTTTGATTCTTTAGTGGTTGATTCCTTGATAGCAGATGTGGATTGAGATGTATTTTCTTCTGCTGATATTGATGCTTGTGCCAATCCTGTGATAGAGAGTGCGATGGCACTTACTAATATTAACTTTTTCAACATTTTTCTCCAATTTTTATTTTCCAAAACATATTATAAAATATGTTTTAGAGTTTTTCAACTGTCGAATTGAACTTCTTCTAGTAAGTATTCGATAAAGCGTTCGCCCATCTTAGACAGGCTGGTTTTTTCATGCTGGATATAGACTAGTTCAATCGGGTCGTCAATGTCCAGTGGAATGGAAACGATATTGTCTCCGTTGAGGTTACTGTTCAAAATCCCTGTTGCAATGGTGTAACCATCCAAACCAATCAAGAGATTAAAGAGAGTGGCGCGGTCACTGACTACGATGGATTTCTTGTGGTGCTCTTGTGAAAGAATCTCCTCTGAAAAGTAGAAGGAGTTGTGCGTCCCCTGATCGTAACTGAGGTAAGGAAAGTCTTCCAAATCAGCTAGTTTGACCTTGTCTTTTTTAGCTAGAGGGTTGGTCTTGCTAACAAAGATATGGGGTTGGGCTGTGAAGAGGTGGTGGGCTAGCAGGTGATTGTCATCTAGCATTTTCGTTAAAACATCGCGGTTGTAGCTGTTTAAAAAGAGGACACCAACCTCGCTACGGAAGTTCTTGACGTCATCGATAATCTCCCAAGTCCGAGTTTCACGAAGGAAGAGCTCGTATTTCTCCATATCACTTTTCTTGAGCAGAGAGACAAAGGCATTGACTACAAAGGCATAGTGCTGAGAGGAAACGCTGAAAAGTTCGCGGTGGGCGATAGGATTTTTATAGCGTTCCTCCAGAAGCTGAGTTTGCTCAACGACCTGACGGGCATAGGAGAGAAACTCCATCCCATCACGGGTTAAGGTAATGCCCTTGGGATTGCGGATAAAGATTTCAATACCCATTTCATTTTCCAAGTCTCGAACGGCATTAGAGAGACTGGGTTGGGTGATAAAGAGTTGCTTGGCTGCCTCATTCATAGAGCCAGTTTCGACGATTTTGATAATATAGTGTAGTTGTTGAATTCTCATGTTTTTATTGTACCATACTTGCGGAAGAATGGGCAATGAAGACGAAGAAAATAGGGGGAAAGAGCCGGTCCAGTATTGAAAAAAAGTCTAAAATCTGTTAGAATGAAAGCTATGAAAACATTCTATGATGTGCAGCAATTTCTCAAGCAGTTTGGCATTATTGTTTACATGGGGAAGCGTTTGTATGATATTGAACTGATGAAGCTCGAACTCTCTCGGATCTATGATGCAGGTCTGATGGACAAGCTAGACTATCTAGAGGCGGAAGCTGTTCTTCGTAGAGAGCACAAGATAGAATTAGACTACATAGAGAAAAATGGAGATAAGAACTTATGACAATTTGGGTTTTGTGGGGAATCGTACTAGCGATGGCGGCATGGATGGGGTATAACTACCTTCGTATTCGTCGTGCGGCTAAGATTGTGGATAATGCAGAATTTGAAGCCTTGATTCGAAAAGGGCAATTGATTGACGTCCGTGAACCAGCAGAATTTCACAGAAAACATATCCTCGGAGCTCGCAATATTCCTTCAAATCAGTTGAAGTCAAGCCTTGCAGCCCTTCGCAAGGATAAACCTGTCCTTCTCTACGAAAATCAACGTGGACAACGAGTGACCAATGCAGCACTTTATTTGAAAAAACAAGGTTTCTCTGAGATTTATATCCTTTCTTATGGATTGGATTCTTGGAACGGGAAGGTCAAGACTAGCTAAGATCAAGGAAAAAGATGATATACTCGGTCTCCTATACTAAATTAATAATCATTTTAAGGAATTTTTAGAAAATGTAAGAAAAGAAAAAAATCCACTTTTGGTGGGTATTCTATCTATCATTCTTAGTTTGTTATTTCCGTTGGGAGGTATTGGTTTAGGTATCACTGGTGTATTGTTTGCTAATGAACTTCAAAAAGAATCTGACTTAGACTTTAAAACAGAGAGAATTGTATCTATTGTAGGTATTGTTCTTTCTGCTCTTAACTGGATTATTGGAATTTTCTTACACATGAATTAAAGAAGATTAAAAAGCTTTAAACATAAAGCTTTTTTTCTTTTATCCACTTTTTTCTAAGTATTTTTTAATCATCTCTAATTCTTCTTGGTTTAAGAATCGGTATTGCCCTTCTGCAAGTTCTGAATCTAACGTAAAATCACCGAACTGAACTCGTTTGAGAGAGACCACCTTGACACCAACTGAGAGAAACATCTTCTTGACTTGATGAAACTTGCCCTCAGAGATAGTGATGGAGGCCCGGCTCTCTGTTGGGCTTGCGGACAGAATTTCGAGCTGAGCAGGTTTACAAGTGGTCCCATCTAAAAAGACGATTCCTTCTTTGAATGACTGAATATGGTCTGACGTGAGTGGTCCGTTGACTTCCACTTGATAGGATTTATCGACATGGTACTGGGGATGAAGGAGTTGAAAACCAAGAGGTCCATTGTCTGTCAAAAGGAGCAGTCCCGTGGTATCGCGGTCTAATCTGCCGACAGCATAGAGCTGGTCAGACTGGATGTCAGGTGGAAGGAGGTCCATGACGGTTGGAAGTTTCTTATCCTTGCTAGCTGTAACGACTCCGTTTGGCTTATGAAGCAGGAGGTAGGTGTGCTCGTAGCCTTGGATTTGTCGTCCTTGAAAGACTAATTTCTGCAATCCAGTGTCGACATTTTGAGCCAGGGAGCTGGCTGGACAATCGTCGATTAGGATTTCTTTTTTCAAAAGTGCCTGTTTCATAGCCTTGCGACTGACCTTTTCTTGGGCTAATAATCTATCTAAACGCATACCAGCTTATCTTATCATAAGTCGCTGACTTTGAAAAGAGTTGCCTTGACTAGAAAAGTAGAGTGAAAACATTTACACTTAGCTGAACTGTGATTTTTGAATGAGACTGTGGTATAATTGTTCAGTTAGAAATAAAAATTTAAATATTAGAGGAAATCATGACAAAATTAAGAGAAGATATCCGTAACATTGCGATTATCGCCCACGTTGACCACGGTAAAACAACCCTCGTTGACGAATTATTGAAGCAGTCTGAAACTCTTGATTCACGTACTGAATTGGCAGAGCGTGCTATGGACTCAAACGATATCGAAAAAGAGCGTGGAATTACTATCCTTGCGAAAAATACAGCCGTTGCCTACAACGGAACTCGTATCAATATCATGGACACACCAGGACACGCGGACTTCGGTGGAGAAGTTGAGCGTATCATGAAAATGGTTGATGGTGTTGTCTTGGTCGTAGATGCCTACGAAGGAACCATGCCACAGACTCGTTTCGTACTGAAAAAAGCCTTGGAACAAGATCTTGTCCCAATCGTGGTTGTCAACAAAATCGATAAACCATCAGCTCGTCCAGCAGAAGTAGTAGACGAAGTATTGGAGCTCTTCATTGAGCTTGGTGCAGACGATGACCAGCTTGATTTCCCAGTGGTGTATGCTTCAGCTATCAACGGAACTTCTTCATTGTCAGACGATCCAGCTGATCAAGAAAAAACAATGGCACCAATCTTTGATACCATTATCGACCATATCCCTGCTCCAGTGGACAACTCAGATGAACCGTTACAGTTCCAAGTCTCACTCTTGGACTACAATGACTTCGTAGGACGTATCGGTATTGGTCGTGTCTTCCGTGGTAGTGTGAAAGTTGGGGACCAAGTTACCCTTTCTAAACTAGATGGTACAACGAAGAACTTCCGTGTTACAAAACTCTTCGGTTTCTTTGGTTTGGAACGTCGTGAAATCCAAGAAGCCAAAGCTGGTGACTTGATTGCCGTATCAGGTATGGAAGACATCTTCGTTGGGGAAACAATCACTCCAACAGATGCAGTTGAAGCTCTTCCAGTTCTTCACATCGATGAGCCAACACTTCAAATGACCTTCTTGGTGAACAACTCACCATTTGCTGGTAAAGAAGGTAAATGGGTGACTTCTCGTAAGGTGGAAGAACGCTTGCAAGCAGAATTGCAAACAGACGTTTCCCTTCGTGTTGACCCAACGGATTCACCAGATAAATGGACTGTTTCAGGTCGTGGAGAATTGCACTTGTCAATCCTGATCGAAACCATGCGTCGTGAGGGCTATGAACTTCAAGTATCTCGTCCAGAAGTTATCGTAAAAGAGATTGATGGTGTTAAATGTGAGCCATTTGAACGTGTTCAAATCGATACTCCAGAAGAATACCAAGGTTCTGTTATCCAAAGCCTTTCTGAACGTAAGGGTGAAATGTTGGATATGATTTCAACTGGTAATGGTCAAACTCGTTTGGTCTTCCTTGTTCCAGCGCGTGGTTTGATCGGATACTCAACTGAGTTCTTATCAATGACTCGTGGTTACGGTATCATGAACCATACCTTCGACCAATACTTACCATTGATTCCAGGAGAAATTGGTGGACGTCACCGTGGTGCCCTTGTTTCTATTGATGCTGGTAAGGCTACAACTTACTCAATCATGTCTATCGAAGAACGTGGAACCATCTTTGTCAACCCAGGTACTGAGGTTTACGAAGGAATGATCATCGGTGAAAACTCTCGTGAAAACGACTTGACAGTTAACATCACTAAGGCCAAACAAATGACCAACGTTCGTTCAGCTACTAAGGACCAAACAGCGGTTATCAAGACACCTCGTATCTTGACCCTTGAAGAGTCTCTTGAGTTCTTGAACGATGATGAGTACATGGAAGTAACGCCTGAGTCTATCCGTTTGCGTAAACAAATCCTTAACAAGGCAGAGCGCGAGAAAGCCAACAAAAAGAAAAAATCAGCTGAATAAGAGCTAGAAAGAGATAAAGATGGTCTATTTAATCATAGGGATACTCTTATTACTACTCTATGTATTTGCGACACCCCAAAGTATCAAAGGAACAGTCAACATCGTTATCTTGGTCTTTGTAGTTGTTGCACTCTTGATTTTGCTGATGTTGTCCATCTTGCAAATCTTCCAATTACCGACAGAATTCTTTGTCACAATCGCCATGCTGGCTCTAGCCTACTTTAGCTTGAGAGACATTACGCTCATGCCTGTGAAAAAGAGCAGAAGAAGATAAATAGAAAGAGAGCTACGGCTCTCTTTTTCTATGCTAGAATGAGGACTAGAGCATTTTCGTTTAGTATTATTTCCATAAAAATGGTAAAATAGTAGGAGTAGAAATGGAGTTTGAGACATGAAAGTAATCGATCAATTTAAAAATAAGAAAGTACTTGTTTTAGGTTTGGCTAAGTCTGGTGAGTCTGCGGCCCGTTTGCTAGACAAGCTAGGTGCTATTGTGACAGTAAATGACGGCAAGCCTTTTGAGGAAAATCCTGCTGCTCAAAGCTTGCTGGAAGATGGGATCAAGGTTGTCACTGGTGGGCATCCTTTGGAGCTCTTGGATGAAGATTTCGCTTTGATGGTGAAAAATCCAGGTATCCCGTATAGCAACCCCATGATTGAAAAAGCATTGGCAAAGGGGATTCCAGTCTTGACTGAGGTGGAATTGGCTTATTTGATTTCAGATGCTCCAATTATCGGTATCACTGGTTCAAATGGGAAAACAACCACAACGACGATGATTGGGGAAGTTTTAACTGCTGCTGGTCAACGCGGTCTCTTGTCAGGGAACATCGGCTATCCTGCTAGTCAAGTGGCTCAAACTGCGACAGCCAAGGACACGCTCGTCATGGAACTTTCTTCTTTCCAACTGATGGGTGTCCAAGAATTCCATCCTGAGATTGCGGTTATTACCAACCTCATGCCAACTCATATCGACTATCATGGTTCTTTTGAAGAGTATGTGGCAGCTAAGTGGAATATCCAGAACAAGATGACAGCAGCTGATTTCCTTGTATTGAACTTTAACCAAGATTTGGCAAAAGAATTGGCTACCAAAACACAAGCTACTGTTGTACCATTTTCAACACAGGAAAAGGTTGATGGAGCTTATTTGGAAGATGGTCAACTCTACTTCCGTGGAGAAGTGGTCATGGCAGCTAGTGAAATCGGTGTTCCAGGTAGCCACAATGTAGAAAATGCCCTTGCGACCATTGCAGTAGCTAAGCTTCGTGGTGTAGACAACCAAACCATCAAGGAAACTCTTTCAGCCTTTGGTGGTGTCAAACACCGTCTCCAATTTGTGGATGAAATTCAGGGTGTCAAATTCTATAACGATAGTAAGTCAACCAATATCTTGGCTACTCAAAAAGCCTTGTCAGGATTTGACAACAGTAAGGTTATCTTAATTGCAGGTGGTTTGGACCGAGGCAATGAGTTTGATGAATTGGTGCCAGATATTACTGGGCTCAAGAAGATGGTTATCCTCGGTCAATCTGCAGAACGTGTCAAACGGGCAGCGGATAAGGCTGGTGTGGCTTATGTAGATGCGACAGATATTGCTGATGCGACCCGCAAGGCTTATGAGCTCGCGACTCAAGGAGATGTGGTTCTTCTCAGCCCTGCCAATGCTAGCTGGGATATGTATGCTAACTTTGAAGTACGTGGCGACCTATTTATCGACACAGTAGCGGAGTTAAAGGGATAATATGAAAAAAATAGTTTTTACAGGTGGGGGGACGGTTGGACATGTCACCCTCAACCTCTTATTAATGCCCAAGTTTATCGAAGACGGCTGGGAAGTTCACTATATTGGTGACAAGCATGGAATCGAACACCAAGAAATCCTCAAGTCAGGTCTGGATGTGACCTTCCATTCCATTGCGACTGGGAAGTTGCGTCGCTATTTCTCTTGGCAAAATATGCTGGATGTGTTTAAAGTTGGTTGGGGAATTGTCCAATCGCTCTTTATTATGTTACGACTGCGTCCACAGGCTCTTTTTTCAAAAGGGGGATTTGTCTCTGTACCGCCGGTTATCGCAGCGCGAGTGTCAGGAGTGCCTGTCTTTATTCACGAATCGGACCTGTCTATGGGCTTGGCCAATAAAATTGCCTATAAATTTGCGACCAAGATGTATTCGACATTTGAGCAGGCTGCTGGTCTCGCAAAAGTCGAGCATGTGGGAGCAGTGACAAAGGTTTCAGATCAAAACACTCCTGAACCAGATGAATTGGTGGATATCCAAACCCACTTTGATCCTAAATTGCCAACGGTATTGTTTGTCGGTGGTTCTGCGGGAGCTCGTGTCTTTAACCAATTGGTGACAGATCATAAGCAAGAACTGACAGAGCGCTACAATATTATCAATCTCACTGGAGATTCTAGCCTCAATGAGTTGAGTCAAAATCTCTTTCGTGTTGATTATGTGACGGATCTCTATCAACCCTTGATGGAGATGGCAGATGTGGTGGTGACTCGTGGTGGTGCCAATACGATTTTCGAACTCTTGGCCATGGCGAAACTCCATCTCATCGTACCATTGGGTCGTGAAGCAAGTCGAGGAGACCAGATTGAAAATGCAGCTTATTTTGTTACGAAAGGCTATGCAGAAGAACTTCAAGAAAGTGACTTGACCTTGGAAAGCTTGGAGGAGAAACTCAGTCACTTACTTAGTCACAAGGATCAGTACCAAGCTAGCATGAAGGAATCAACTGAATTGAAATCTCTTGCGGATTTTTACGATTTACTAAGAAAAGACTTATCATAAGGAATATCAATGTCAAAGGATAAGAAAAAAGAATCAAGCCCTAAGAAAGAATTGTCTGAATGGCAGAAACGAAACCAGGAATACCTGAAAAAAAAGGCTGAGGAAGAAGCTGCCCTAGCTGAGGAGAAGGAAAAGGAAAAACAAGCTCGAATGGGGAAAAACTCTAAGCCGTTAGAGGAAAGTAAGAAGTCATCAAGCGATTCCGACCAGAACGAAACTGTTCCAGACGAAGAACCATCCGAAAAAGAAGAAAAATCTCAAAAGGATGCCCCTAAAGTCAAAGAGGAAAAAGAGAAGAAGAAAAAAGAAAAAACAAAGAAACCAGAAAAAACTGCCAAGCCTAAAATTGCGCCTGTTCATATTTGGCGAGCTGTGAGTATCTTGGTACCCAGTGTCCTGGTCCTTCTTCTTTCAGTCTATCTATTGACTCCACTTTCGACCATCAAAAATATCGAGGTTAAGGGAAATAGTAACACGCAGGCGGATGACATCAAACAGGCTTCTGGGATTCAAGATAGCGACTATACCTTAGCTCTATTGTTGGATAAGGAAACATACGCTAAGCGAATCAAGTCCAATCATTGGATAGAATCAGCGAAGATTAACTATCAATTTCCGACTAACTTTACGATTGAGGTCAAGGAATTTGATATTGTCGGTTATTATGTGTCTGGTGAAGAACATTATCCTATTCTGTCTAGTGGTACAGTAGAGTCAACTCCTGTTGATCGCTTAAACTTGCCTGAGACTTATCTGACAGTTACCTTTAACGATGAGCAGCAGGTGAAAGAGTTGATAACGGGATTGTCTACCATCAGTGAGGATATCAAGAGTCAAATCCAGAAAATCGAATTAGCGCCGAGCAAGGCAACAGCAGATCTTTTAAAAATTACCATGCTGGATACAGATGAGATTTTGGTTCCCCTATCAGAATTGAGCAAGAAATTGCCTTATTACAGCAAAATCAAGCCACAATTGTCAGAACCGAGTGTAGTCGATATGGAAGCTGGAGTATACAGCTATACGATAGCGGATAAACTGATAGAAGAGGCTGAGGAAAAAGCCAAACAAGAGGCCAAGGAAGCTGAGAAGAAAAAACAGGAAGAAGAAAAGAAAAAACAAGAGGAACAGGGAAATCAAAGCCAAACGAGCCAGCAATCACAGAGTCGTTAGACTAACTTTTCCTCTTGATTTTGAATGGTATAGAAATCCAGTTTCGAGTTTTTGCTTGACAAGTCCTACTATAAATAATAGAATAGAAAAAAACCTTTAAAGCAGTCCAGAGAGGCAGCTAAGGTTAGACGGTGAAAGGGTGGACTCTACCCATTTTTCGTGGAACCTTGCTGTTGGCAGGTTCCTTTTTTCATGCTCTCTAGCTTACAAAGGTAAAAGGAGAAAGGTATGCGTGAACATCGTCCAGTTATTGCTCTTGATTTTCCTAGTTTTGAGGCGGTCAAGGAATTTTTATCTCTTTTCCCAGCAGAAGAAAGTCTTTATCTAAAAGTAGGGATGGAGCTTTATTATGCGGAAGGTCCGGAAGTTGTCCGTTATTTGAAGTCACTGGGGCATAGTGTCTTTTTGGACCTCAAGCTACATGATATTCCAAATACAGTTAAATCGGCTATGAAGGTCTTGTCTCAGCTTGGTGTGGACATGACAAATGTTCATGCTGCTGGTGGTGTGGAGATGATGAAGGCTGCGCGCGAAGGTCTTGGGACGCAAGCCAAATTGATCGCTGTGACCCAGCTTACCTCAACGTCGGAAAGCCAGATGCAGGATTTTCAAAATATCCAAACCAGCTTGCAAGAGTCTGTGATTCACTATGCCAAGAAGACAGCTGAAGCGGGCTTGGACGGTGTGGTTTGTTCAGCTCAGGAAGTGCAACTCATCAAGCAGGCCACCAATCCAGATTTTATCTGTCTGACACCGGGAATTCGTCCGGCGGGAACTGCCGTAGGAGACCAAAAACGCGTCATGACGCCAGCGGATGCTTATCAAATCGGTAGTGACTATATCGTAGTAGGACGTCCCATTACCCAAGCTGAGGATCCTGTTGCAGCTTATCATGCTATCAAGGATGAATGGAACCAAGACAGAAATTAAAGAAATAGATTATAAAAACAAAAGGAGAATACTATGACACTTGCTAAAGATATCGCTAGCCACCTCTTGAAAATCCAAGCCGTTTACCTCAAACCAGAAGAACCTTTCACTTGGGCATCAGGTATCAAGTCACCGATTTATACTGACAACCGTGTGACGCTTGCCTATCCAGAAACTCGTAGCTTGATTGAAAATGGTTTTGTGGAAGCTATTAAAGCAGAATTTCCAGAAGTAGAAGTGATTGCAGGAACTGCGACAGCAGGAATTCCACACGGAGCGATCATCGCTGACAAGATGAACTTGCCTTTTGCCTACATCCGCAGCAAACCAAAAGACCACGGAGCTGGGAACCAAATCGAAGGCCGCGTAGCTCAGGGGCAAAAGATGGTTGTTGTTGAAGACCTCATTTCAACGGGTGGATCTGTTCTTGAAGCCGTAGCAGCTGCTAAACGGGAAGGAGCAGATGTGCTTGGAGTTGTAGCGATTTTCAGCTATCAATTGCCAAAAGCAGATAAGAACTTCGCAGATGCTGGTGTAAAATTGGTGACGCTTTCTAACTACAGTGAACTGATCCACTTAGCCCAAGAAGAAGGTTACATCACGCCAGAAGGACTCGACCTCCTAAAACGCTTTAAAGAAGACCAAGAAAATTGGCAAAATGCCTAAAACATAGAAAATCAGGTAGTCACTAGGATTACCTGATTTCTTTTTGTTATGTTTATTAGATGTTAGTCGACTTTTCCACCTTCAACAACTAGATCATCTGCTTTAGCAGCGTCACCGTAGGTTGGGTGAAGTGTCTTTTCATAAGCCTTGTGGAAGAAGTTTTCTTTACCAAGTTTTTCGATTTCTTGGTTGATGTAGTCAAGAAGTTCTTGATTACCCTTTTGAACTGCTGGTGCGATGGTATCTGGGTCACCGAGGGAAGAAATTCCTACTTCAAATCCTTTATTTTCGAGTGCCCAAGCTAGGACTTCCGTATTGTCAGTAGAGAAGGCATCTCCACGTCCGTCAAGAAGGGCTTGATAGGCATCGCTATATTGGTCGTATTTTTGGAGTTTTACTTCTGGGTGATTTTTTTCAAAGTAAGTTTCAGCAGTCGTTCCCTTTGTAACAATCAAAGTTTTGCCTTCTAATTCTTTAACGTCTTTGATGATTTTATCTTTTGGTGACACAACACCGAGTGATACTTTCATGTAAGGAAGGGCAAAGTCAACTTGTTTCTTACGTTCGTCAGTAACTGTGAAGTTGGCAAGGGTGATATCCACCTTGTTTGAAATCAAGTATTCAGCACGGTTGGCAGCATCAACAGAGACGTATTTAACCTTTACTCCCAAGTCTTGAGCTAATTGGTTACCCAATTCGATATCGTAGCCTTGGTAAGAACCGTCGTTATCAACATAACCAAATGGTTTTTTGTCTCCAAATACGGCGATTCGTAACTCACCGCTTTTTTTGATTTCGTCAATAGTGCGAGCCTTGGCGGTTGTTTTTCCTGATGAAGCATCAGAGCTTTCACCTGAGCTACAAGCTGTGACAAAGATAAGCGCAAAGGCTAGAGCAAAAACAGTTAGAATTGGTTTGAGTAGTTTCATAAAAATCTCCTTTATAGATATGAGCCGAACTGGCTAAAGTCAAAGACGTTTAAAAATTCTTGTGCTCGTTTGGTTTGTGGATTGGTGAAGAATTCCTGAGCTGTTCCTTCTTCAGCGATTTTCCCTTGGTCGAGAAAGATAATGCGGTCTGCAATAGCTTGGGCAAACTGCATTTCGTGGGTTACCAGAATCATGGTGCGCCCTTCTTGAGCCAAGTCATTTATGAGTTCCAGAACTTCACGCACCATTTCTGGATCCAGTGAAGCCGTCACTTCGTCAAAGAGGATAATTTCTGGATGCATGAGAAGGGCACGGACAATCGCCACTCGTTGTTTCTGTCCCCCAGATAATTGGCGAGCAAAACTGTCTTTTTTATCGAGCAAACCCACACGTTCCAGTAGTTGTAAAGCTTCCTCCGTTACTTCTTTCTTATCTCGTCCCTGAGCTTTGATAGGGCCTAGGATGAGGTTTTGAAGGACATCTAGGTGAGGAAAGAGTTCATAACTTTGAAAGACCATGCCAATCTTTTGGCGAACCAGGTGAAAGTTTTTCTGATTGCCAACAATAGACTGGCCGTCCAGAAGAATATCCCCACCCTGTATGGTTTCTAAGCCATTGAGGCAGCGGAGAAGTGTACTTTTTCCGCAACCAGATGGTCCTAGAATGACGACGACTTCTCCCTTTTTGATTTCTAGAGAAAGGCCTTGGAGGATGGGATTGTCTCCAAAGGATTTTTTTAAGTCCTTGATTTCTAAAATAGTTTCAGACATTTAGTTCCTCCAATGTTTTTCTAAGTGAGTGGATAGTTTGGAAATAGGAAAACAGACTGCGAAATACAGGACCAGAATGGTTCCGTAAATCCAAAAGGAAGCTGTTGGGATGGTCAAGCGATTACTGTCAATGATTTGTTGACCAACCTTGGTAACTTCCACAACCCCAATCAAGACAACTAAGGAAGTCGTTTTGATCATCCGAGTGACAAGGTTAATAGCTTGTGGTAGCAATCTTCTCAAGACCTGTGGAATGATAATGTGATAGTAAAGCTGCAAGTTGGTCAAGCCCAGAGCCTGTCCGCTTTCAAACTGATGTTTAGGGAGGGAAGTGATGGCTCCACGTACCAAGTCCCCCATTTCAGCTGTACCCCAGAGAGTAAAAACGATAATGGCCGAGGTCTCGCCTGAGATGTTGATATTAAAGTTTCGAGCCAAGCCGAAATAAACGATGAAAAGTAATACCAGCTGGGGCATGATACGGATAAATTCCAGATAAAAGCGTGTTAAAAAACGAATAACTCTAGAATGGGAGGTCATGATGATTCCCATGACTGTTCCGAAAATCATTGATAGAAGGA
Organism: Streptococcus oralis subsp. oralis; assembly: GCF_000960035.1. GTDB lineage: Bacteria > Bacillota > Bacilli > Lactobacillales > Streptococcaceae > Streptococcus > Streptococcus oralis_G. Next base: position 237,818 of record NZ_JYGR01000005.1, read on the forward strand.
CAGAGAGAATGGAAATTCCAATCGTGACACCCAATCCTTGTAAGATTCGCAGGAGATTATTTCCCTGAAAGAGTACTTGCATTCCCGAATCCTGCATGGCGGAGCCTCCTTTCTATCCAGCTAAAGACTAGCGAGATGGGTAACAGCATGATCAGGTAAGCAACTACCAACATGGCCAGTGCAATGTCTGTCTCATAATAGAGTCCAATCAAGTCCTTGGCGACGTACATGAGATCGGCTAAGGCTACCGCAGAGAAAACTGAGGTTTCTTTGATGAGAAAAATGACATTGGCACTAAAGGACGGTAGGGCTACCGCAGTCGCTTGCGGAAGAACCACATAGCGAAAGACCTGTACAGGCGTTAGACCAATGGCTAGACCAATCTCGTGCTGGGTTTGACTAACTGCTTCCAGTCCGCTTCTGAAAGATTCAGCCATGTAGGAGCCACCTAAAAAGATGAGTCCGACTGTTGCACAGACTTCTGAAGAAAGAACAATTCCTATTCGGGGAAGCCCGAAGTAGAGGAAGAAGAGCTGAATCAAAAGGGGCGTGTTTCGTGACAATTCTATATAAGCTGTTGCTAACTGTGAAAAGATAGGAACGCGATAATGACGAATGACACTAACGATTAGACCAACAAGAAAAGAACCCAAAATTCCCCAAACTGCGATATGTAAGGTCAGAAAGAATGCCTTTTGATAGAGTGGTAAATATTGTTCAACAATGGACCAATCCAAAATAGAACCTCCCATCTAGGAATAATATAGCTATTGTAGCACTAAAGGACATGTTTGGATAATATGAATTTTTTATCACAATGATAGAAAATATTTATCATGTCTGTGATTTGAAATTTCCAGACAAAATTTTTGAAAGGATTCTGAAAAAGAGGTAAGATAGTTTATGTAAGAAAAAGTAAACGCTTACTTAACAAGGAGGACACTTTATGTCATATAAAACAAGCAATGCAGAAGGACCTGTAGATTTTATTAACACTTATGATTTGGAGCCAATGGCGCAACAAGTCATTCCTAAAGCTGCCTTTGGTTATATCGCTAGTGGAGCAGAGGATACTTTCACTTTACGCGAGAACATCCGTGCCTTTAATCACAAACTGATCGTTCCTCATACGCTTTGTGATGTTGAAAATCCAAGTACAGAGATTGAATTTGCAGGTGAAAAATTATCTTCACCAATTATTATGGCGCCTGTTGCGGCTCATAAATTGGCAAATGAGCAGGGGGAAGTAGCTACTGCGCGTGGTGTGCATGAATTTGGTTCTCTTTATACAACCAGCTCTTACTCTACAGTTGACCTTCCAGAAATTACGGAAGCTCTTCAAGGGACACCTCATTGGTTCCAATTTTACTTTAGTAAGGATGATGGCATCAACCGCCACATCATGGACCGTGTGAAGGCTGAAGGCTACAAAGCGATTGTCTTGACGGCAGATGCAACTGTTGGGGGTAATCGTGAGGTTGATAAACGCAATGGATTCGTCTTCCCAGTTGGCATGCCGATTGTTGAGGAATACCTGCCAGAAGGTGCTGGAAAATCAATGGACTTTGTTTACAAATCAGCTAAACAACGCTTGTCTCCACGTGATGTAGAATTTATCGCTGCATACTCAGGACTTCCTGTGTATGTCAAGGGGCCACAATGCCGTGAGGACGTTGAACGTTCTCTTGCTGCAGGTGCTTCTGGTATCTGGGTAACCAACCACGGTGGCCGCCAAATCGACGGTGGACCAGCATCCTTTGACTCACTTCAAGAAGTGGCTGAAGCAGTTGATAAACGTGTGCCAATTGTCTTTGACTCTGGTGTTCGTCGCGGTCAACACGTCTTTAAAGCCTTGGCTTCAGGAGCAGACCTGGTAGCTATTGGCCGCCCTGTGATCTATGGTTTAGCCCTTGGTGGTAGTGTTGGTGTGCGTCAAGTCTTTGAGCACTTGAATGCAGAATTGAAGACAGTCATGCAGTTATCTGGAACTCAGACTATTGAGGATGTCAAACACTTCAAACTCCGTCATAACCCATACAACCCAACCTTCCCAGTTGACCCTCGTGACTTGAAATTGTATTGATAAAAAGCTTGCCTCCACTTGATGTGGAGGTTTTTCTTCGTGTATAGAAAGATTAAATCGTTATCAGAAACTATATAAATATATTTTCCAGTCAAATATCTTGCTAGGACTTTCAATTTCTGTTATACTGGTCCAGTAATAAAATAATAAAGACATTTGGGGTGCTTTAAGCTGAGATGATACCCATTGAACCTGATACAGTTAATACTGGCGAAGGGAAATGTGAAAAGGTTTTTTTCGTATGTCGAAAAGAACTGTCTAATCTTGTAAGCTAAACTCTAATTTTCGTTTGTAATTGGAGTTTTTTTGTTTATCAAAAGAGGATAGGTTGGACGGCAAGCCTTTTGGTAGCTCTTCTTGAATGCCCCACTTTTCTTTAAAAAAGGAGTTTTTTATGTTGAAAAAATGGCAGTTAAAAGATGTTATCTTACTTGCTTTCTTGTCTATCTTTTTTGGTGGCGTTTTTGTGGGTTCAGGCTATCTGTTTGATATCCTCACCCTGATCTTGGCCCCTCTTGGTTTGCAGGCCTTTGCCAATGAAATCCTCTTTGGTCTCTGGTGTATGGCTGCGCCCATTGCAGCTATCTTTGTTCCAAGAGTCGGAAGTGCAACGATTGGAGAAGTGCTTGCTGCACTTGCTGAAGTCCTTTATGGTAGCCAATTCGGTCTAGGCGCTCTTTTGTCTGGTTTGGTTCAAGGTTTGGGAAGTGAATTTGGCTTTCTTGTGACCAAGAATCGTTATGAAAGTTGGCTCTCTCTAACTGCCAATAGTATTGGGATTACGCTTTTTAGCTTTGTCTATGAATACATTAAATTAGGTTACTATGCCTTCTCCCTTCCTTTTGTGCTTTCCTTGCTGGTGGTGCGTTTTATTTCCGTCTTTTTCTTCTGTGCCATCTTGGTTCGTGCCATTGTCAAACTCTATCATCAGTTTGCAGCTGGAGGAAAGGCATAGATGGGCCTGGAATTACGGGAGATTCAGTCCCCAATCTTCTCAGAGCCTATTGATTTTACTTTTCATGGGCAAGCCTTTACCTTGTTAGTTGGGAGCAGTGGTTCAGGGAAATCCAGTCTCTTTCAAGTCATTGCCCAAGTCAGTTCTCTTCCCTATAGTGGTCAAGTCCTGATAGATGGGAGCGAGGTCAGTCAGCTTTCTATCGTCGAACGTGTCCAGACGGTTGGTATTCTCTTTCAAAATCCCAACCATCAATTTACCATGGAGAACTTGTTTGAAGAGCTAATTTTTACCTTGGAGAATATTGGGCATCCCGTTCAGGAAATTGATTCTAAAATAGCAGAGGTGGTCCGGCAATGTCGTTGCGAGTCAATCTTGCATCGGCCCATTCATCACCTATCAGGTGGGGAAAAGCAAAAGGCTGCGCTAGCTGTCCTCTTTGCCATGAATCCTAGGGTCTATCTCTTGGATGAGCCCTTTGCTTCCATTGACCGCAAGAGCAGAATCGAGATATTGGAGATTCTAAAAGAGTTGGCTCTTGATGGGAAGACAGTCATCCTGTGTGACCATGATTTAACGGATTATGAAGCCTATATCGACCATATGGTGGAGCTAAGAGACGGTCAGCTAAGGGAGGTGTTTCAAATCCCTTGCTCTGAGATGATACAGGTTTCTTCAAAGAAAGTTGCTTCTAGTCCAGAACTATACCATATGGATCGTGTGACTTGTGAGCTGGATCATCGCCCCCTCTTTTCCATTGCGGATTTTACATTCTACCAAGGAATTTCCTGTATCTTGGGTGACAATGGTGTCGGGAAATCAACCCTATTTCGGTCTATTCTTCAATTTCAAAAGTATAAAGGGCGAATTACTTGGAAAGGGACAGTCCTGAAAAAGAAAAAGAGTTTGTATCGTGAACTGACGGGTGTTGTTCAGGAAGCTGAGAAGCAGTTTATCCGAGTCAGTCTGCGAGAGGAACTGCAATTAGATAGTCCAGACTCTGAAAGAAATCAGCGGATTCTCCAAGCTTTACGATATTTTAATCTGGAGCAGGCGCTTGATAAGAGTCCCTATCAATTAAGTGGTGGCCAACAAAAGATTCTTCAGCTTTTGACCATCTTGACCAGCAAGGCTTCTGTGATCTTGCTAGATGAGCCATTTGCTGGTTTGGATGATAGAGCCTGCGACTACTTTTGTCAGTGGATGTTGGAGGAGAGAAATCAAGGAAGAAGTTTTTTGATCATTAGCCATCGTTTAGATCCTTTGATTTCTGTGGTTGATTATTGGACAGAGATGACGAGAGAGGGTCTCAGCCATCTTCAAGAAGTGACCATCAGCAAACCACTCCCATCTCTGAAAAATGATACTTTAGGGGAGGTGAGGTAGTATGATCAAAGTAGCAACCCAGACACCGATTATCAGTCTCTTCTTGCTGATTTTATCCTTGGAAACATCTTTCATTCCTTCGATTGCTCTGAATCTTTCGGTAGTCGCATTTTGCATCCTCTTTATGCTCTATTACCGTCGATTTAAGATGTTGGCTTGGATGATTCTACTAGCCATTTTGCCATCTTTGGCCAACTACTGGGCAGTTCAGTTACACGGAGATGCTTCGCAGGCAGTGATGCTTGGAACGAGGGCCTTTGTGACCGTTTGTATTGGTCTTGTCTTTGTTTCCTCTATTTCCCTAAAAGAGCTTCTTTTGTACTTAGCTCAAAAGGGGTTATCACGGTCTTGGGCTTATGCCTTAATTGTGGTATTCAATGCCTTTCCCCTTATTCAGAAAGAAATCAAGTCCCTCAAAGAAGCTTGCCTATTACGTGGTCAAGAACTGCATGTTTGGTCTCCCTTGATTTACAGCAAGGTTCTGATGACAGTCTTTAGGTGGCGCCATCTTTATCTGAGAGCTCTGTCGGCGCATGGATATGATGAACATGCACAGGTGGAGAATAGCTATCGGACTTTTTATATTCCTAAAAAAACAAAATTAATCTACCTGCTTTTCTTTTTATTGCTTCAAACCAGTCTATTTTTATAAAGGAGTTATTATGGAATTTACAGATATTGCGATGGAATTATCCAAGGAAGCTTGGCAGGCTTCTTTTCATCATCCCTTTATTTTACAATTACAAGAGGGAAATTTAGAACCTTCTATTTTCCGCTATTATTTAATTCAGGATGCTTATTACCTGAAGTCTTTTTCAGAAGCCTATCACCTCTTGGCTGATAAGACTTCAAACGAGGAAATGAAAAGACTCTTGAAACAAAATGCTCAGAGTCTAGTGGAGGGTGAGTTGTTTATCCGCCAACAATTTTTCAAGGAATTGGAAATCAGCGATCAGGAAATGGAGCAACATCCAATCGCTCCCACCTGCTATCATTACATTTCTCACATTTATCGGCAATTTGCAGAGCCAAACTTGGGCATTGCTTTTGCAAGTTTGCTGCCTTGTCCTTGGTTATACCATGATTTGGGCAAGGCACTTAATCGCAAACCATCCCCGAATCCTCTTTATCAACAGTGGATTGAAACCTATATCACCGATGAATTAGAGCAGCAGATCAGAGAGGAGGGAGAGCTGGTCAATCAACTCTATCGCGAAAGTGATGAGACAGACAAGAAAAAAATGTTAGATGCCTTCCACATCAGTGTTCACATGGAAGCCAAGTTTTGGGAGATGGCTTACCAACACCAAACATGGACGAGTGATTTGCAGTCCTTAGAATAAGAGAAGAAATAGAAAATGAGAAACCACCAACTACAAGTTCACAAATTAACTATTTTATCCATGATGATTGCCCTTGACGTAGTCCTTACACCCATCTTTCGAATTGAAGGAATGGCACCGATGTCTAGTGTAGTCAACATCCTAGCAGGGATCTTGATGGGGCCTGTCTATGCCTTGGTCATGGCTACAGTCACAGCCTTTATCCGTATGTCTACTCAAGGCATTCCCCCTTTGGCCCTAACAGGAGCTACTTTTGGAGCCCTCCTTGCAGGTCTCTTTTATAAGTACGGTCGAAAATTTCACTATTCTGCCCTAGGAGAAATATTGGGAACAGGGGTTATCGGTTCCATTGTTTCCTATCCTGTTATGGTTCTCTTTACAGGATCTGCGGCCAAGCTCAGCTGGTTTATCTATACTCCGAGATTTTTCGGAGCGACCTTGATTGGTACAGCCATAGCTTTTCTTGCCTTTCGATTTTTAATCAAGCAGGAATTCTTTAAAAAAGTGCAGGGATATTTCTTTGGTGAAAGGATAGACTGATGCAGGAATTTACAAATCCCTTTCCTCTAACCTCCAGCTCCTTGATTCACTGCATTACCAATGAGATTTCCTGTGAGATGCTAGCCAATGGCATTTTGGCTCTGGGATGCAAACCAGTCATGGCAGATGACCCTCGTGAGGTTCTTGATTTTACTAGGCAAAGTCATGCCCTATTCATCAATTTGGGGCATTTGTCAGCTGAGAAGGAGAAAGCAATCCGTATGGCAGCTACTTATGCAAACCAAGCTTCTCTCCCAATGGTAGTAGATGCGGTTGGCGTAGCGGCGTCACCCATTCGTAAGGATCTAGTCGCAGATCTTTTAGAATACAAGCCCACGGTCCTTAAAGGAAATATGTCAGAAATCCGAAGTCTTGTTGGCTTAAAGCACCATGGAGTTGGAGTTGATGCTAGCCATAAAGATCAAGAAACTGAGGATTTGCTTCAAATCTTGAAAGACTGGTGTCAGACCTATCCTGGTATGTCTTTCTTAGTCACTGGACCCAAGGACCTCATCGTTTCAGAGAATCAGGTTGCTGTATTGGGAAATGGCTGTGACGAATTGGACTGGATAACAGGGACAGGAGACTTGGTTGGAGCCTTGACAGCTGTTTTTCTCAGCCAAGGAAAGACTGCATTTGAAGCTTCCTGCCTAGCGGTCTCTTATCTCAATATCTCTGCTGAGAGAATACTTGTTCAAGGAATGGGATTGGAAGATTTTCGTTACCAAGTTCTCAATCAACTCTCTCTCCTAAAAAGAGATGAAAATTGGCTAGATACCATCAAAGGAGATATTTATGAATAGAGAAGCACTCAGACTATATCTGGTAACCAATCGCTACCAAGATTCCTTGGAAAGCTTTCTTGAAAAAGTTGAGACGGCCTGCCGTTCAGGTGTTACCATCATCCAATTACGAGAAAAAAATCTCACCACCAATCAATACTATCAACTGGCAAAACAAGTCAAGGAAATAACAGATGCCTACCAGGTGCCCTTGATCATCGATGATCGATTGGATATCTGTCTAGCAGTCGATGCTGCAGGTTTGCATATTGGCGACGATGAACTACCAGTTTCGGTTGCCCGCAAAGTCTTGGGTCCTGAAAAAATCCTAGGTGTCACTGCTAAAACAGTTAAAAGAGCCCTCGAAGCAGAAACATCGGGTGCAGATTACTTGGGAACAGGAGCCATTTTCCCGACTACGACCAAAGAAAATGCACCTATCACGCAGATTTCAACCTTGAAAACAATTTGCCAAACGGTCGCCATTCCAGTAGTTGCTATCGGAGGCTTGACGTCAGAGAATATTGAGCAACTTATCGGCACGGGTATAGCTGGAGTAGCTGTTGTACGTGATTTGATGCAGGCAGAAGATATTGAGGCAAAAACGCAAGCCTTTTTAACAAAGCTAGATGACATTGTTTCCTAATCAAAAACTCTCTAATTTCCTTATTGCATTGCGGGAACTAGAGAGTTTTTTCTTAATCTTTAAAGCTTGTATGGTTGACTGGGCCAGAACCATGTCCGAGTTGAGGGGCGTCTTGGATGGCTTTTGTGATAAAGGCCTTGGCTTTATCAACTGCCTGGTAAAGGCTTCTGCCCTTGGCTAGTTCAGCTGTAATCACAGCAGCAAAGGTACATCCAGTACCATGGGTGTGACAGGTTTGAATTCGTGGACTTTCCCAGACAAATTGCTCCTCTTTGGTAAAGAGGAAATCCTTAGCACCACCTTCGAGGTGACCACCTTTGATAACCACAGACTGAGGACCAAATTCTTTTAAAATCAGGCGACCAGCACGTTGCATGTCTTCTGGATTATGAATTGAGAAACCAACAATCTCTTCTGCCTCAGGAAGATTGGGTGTAATAATAGTCGCAAGGGGAAGCAAGTTTGTTTTTAGGTAGCTTCTCGCACTAGTATCTATCAGGGTATCACCGCTTGTTGCGACCATAACAGGGTCAAGAACGTAGGGACAGTCCAGCTTTTTAAGATAGGGTTGGATGATCTCCATGATTTCAGTAGTTGCCAACATACCAGTTTTTACAGCCTGAGACTTAATATCCGAAAAGACACTCTCCAATTGAGCTTCCAGCATTTGGTTGGAGACGTGCTCGATTAGCTGAACACCTCTGGTATTTTGAGCGACAAGGCTAGTCACAACGGCCATTCCATAGACATCTCTAGCTTGGAATGACTTCAAATCTGCCATAATGCCAGCACCGCCACTAGGGTCAGTCCCTGCAATGGTTAGAGCAACGGGTAAATAAGTCATCTAAAACCTCCCAACCAACTGAAGTTTGTATTCTTAAGAACAAGCTAGTCTGTTTTAGGAAGGAAATAGAAGACTGGGTAGTCCTCACTATCATTTCCACTTCCATCAGCTAGCATTACCTAGATTGAGTCAAAGGGATCTAACAGTCGTTAATCTCAGCTTTACGCACCCCTAGTGGTTGTTTTCTTTTTTCTACAGTATAGCATATTTTTATAGTTTATATAGTAAAATTTGATTGCAAATCTCTCGTTACAGAATTAAAATTCTATTTTTCGAAAAAATAATAAAAATTATAGTTGACAAATGTAGATTTTCAGGGTATACTAATAACTGTAATCGACAAATGTAGATTTAGGAGGTGTGATTATGCAGATTTCAGATGCAGAATGGCAGGTCATGAAGATTATTTGGATGCAAGGAGAGCAGACCAGTAGCGATTTGATCAGGGTTCTGGCGGAGCGGTTCGACTGGTCCAAGTCAACCATTCAAACTCTTTTGGCTCGTTTGGTTGAGAAAGAGTGTCTGACAAGGAAAAAAGAAGGCAAGTTCTTTGTCTATTCAGCCCTTTTGACTCTGGATCAAAGTCGGGATTTACTTGTCCAAGATATCAAAGACAAGGTTTGTTCTCGTAGGATTAAGAACTTGTTGGCTGATTTGATTGTGGAATGTGATTTTACTCAGGCTGACTTAGAAGGTTTGCAAGAAGTCATTTCAAAGAAAAAAGCAAGTGCTGTGGCAGAAGTCAAATGTAATTGTATGTAAAGGAGACGCTATGTTAAATCTATTTGTATCTATTGTTGTTTTAGGAATGATTGCTTTTATCCTCTTTTGGTTTTTCAAAAAACCTCAAGAAGACGGTAAGAGAGCTCAACAAAAGAATGGCTATCAGGAGATTCGAGTGGAAGTCATGGGGGGATATACTCCAGGAACTATTATCCTCAAAAAATCGCAACCTGCTCGCATTATTTTTGATCGAAAAGATCCTTCGCCTTGCTTGGATCAAATCATTTTTCCAGACTTTGGAGTGCATGCAGATCTGCCTATGGGAGACCAATATGTGGTTGAAATCACTCCTGAAGAAGCAGGTGAGTATGGTTTCTCTTGTGGCATGAATATGATGCACGGTAAGATGATTGTAGAATAGGAGAATGATATGACTGAAATTGTAAAAGCAAGTCTTAAAAATGGTGTTCAAAAAATCCGTATCACGGCAGACAAAGGCTACCATCCAGACCACATTCAACTGCAAAAAGGGATTCCTGCTGAGATTACCTTTCATCGTGTGACACCTTCAAACTGTTATAAAGAGATTCTCTTCGAAGAAGAAGGAATTCTAGAACCAATCGGTGTGGATGAAGAGAAGACAATTCGTTTTACACCTCAAGAGTTAGGCCAACATGAATTTTCATGTGGCATGAAGATGCAAAAGGGGAGCTATACTGTAGTTGAGAAGACGCGAAAATCTTTGTCACTTTTACAGCGTTTTTGGATTACTAGTATCTTTACTGTGCCTCTTGTGATTCTCATGATTGGGATGTCTACAGGAGGAATTAGTCACCAAGTCATGCGTTGGGGCACCTTTTTAGCCACAACACCCATTATGCTGGTAGCTGGAGTTCCATATATCAGAAGCGCCTGGGCTAGTTTTAAAAAGCACAATTCCAACATGGATACCTTGGTTGCTCTGGGAACCCTAGTGGCCTATTTCTATAGCTTAGTTGCCCTCTTCACTGGTCTGCCCGTTTACTTTGAAAGTGCTGCATTTATCCTCTTCTTCATTCTTTTGGGAGCAGTTTTTGAGGAAAAAATGCGAAAAAATACTTCGCAGGCAGTCGAAAAATTATTAGACCTACAAGCAAAAACAGCAGAGGTTTTGCGTGATGATGTTTATGTTCAAATACCTCTAGAACAAGTCAAAGTTGGGGATCTCATTCGCGTTCGACCAGGTGAAAAAATTGCCGTTGATGGGACTGTCTTAGAAGGTGAAACGAGTATTGATGAATCAATGGTGACTGGGGAAAGTATTCCAGTCGATAAATCAGTTGGAGATGCTGTCATTGGTTCAACCATCAATAATAGTGGTACGATCATCTTTAGAGCTGAAAAAGTTGGTTCTGAGACTATGCTGGCTCAGATTGTGGATTTTGTGAAAAAAGCGCAAACGAGTCGTGCTCCTATTCAAGATTTGACCGACAAGATTTCAGGGATTTTTGTACCAGCAGTTGTCATTTTAGGACTTCTTACTTTTTGGGTCTGGTTTGTTTTACTTGGAGATAGCTTTGTGACTTCTCTTCTTTATGGAGTAGCAGTTTTGATTATTGCCTGTCCTTGTGCACTAGGACTCGCGACACCGACAGCACTCATGGTAGGAACAGGACGAAGTGCCAAGATGGGGATTCTTCTCAAAAATGGTACAGTTTTACAGGAAATCCAAAAAGTCCAAACGGTTGTTTTTGATAAGACAGGAACCTTGACCGAAGGGAAGCCAGTAGTGACAGATGTTATCGGTGATGAAAGAGAAGTGCTAAGTTTGGCTGCTTCACTGGAAGATGTATCTCAACACCCGCTAGCTCAAGCTATTGTTAATCGTGCATCTGAACTAGGAATTAGCCTTTACCCAGTGGAAAACTTCCAAGCCTTGCATGGAAAAGGTGTGACTGGGATTATCAATGGGAAACAAGTCTTGCTGGGGAATGCTAAACTTTTAGCTGACCTTGCTATTCCACATGATTATCAAGAACGATTTGATTTGCTTGAGAAAGAAGCAAAAACAGTTATCTTCCTATCCGTAGATGGTCAGTTAAAAGGCTTAATTGCCTTGCAGGATGTCCCTAAGGAAAATGCTCGAGAAGCCATTGCTAAATTAAAGAAACGCGGCCTCAGAACGGTCATGCTTACTGGAGATAATGTTGGAGTAGCCCATGCTATTGCAGAGCAAATTGGGATCGAAGAAGTGATTGCAAATGTCTTGCCAGAGGAAAAGGCACATGAAATTCACAAGCTTCAAAAGAATGGCAAATTGGCCTTTGTTGGAGATGGTATCAATGATGCGCCGGCCCTCAGTGTAGCGGATGTCGGAATTGCCATGGGATCTGGTACAGATATTGCCATTGAATCAGCAGATCTTGTCCTTACAACCAACAATTTACTAGGATTGGCACGTGCTTTTGATATGAGTAAGAAGACCTTTAATCGTATTCTACTCAATCTTTTCTGGGCTTCTATCTATAACCTCATTGGTATTCCGATTGCAGCAGGAGTGTTTTCTGTTCTTGGTTTGGTACTCAATCCAGAACTTGCAGGATTGGCCATGGCCTTTAGTTCAGTATCTGTTTTAATCAGTTCACTCATGCTAAACTTTAGTAAAATAGACTAAAAGCGAGCTTGCTCGCTTTTTATTATAAAACAGATATTAAAAACGTTTTCAAACTGTACTGTAATAGAGAATAAAAACTTCTGAGCACATTCTTAGGAGACCCAAAACAAATGTGGTAAAGTAGTAGAGTAAAAATTTGCTGAAACGTTTCCAATTAGTATATGAAAACGGATTTATCAAGTTTTAAAAATATTTGAAGGAGAGTTATCATTATGACTCAAGGGAAAATTACTGCATCTGCAGCAATGCTCAACGTATTGAAAACATGGGGCGTAGACACAATCTACGGTATCCCATCAGGAACACTCAGCTCATTGATGGACGCTTTAGCTGAAGACAAAGATATCCGCTTCTTGCAAGTTCGCCACGAAGAAACAGGTGCTCTTGCAGCGGTCATGCAAGCTAAATTCGGCGGCTCAATCGGAGTTGCAGTTGGTTCAGGTGGTCCAGGTGCGACTCACTTGATTAACGGTGTTTACGATGCAGCTATGGATAACACTCCATTCCTTGCTATCCTTGGATCACGTCCAGTTAACGAACTCAACATGGATGCCTTCCAAGAATTGAACCAAAACCCAATGTACAACGGTATCGCTGTCTACAACAAACGTGTAGCTTACGCTGAGCAATTGCCAAAAGTAATCGACGAAGCTTGCCGTGCTGCAGTTTCTAAAAAAGGTCCAGCTGTTGTTGAAATCCCAGTAAACTTCGGTTTCCAAGAAATCGACGAAAACTCATACTATGGTTCAGGTTCATACGAACGTTCATTCATCGCTCCTGCCTTGAACGAAGTTGAAATCGACAAAGCTGTTGAAATCTTGAACAATGCTGAACGCCCAGTTATCTATGCTGGTTACGGTGGTGTTAAAGCTGGTGAAGTGATTACTGAATTGTCACGTAAAATCAAAGCACCAATCATCACAACTGGTAAAAACTTTGAAGCTTTCGAATGGAACTACGAAGGTTTGACAGGTTCTGCTTACCGTGTTGGTTGGAAACCAGCCAACGAAGTGGTCTTTGAAGCAGACACCGTTCTTTTCCTTGGCTCAAACTTCCCATTTGCTGAAGTTTACGAAGCCTTCAAGAACACTGAAAAATTCATCCAAGTAGACATCGACCCTTACAAACTTGGTAAACGTCATGCCCTTGACGCTTCAATCCTTGGTGATGCAGGTCAAGCAGCGAAAGCAATCCTTGACAAAGTAAACCCAGTAGAATCTACTCCATGGTGGCGTGCAAACGTTAAGAACAACCAAAACTGGCGCGATTACATGAACAAACTCGAAGGTAAAACTGAGGGTGAATTGCAATTGTACCAAGTTTACAATGCAATCAACAAACATGCTGATCAAGACGCTATCTACTCAATCGACGTAGGTGACACTACTCAAACATCTACTCGTCACCTTCACATGACACCTAAGAACATGTGGCGTACATCTCCACTCTTTGCGACAATGGGTATTGCCCTTCCTGGTGGTATCGCTGCTAAGAAAGACAATCCAGATCGCCAAGTATGGAACATCATGGGTGACGGTGCATTCAATATGTGCTACCCAGACGTGATCACAAACGTTCAATATGACCTTCCAGTTATCAACGTTGTCTTCTCAAATGGTAAATATGCCTTCATCAAGGACAAATACGAAGACACAAACAAACACTTGTTTGGTTGTGACTTCCCTAATGCTGACTATGCGAAAATCGCTGAAGCACAAGGAGCTGTTGGATTTACAGTTGACCGTATCGAAGATATCGATGCAGTTGTTGCAGAAGCTGTTAAATTGAACAAAGAAGGTAAAACTGTTGTGATCGATGCTCGCATCTCTCAACACCGTCCACTTCCAGTAGAAGTACTTGAGTTGGATCCAAAACAACACTCAGAAGAAGCAATCAAAGCCTTCAAGGAAAAATACGAAGCAGAAGAACTCGTACCATTCCGCCTCTTCTTGGAAGAAGAAGGATTGCAATCACGCGCAATCAAATAATTTCTCTCATCGAAAATCAAATGTAAACTTTGTAGATTTTATTCTTTGATTTTCAAGAGTCGAACTTGAAAAGATCGGAGTAATCCGGTCTTTTTCTGGAGGATAGTAAATGAATTTAAATCAATTAGATATCATCGTTTCAAATGTTCCTCAAGCCTGTGCCGACTTGGAGAGTATTTTGGATAAAAAAGCCGATTATGTTGACGACAGTTTTGCACAGTTCACGATTGGCAGTCACTGCTTCATGTTGTCTCAAAATCATTTGATTCCTTTGGAAAACTTTCAGTCAGGTATCATTCTTCACATTGAGGTTGAGGATGTAGAGCAGAACTATCGACGATTGAAAGAGCTTGGTGTCGAGATTTTACACGGACCAGCTGTAACTGATTGGGGAACGGAATCGCTACTAGTTAAAGGCCCTGCTGGTTTAGTGATTGATTTTTATCGTATGAAGTAGGGCGCGTAGTCATTTGAAGTTAACCTTAGCTATTTTTAAAACAGAAATTGAGGATGTGAATTGTTAAAAGATCGGAGCAATCCGGTCTTTTTCTGTTTCCTCTTTCTTATCACAAGATTGTGATAGTTTACATCTTCATAACAAAAGCTACAAAGTCTTGATTGTTTTGAAAAAAGATTATAAAATATGATTCATAAAAATGAAAGAGGTTTTGAAAATGTCTGAAAAACAAATGAAAATTTTGGGTTGGGTAGCGACCTTCATGTCCGTGATGATGTATGTCTCTTACTTCCCACAAATCATGAACAACTTGGCTGGTCAAAAAGGAAACTTCATCCAACCCTTGGTCGCAGCCATCAACTGTAGTCTATGGGTTTACTACGGTCTTTTCAAGAAAGAAAGAGATATCCCCCTTGCGGCTGCTAATGCGCCAGGTATCGTTTTTGGTCTGGTAACGGCTATCACGGCATTGATTTAAAAGAAGACTGGTTTCAGTCTTTTTTTCGTATATATAAAAGTAAGTTTAGTGCTATCATTATCCAGAGAGTTCAAAACTTTTTGCCTCCTTTTTAGTATAATAGAAGTAATAAATCAATCGAGGTAAAGCGATGACAGAAATACTACAATTTCCAGAAGGATTCCTCTGGGGTGGTGCTACGGCAGCTAATCAATGTGAGGGTGCTTATAATCAAGATGGCCGTGGTCTTGCTAATGTGGATGTGGTGCCGATTGGTCCAGACCGTGAAGCTATTATCACAGGTCAGAAAAAGATGTTTTCTTTTGAGGAGGGCTATTTTTACCCAGCAAAGGAAGCCATTGATATGTACCATCATTATAAGGAAGATATTGCGCTTTTTGCAGAAATGGGATTTAAAACCTATCGACTTTCCATTGCTTGGACTCGGATTTTTCCTCAAGGTGACGAAGCAGAGCCAAATGAAGCTGGTCTAGCTTTTTATGAAGATTTGTTTAAGGAATGTCACAAGTATGGAATTGAACCACTGGTGACCATCACGCATTTCGATTGCCCCATGCACTTAATCAGGGAGTACGGTGGTTGGCGCAACCGTCGCATGTTGGACTTTTACGCCAATCTCTGTCGCACCCTCTTTACCCGTTACAAGGGCTTGGTCAAGTACTGGCTCACCTTCAACGAAATCAATATGATTCTGCATGCCCCCTTTTTAGGAGCTGGGATCTGTTTTGAAGAGGGGGAAAATCAAGAACAGGTTAAATACCAAGCAGCCCACCATGAGCTGGTAGCCTCGGCTATGGCGACTAAAATTGCTCACGAAATTGATCCAGAAAACAAGGTGGGATGTATGTTGGCAGCAGGGCAATATTATCCTAACACAGCCCATCCGAGAGACTACTGGGCAGCCATGGAAGAAGACCGTAAGAGCTACTTTTTCATTGATGTTCAAGCGCGTGGGGAATATCCAAACTATGCCAAGAAGCAGTGGGAGCGTGAGGGAATTGAGATAGAAATGACGGCAGAGGATTTGGACTTGTTAAAGAATCACACTGTTGACTTTGTTTCCTTCTCTTATTATGCGAGTCGAGTGGCTTCAGGCGATCCAGAAATGACGGATCTGACAGCTGGAAATGTCTTTGACTCTATCAAAAATCCCTATCTGGAATCCTCAGAATGGGGGTGGCAGATTGACCCACTGGGACTTCGAATCACCCTCAATGCCATCTGGGATCGTTATCAAAAGCCTATGTTCATCGTAGAAAATGGCCTCGGTGCTATGGACACGCTAGATGAAAATGGCTACGTAGCAGATGATTATCGGATTGCTTACTTAGAGGCCCATATCAAGGCTATGCGAGATGCTATTTACCAAGATGGCGTTGACTTGCTTGGTTATACGACTTGGGGTTGTATAGATCTGGTTTCAGCTGGAACAGGCGAGATGAACAAGCGCTATGGATTTATCTATGTGGATCGTGATAATGCAGGTCAAGGAAGTCTCAAACGAAGCAAGAAGAAATCCTTCTACTGGTACAAGGATGTCATTGCCAGCAATGGTGCAAGTATTAAGTAGAGCATATTTGTTCACTATTTTTATAAAATCTTCTCTCTACTTTATAAGATGTGAAAAAGAGTTCAATTAGACCTGGCTTTTTGCTATAATGAGGGAAGAAAGATCAGACAGGAGAATAAGATGTCAGAACCATTATTTTTACAATCAGTCATGCAAGAAAAAATCTGGGGTGGAACCAAGCTACGTGATGAGTTTGGCTACGACATCCCAAGTGAAAAAATCGGAGAATACTGGGCCATCTCAGCCCACCCAAATGGGGTATCTAAGGTAGCCAATGGTCGCTACGAGGGAACAGATCTAGCTACTTTGTATGCAGAGCACCGTGAATTGTTTGGCAACCGTCCAGAACCTGTGTTTCCGCTATTGACCAAGATTCTTGATGCCAACGATTGGCTCAGTGTCCAAGTTCACCCAGACGATGCCTATGGATTAGAACATGAAGGCGAACTCGGAAAAACAGAGTGCTGGTACATCATCGCTGCGGATGAAGGTTCAGAGATTATCTACGGTCACAATGCCAAATCAAAAGAAGAACTCCGCCAGCAAATTGAGGACAAGAACTGGGATGCCTTGCTGACAAAAGTACCAGTTAAAGCTGGAGATTTCTTCTATGTACCAAGTGGTACCATGCACGCTATCGGGGCGGGTATCTTGATTCTTGAAACCCAGCAGTCTAGCGATACCACCTACCGTGTTTATGACTTTGACCGCAAGGACGACAAGGGCAACTTGCGTGAACTTCACCTTGAAAAATCTATCGATGTTTTAAACATTGGAGAGCCTGCCAATAGCCGTCCTGTAACTATCAAAGCAGATGATCTACGTTCCACTCTCCTTGTATCCAATGATTTCTTCGCAGTTTACAAGTGGGAAATCACTGGCAAAGTTGACTTCGAAAAGACAGCTGACTACAGCTTATTTAGTGTCTTGGCTGGTCAGGGTCAACTCACTGTTGACGGGGAAAATTATCCAATCCAAAAAGGCAGCCACTTTATCCTACCAAGTGATGTTGAAGCTTGGGTCTTGGAAGGGCAAGGTTTGGAATTGATTGTTAGCCATCCATAAAAAAGAAAGGACCTGAGTTTATTACTCAAGTCCTTTTTGATTACATAAATTGGGCGATGAAAACCACAATGATGATGATTGGAATGATGAAACGAAGGAGGAAAAGCCAGACTTGGAAAAGTCCTTGTTTCCATGCTCTTTCATCAAGATGGAGTTCCTCCTTAGTAAGAGCCTTTTTAAAGATATAGCCTGTAAAAAGTGACAGGCAGAGAGCTCCAAATGGCATGAGGAGATTGGAAACCAAGAAGTCCATAGCATCAAAGAAGGTCTTCCCAAAGATGTGAACATCCGCCATAACACCGTAAGAAAGGGCTGAAGGAATTCCAAAGACAAAGGTCAAGATTCCTAAAATAGCACTCCATTTAGCACGTTTGCTGTTGTCCTGGTTGGTGATATTGCCCACATTGATTTCCAGCATCACGACAGAAGAAGTAACCGTCGCAAAGAGGAAAAGCAAGAGGAAAAGAATGTAGAAAATAGTTCCAAAAGGCATCTTGTCAAAGAGTTGAGGCAAGACGATAAAGAGCAGGCTTGGTCCCCCTTCAGACTGGATATTGAAGGCTGACATGGCTGGGAAAATGGCTAGACCTGCCATGATGGATACCGAGATGTTCATGGCTACGATGGAAATCCCTGATTGGACCAGGTTAGTTTTTTTGTCCAAGTAGGATGAATAGGTCAGCATGGCTGTCACCCCTAGTGAGAGAGCAAAGAAAGATTGTCCCAGCGCGTAGAGGAGACCAGCGCTAGTTAGTTTTGAAAAGTCTGGTTTGAGGAAGTAGAGAACGCCTTCCATGGCATTTGGCAAGCTGAGAGAGCGCCCAATAATCACGACAAAGATGATAAAGAGCAGAGGCATCATGACTTTCGAAGCTCTTTCAATCCCTTTTTGAACCCCACGTGATACAATAAAGATATTTAATAAGATAAAGGCAGCTTGTGCTCCTAGGGCAATGGCTGGATTTGAAATGATTGAAGTAAATAACTGAGCATAATCACTCGTCCCAGCAAGTTGGAACAATTTCCCAAACTCAATACCTAGATAGACTAGAATCCATCCTCCGATAACACTGTAAAAGGAGAGGAGGATAAAGAGGGCAAAGGCACCAATCCAACCGATAAAATTGTACTTGCTATTGTTACCAAGTTTTCCAAAGGTTTTGATAGCGGAAACGCCAGCACTACGGCCAAGGGCAAACTCAGCCAGCAGGAGCGGGAAGCCGATTAAAATAGTGGAGATGAGAAAGACCAGTAAAAAGCCTCCACCGCCATTAGCAGCAGTCATGTAGGGGAACTTCCAAACGGCTCCAAGTCCGATAGCTGAACCAGCAGATGCTAGTATAAAGCCTAGTTTCGAGCCCCATTGCGATTTTTCTGACATAGTTGAAACTCCAATCTCGTTTTTTAAAATAAGAAAAGGCTACTTGAGTTGTCAAATAGCCTTCTCTCAATGGCTCTCTATGAGCCTTCTGTTTGATTGATAGACTTGACTATCCTATCATGTTTTCAAAGGTCTGTCAAGAAAACCATTTTCAAGTTTTCACACCTTTCTCAAAAAGTTAAAAATTTTTCTCAAAAACGCTTGACTCTGACCTAGGGGGAGGGGTTATACTATCAATGTAATACTCTTCGAAAATCTCTTCAAACCACGTCAGCTTTATCTGCAACCTCAAAGCTGTACTTTGAGCATCCTGCGGCTAGCTTCCTAGTTTGCTCTTTGATTTTCATTGAGTATAAGGAGGAAATCATGTACCATATAAAAGAAGCTGCGCAGCTTTCAGGTGTCTCTGTCAAGACTCTGCACCACTACGATAAGATAGGGCTCTTGGTTCCCTTAAAGTCGGAAAACGGCTATCGAACCTATAGTCAAGAGGATTTGGAACGACTTCAGGTCATTCTGTATTACAAATATCTAGGCTTTTCTTTAGAAAAAATAGCAGAGCTGTTAAAGGAAGAAAGGAAAGATTTATTGCCTCATTTGACTAGGCAGTTGGACTATCTAACTCGAGAAAGGCAACATCTGGATACCTTGATTTCCACCTTGCAAAAAACCATTCAAGAACAAAAAGGAGAAAGAAAAATGACCATTGAGGAAAAATTCACTGGATTTAGCTATCAAGACAATCAAAAATACCACCAAGAAGCGGTAGAGAAATATGGTCAAGAAGTTATGGACCAAGCGCTTGAACGCCAGAAAGGTCACGAAGATGAGGCTACGACTGCCTTTAACCAAGTTTTTCAAGTTTTGGCTCAAAACCTTCAAGCTGGTCTGCTTGCAACAGCGGCCGAAAACCAAGAGCAAGCAGCCAAACTATTGCAAGCTATTCGTACTTATGGATTTGACTGCTCTATTGAAGTATTCGGCCATATCGGTAAAGGCTACGTTTACAACCCAGAGTTTAAGGAAAACATTGACAAATTTGGACCTGGAACAGCCCAATACACATCAGATGTTATTGCAACTTACGTTCAGACAAATGCAGAATAAATAGGCTAGGAATTTCCTAGCCTATTTTTTACTTCAAATCATAAAGCCAGTCGTCACCGTCTTTGTAGTAAAAGAATTCACTGAGATCTTCTTCTAGAAACACACGAAGCATATCAGACATATCATCGGTTGCAAGTTTTAGATGAGAAAGATTGTCAAAATCTTCCCACCAAACTTTCCCTTCGTCTGAAGACTGGAGTTCACCAGTAAAGTATTCTGTCTTGTAAAAAAGGACGACATAACGATAATCCTTGTCATCGTACCAGTTTTTGATACCACAGAGTTGGGGTTTGGAAATGGTCAGACCAGTTTCTTCTTTCACTTCACGAATGACAGCATCGACAAAGGATTCGCCACGTTCAACATGACCACCAGGAAAAGTAATGCCAGGCCAGTCGGGATTAACTCGGTCTTGAACCAGAACCTTGTCTCCGTTTTGAATCATACACATATTGACAAATTCGACTAATTCTCGTCTGTTCATATTGTTTTTCCTATTTTGTTAGTAACTTTTCCACTACGTTTAACTTTCGCATGGTCAGATCCACACCAAACAATTTTTCAAGATAGTTGGTATTGAGCTTTTTTTGTTTTGCAGTTCTAGGAAGATAGAGGTAGAGACAGTAATCGCCTACACAGATTTCTTCCTCGCCGTAGTCAGTTTTCAATTTTTCTAGTGGCAGACTTTGGATAAGTCCTTGATAAAGAATTACATGCACACGATCATGAAGATAGTCTTCTTTAAATGGATTCTCATGAACAATCTTTTCAAAATCGTTCTTATTCTTGATAACCATTTTTAAGTCGGCCCCAATTTTTTCCTTTATCAAAGTATGAACGCGTTCTCGTATTTCTTCTAAATCTGAGTCACTCTCAAGAATGATATTGCCACTTTGAATATAGGTTCGAACGTGTTGAAAACCAGCTTCTGTCAAAATATCTACCAAATAAGACATTTTCGGGATAGCATTTTTTCCATTAGGAGTAACGCCTCTTAGTAAAATAATATGTTCCAAAGGACTTCCTTTCTTACTTGGTATTTATTGGATTGGAGCCTGCCACCCAGCCGGTACAGAGGGCAGAAGTGATGTTGAAGCCACCCGTGTGGGCATTGATATCCAGTACCTCGCCTGCAAAGTGGAGTCCAGGAACGAGCTTACTTTCCAGAGTTTTAGGATTGATTTCCTTGAGACTGACACCGCCTTTAGTTACAAAGGACTTAGCCAATGACATTTTACCAGTGACAGGAATTTTGAGAGCCTTGATAGATTGGACAAGTTGTTCGCGTTCCTTTTCAGTCAGTTGTTTGACTTTTTCAGGATAGCCTTGCACAAGAAATTCTGCCAAGCGTTCTGGCAACAAGGTTTTTAAAGCATTTTTCAAGGATTTTTCCCGATTTTCTTCTAGAAATGCAATCAAGTCCTTCTCAGAAAGTTGAGGTAAAACATCCAGTGAAAGAACCTCTCCGCCCTTGACAAAGCTAGACATGCGTAGGGCAGCAGGACCGGATAGACCAAAGTGGGTAAAGAGCAAATCGTGGGTGATGACATGCTTGCCATAGCTTAAGGTCACATCGTCTAGTGAAATTCCTTGCAAGGCCTTATGGGGGAAATCTGTCAATAAAGGACTTTCAGCGGCTTCAAGCTCAGTAATGGTATGCTTAAAATGGCGGGCGATCTCATGCCCAAAACCAGTTGAACCAGTAGAAGGATAGGATTTACCACCTGTTGTGACAATGAGTTTATCACAAGTGAAGGTTTGGTCTGCGGACTTAAGGACAAACTGGTCGTCTATCTTTTTAACAGAAACAATTTCTGTTTGAGTAGCAACTTGACCACCGAGTTCAGTGATTTTCTTTTCTAGTGTCTCGATAATAGTTCGAGACTTGTCACTAGCAGGAAAGACGCGTCCGTGGTCCTCGACCTTAAGTTTAACACCGTTTTCCGTGAAAAAGTTGATGATATCATGGTTATCAAACTGGGAAAAGACACTGTATAGAAAGCGTCCATTTCCAGGGATGCCAGCTAGTAGGTCATCTAGAGTTCCGTTGTTAGTTACATTGCAACGACCACCACCAGTACCAGCTAATTTTTTTCCGAGTTTCCGATTTTTTTCGATGAGAAGAGTTTTCTGACCATAAAAGCTACTGGAAATGGTAGCCATAATGCCAGCAGGTCCACCACCGATGACAATAGTATCAAAATGTTTCATAGCTCTATTGTACCACAAAAAACAAGAGATGCTTGGCATCTCTTGTTGCTCATAATCTTAGTTGATTTCATATCCCATCAACAAACCGCCATCTTCTGCATAGAAACTGCAGAGACCAGACGTCGGGATGATTTTGATATCCGCTTGTGGGAAGGTTTCCAGCAAGCGTTCTGACAATTGCTGACAGAATTTTTCATTGCTGCGATGAGCCATGACGATACGGCCACCAGCGTAGCCAGCCTTGATGAGTTCCTCATAGGCTGCTTGAAGGGATTTTTTTGGCCCACGCGCTTTTTGGAGCAGTTCTAGGGTTCCAGTATTACTCGCCTCTCCGACCATACGGATGTTGAGAAGGCCAACGACCGTACCGATCAGCTTGCTCAAACGACCATTTTTTACCAAGTTATCAACCTTAGCGAGGACAAAGAGCAACTTGGTTTTTTCTTGGTAGGTTGTAATCGCTTCAACAATCTCCTCATAAGAAAGTCCTTGATCAATCAATTCATTGATTTTCTCGACAATCAAGTCAACCTCCCCACCTGCAGACAAAGTATCGATTACATGAATCTGAGTGTCAGGATGTTCTTCAAGGTAGATATTTTTAGCGAGTTGTGCACTATTATGGCTACCTGAAAGAGTACCAGTGATAGTAACGACAAAGATATGCTTAGCACCTTCAAATGCTCGCAAGTAATCATCAGGGCTAGGACAAGCTGATTTTGAAGCCTCAGAAGTCGCATACATGGTTTCCATCATGTGGTCAATGTTAAGATTGGCATCATCGATAAAGACCTGATCAGCTACTTGAATGGTTAAAGGAACACTAACAAATTCCGTATCAATAGCAGGAGTTGCCAGTTGACGATAATCACAACCAGAGTCAGCTACAATCTTCCAAGTCATAGAAATTCTCCATCTTTGTCACTTATACATTGACAAAGGTTCTGTCTTTTTTTACAATTATATCATGAAAGCCCTTGAAACAAAAGTACCACCTCTCTGTTGTCACAAGTAGAAAGAAATTGTTATGTCTGAACGTAAAATATCTGAAAAATCTCTTGAAAATCTCAGAAAATCAAATCAAGAATCCAATTTTTTAACCAGAGAAGCAATCGAGACGGCTCTTTTGCAACTTCTAGAGAAAAAAGACTTGGCCAAGATCAGTATTTCGGAGCTGGTCAAACGGGCGGGCGTCTCTCGTGCTGCCTTCTATCGTAACTATGACTCCAAAGAAGAGATTTTGGAAAGTGTTTTTAAACGCAGTGTCCATAACATTATGGAACAGTTGAGCCATTACGATGTTAAAACAGACCTTTATCTAGTCTGGGTACACCTTTTCCGCGCAGCCAAGAAAGAAGCCAAGGTTATCCAACTTGCTCTGGATTACCATTTGGAAAAGATTTTTGTCCAAGCCATGCAGGAATTTCTAGAAAAATACCATGGAAAGTCAAAAGGTGTCAGCAGCTACCTTCATTCCTTTTGGAGTTCTGCCATCGTATCGGTTCTGCTCAAATGGATCAAGGATGGCATGAAGGTTCCAGCTGAAAAGATTGCTGATTTACGCTTGCCATTTTTCAAAAAATAGAGGAAAAGGAGAAGAGCTATGACAGAAAAAAGACTGGCTTGGGATGAGTACTTTGCAGCCCAGGCTTTACTGATTGCCAATCGTTCGACCTGCAAACGTGCCAAAGTGGGAGCTGTCCTAGTAAAGGACAATAAAGTCATTTCAACGGGCTACAATGGTTCCGTATCAGGAACGGAGCACTGTATTGACCACGAATGTCTGGTCATTGAAGGTCACTGTGTTCGAACCCTTCACGCCGAGGTTAATGCTATTCTCCAAGGGGCTGAGCGAGGGGTTCCAAGAGGATTTACAGCCTATGTGACCCATTTTCCGTGTCTGAACTGCACCAAACAACTGCTACAAGTTGGTTGTAAGCGCGTGGTTTATATCAACCAGTACCGAATGGATGACTATGCCCAGTACCTTTATCATGAAAAAGGCACCGAGTTGACCCATTTACCATTAGAGACTGTTCAGACAGCTCTTCAAGAGGCAGATTTGATATAGAAATTAATTAAAATAAATGGTTTAGACAGCTTTTTAAACCGTTTTTTGATATAATAAGAAGAATAAATTGAAAGAAGGAACTCAGAAAATGGGAAAAATTGAAGTCATTAATCATCCACTCATTCAACACAAATTGTCAATCTTGCGACGTACAGATACTTCTACAAAAGCTTTTCGTGAACTAGTAGATGAGATTGCGATGTTGATGGGATATGAGGTACTTCGTGATCTTCCACTTGAAGACGTGGAAATCGAAACACCTATCACAAAGACCGTTCAAAAACAATTGGCTGGGAAAAAATTGGCGATTGTCCCAATCTTGCGCGCAGGTATCGGGATGGTAGATGGCCTCTTGAGCTTGGTTCCAGCAGCCAAAGTTGGTCATATCGGTATGTACCGTGATGAAGAAACCCTTCAACCAGTTGAATACTTGGTGAAATTGCCTGAGGATATTGACCAACGTCAAATCTTTGTCGTTGATCCAATGTTGGCAACAGGTGGCTCAGCAATCTTGGCAGTAGATTCCCTTAAAAAACGAGGCGCTTCAAATATCAAGTTTGTCTGCCTAGTATCTGCTCCAGAAGGAGTGAAAGCCCTTCAAGAAGCACACCCAGATGTAGAAATCTTTACAGCAGCCTTGGATGAACGCTTGAACGAACACGGTTATATCGTTCCAGGTCTTGGAGATGCTGGAGACCGCTTGTTCGGTACTAAATAAAATCCCAAAGTAAATACTGAAATTAGAAGTTCGTTTTTGACTTGAAAGGAGGTTGAGTTTTTGTTTCTGTTTAGAGAATAGAGCAAAAATTTGACCTTTTTTGACCAAAAAGATATAATAGTTCTGTATTGAGTCGTAAGACTAAGAAAATTCAACATTAAAAGGAGAAATGAATGATTCCTGTAGTTATTGAACAAACAAGCCGTGGAGAACGTTCCTATGATATTTACTCTCGTCTTCTGAAAGACCGCATCATCATGCTAACAGGTCCAGTTGAAGACAACATGGCCAACTCCGTTATTGCTCAGTTGCTCTTCTTGGATGCCCAAGACAGCACAAAAGATATTTACCTTTATGTCAACACACCTGGAGGATCTGTTTCAGCTGGTTTGGCAATCGTTGATACTATGAACTTTATCAAGGCTGATGTCCAAACTATCGTTATGGGGATGGCTGCATCTATGGGGACTGTCATCGCATCAAGTGGCGCAAAAGGCAAACGCTTCATGCTTCCAAATGCAGAGTACATGATTCACCAACCAATGGGTGGTACAGGTGGTGGTACCCAACAAACCGATATGGCAATTGCTGCAGAGCACTTGCTCAAAACTCGTAAGACTTTGGAGCAAATCCTTGCAGATAACTCTGGTAAATCAGTCGAGCAAATTCATGCAGATGCAGAACGTGATTACTGGATGAGTGCCCAAGAAACACTTGAATATGGCTTTATTGATGAAATCATGGCCAATAATTCTTTAAGCTAAGCAACCTAGAAAGCAAACTCGACGGAGTTTGCTTTTTTTGATATAATAGGAGAAGATTTCTTAGAAAGAGGATTCCTCATGTTTGAAAAAACAAATCGATCAGGATTAATCATCTATCTCTACTATAATCGAGATGCAAAGAAAATTCAGGAATACGGTGATATCTGTTACCATTCCAAAAAACATCGTTACTTGCAGCTCTATGTTCCAACTGAGGAGTTAGATGACTTAGTTGAGAGATTAGGTAAGGAAAGATATATCAAGAAAATTAGACGTTGCCATATTCAAGAGCTAGAAACTCCCTTCGTTGGGAATCTCTATCGTAACGAAGAAAACGTTATCATTTAAAAAATTAAATAAATGTATTGACAATTTTCTGATAATTCGGTATATTCTTAACATACTATTTTTTGAAACAACTATAAGGAGATTAAAAATGAAGAAAAAATTTGCCCTATCTTTTGTGGCTCTTGCTAGTGTGGCTCTTCTTGCTGCCTGTGGAGAGGTTAAGTCAGGAGCGTCAAACACAACTGGAAATCCAGTAGACGAGAAAACAATTAAAATCGGTTTTAACTTTGAAGAGACAGGTGCTGTGGCAGCTTATGGTACAGCTGAACAAAAAGGTGCCCAACTTGCTGTAGACGAAATCAACGCTGCAGGTGGAATTGATGGAAAACAAATCGAAGTTGTAGACAAAGACAACAAGTCAGAAACTGCTGAAGCAGCTTCTGTTACAACAAACCTTGTTACCCAATCAAAAGTAGCAGCTATTGTAGGACCTGCGACATCTGGTGCAACTGCTGCAGCTGTAGCTAATGCTACTAAAGCTGGAGTGCCATTGATTTCACCAAGTGCTACTCAAGACGGTTTGACTAAAGGTCAAGATTACCTATTTATTGGAACATTCCAAGATAGCTTCCAAGGGAAGATTATTTCTAACTATGTAACAAACAAATTGAATGCTAAGAAGGTTGTTCTTTATACTGACAACGCTAGTGACTATGCTAAAGGTATTGCTAAATCTTTCCGCGAAGCCTACAAGGGTGAGATTGTAGCAGATGAAACGTTTGTAGCAGGTGATACTGACTTCCAAGCAGCCCTTACTAAAATGAAAGGGAAAGAGTTTGACGCTATCGTAGTTCCAGGTTACTACACAGAAGCAGGTAAAATTGTAAACCAAGCTCGTGGTATGGGAATTGATAAACCAATCATTGGTGGTGATGGATTTAACGGTGAAGAATTTGTTCAACAAGCAACTGCTGAAAGAGCATCAAACATTTACTTCATCTCAGGATTCTCAACTACTGTTGATGTTTCTGCAAAAGCTAAAGCTTTCCTTGAAGCATATCGTGCTAAATACAACGAAGAACCTTCAACATTCTCAGCTTTGGCCTATGACTCAGTTTACCTAGTAGCAAATGCTGCAAAAGGTGCTAAAAACTCAGGTGAGATCAAGGACAACCTTGCTAAAACCAAAGATTTTGATGGTGTAACTGGTCAAACAAGCTTTGATGCTGACCACAATACAGTGAAAACTGCTTACATGATGACCATGAACAATGGTAAAGTTGAAGAAGCAGAAGTTGTAAAACCATAACATTAGAATAGTAATTGAAATGGGGAATGAGCCTTTGACTCACTCCCTGTTTCGGTGTTTATGAACTTGTGAAAATAATGAGATTTTCTAAAAAATAACGATAGAAAAGAGTGAATGCTATGCTCCAACAACTTGTGAATGGTCTAATTCTGGGTAGTGTTTATGCACTTTTGGCTCTGGGTTATACCATGGTTTATGGAATTATCAAACTCATCAACTTCGCCCATGGCGATATTTACATGATGGGTGCCTTTATTGGTTACTTTTTGATTAATTCTTTCCAAATGGATTTCTTTTTAGCTTTAATTATTTCAATGGCAGGGACCGCACTACTTGGTGTTGTGATTGAGTTTCTTGCCTACCGTCCTTTACGACACTCCACACGTATTGCTGTATTGATTACTGCCATCGGAGTGTCTTTCCTACTGGAATACGGAATGGTTTATCTAGTAGGCGCCAATACTCGTGCCTTCCCTCAAGCAATTGAAACAGTCCGCTTTGAATTGGGACCAATTAGCTTGACAAATGTTCAATTGATGATTTTAGCAGTTTCTGTCCTCTTGATGGTTTTATTACAATTGATCGTCCAAAAAACAAAAATGGGGAAAGCCATGCGTGCAGTATCAGTTGATAGCGACGCAGCTCAATTGATGGGAATTAATGTAAATCGTACAATCAGCTTTACCTTTGCTTTGGGTTCAGCCCTTGCTGGTGCAGCAGGTGTCCTTATTGCCCTTTACTACAACTCTCTTGAACCTTTGATGGGTGTGACTCCAGGTCTAAAATCATTCGTTGCGGCCGTACTCGGTGGTATCGGGATTATTCCTGGTGCAGCTCTAGGGGGATTTGTAATTGGCTTGTTGGAAACATTTGCTACTGCCTTCGGTATGTCTGATTTCCGTGATGCTATCGTATATGGGATCTTGCTTTTGATTCTGATTGTTCGACCTGCAGGTATCCTTGGTAAGAATGTGAAAGAGAAGGTGTAAACAATGAAGACAAATCTTAAAGTAAATATTCTCTGGTTATTCCTTCTGTTAGCGGGTTATGGATTGATTAGTGTACTGGTTTCTGCTGGTGTTCTCAATCTATTCCATGTCCAAATTTTAGAACAAATTGGGATTAATATCATCCTTGCAGTAGGTTTGAACTTAATCGTTGGTTTTTCAGGTCAATTCTCACTTGGTCATGCAGGTTTTATGGCGATTGGGGCTTATGCAGCAGCGATTATTGGTTCAAAATCACCAACCTATGGTGCCTTCTTTGGAGCAATGGTCTTGGGTGCCTTGATTTCTGGTGCAGTCGCTTTGCTCGTTGGGATTCCAACACTCCGTTTGAAGGGTGATTACCTGGCTGTTGCGACACTAGGTGTTTCAGAAATCATTCGTATCTTTATCATTAATGGTGGTAGTTTGACCAACGGTGCTGCTGGTATCTTGGGTATTCCAAACTTTACCAACTGGCAAATGGTTTATCTATTTGTGGTGATCACAACTATTGCAACTCTCAACTTCTTACGTAGTCCAATTGGACGCTCTACTCTATCTGTTCGTGAGGATGAGATTGCTGCAGAGTCTGTTGGGGTAAACACTACAAAGATCAAGATTATTGCTTTTGTCTTTGGTGCTATTACAGCAAGTATTGCGGGTTCACTTCAGGCTGGTTTTATCGGATCTGTTGTCCCAAAAGATTACACCTTTATTAATTCCATCAACGTGTTGATTATCGTTGTATTTGGTGGACTTGGATCCATTACTGGTACCATCGTTTCAGCGATTGTTTTAGGAATTTTAAATATGCTCCTTCAGGATGTAGCAAGCGTACGTATGATCATCTACGCTTTGGCTCTTGTATTGGTCATGATTTTCAGACCAGGTGGACTTCTTGGGACATGGGAATTGAGTCTATCACGTTTCTTTAAAAAATCGAAGAAGGAGGGACAAAACTAATGGCATTACTTGAAGTTAAACAGTTAACCAAACATTTTGGCGGTCTAACAGCTGTTGGAGATGTCACTCTTGAATTGAACGAGGGAGAATTGGTTGGTCTGATTGGACCAAACGGGGCTGGTAAAACAACCCTTTTCAATCTTCTGACCGGCGTTTATGAACCAAGCGAAGGTACTGTGACACTAGATGGTCATCTCCTAAATGGGAAAACTCCCTATAAGATTGCTTCACTTGGTCTCAGTCGTACTTTCCAAAATATTCGTTTGTTCAAGGACTTGACAGTTTTGGAAAATGTTTTGATCGCATTTAGCAATCATCATAAACAACATGTCCTTGCGAGCTTCCTACGCCTACCAGCTTTTTATAAGAACGAGGAAGAATTAAAAAGCAAAGCTTTGGACTTACTGAAGATTTTTGATTTGGATGGCGACGCAGATACTCTTGCGAAGAATCTGGCCTATGGTCAACAACGTCGATTAGAAATCGTTCGTGCTCTGGCAACTGAACCTAAAATCCTCTTTTTGGATGAACCTGCAGCTGGGATGAATCCACAAGAAACAGCTGAATTGACAGAATTGATCCGTCGTATCAAAGATGAATTTAAAATTACCATCATGCTTATCGAACATGACATGAATTTGGTTATGGAAGTCACTGAGCGTATCTATGTTCTTGAATATGGTCGGTTGATTGCTCATGGGACTCCGGATGAGATCAAGAACAACAAACGCGTTATTGAAGCTTATCTAGGAGGTGAAGCCTAATGTCTATGTTAAAAGTTGAAAACCTCTCTGTGCATTACGGTATGATCCAAGCAGTTCGTGATGTAAGTTTCGAGGTTAATGAAGGTGAAGTTGTTTCCCTTATCGGTGCCAATGGTGCTGGTAAAACAACCATTCTTCGTACCCTTTCAGGTTTGGTTCGTCCAAGTGCTGGTAAAATTCAGTTTTTAGGAAAAGAAATTCAAAAGTTGCCTGCGCAAAAAATCGTAGCAGGTGGCCTTTCACAAGTTCCTGAGGGACGCCATGTTTTCCCAGGTTTGACTGTTATGGAAAACTTGGAAATGGGAGCTTTCTTGAAGAAAAATCGTGAAGAAAATCAAGCCAACTTGAAAAAAGTCTTTTCACGTTTCCCTCGTTTGGAAGAACGTAAAAACCAAGATGCGGCAACTCTTTCAGGTGGTGAACAGCAGATGCTTGCTATGGGACGCGCTCTCATGTCTACACCTAAGCTCCTTCTCTTGGATGAGCCGTCAATGGGACTTGCCCCGATCTTTATCCAAGAAATTTTCGATATCATTCAAGATATTCAGAAGCAAGGAACAACGGTTCTCCTAATTGAACAGAACGCCAACAAGGCCCTTGCTATCTCTGATCGAGGTTATGTACTTGAAACAGGAAAGATTGTCCTATCAGGAACAGGAAAAGAACTCGCAGCATCAGATGAAGTCAGAAAAGCATATCTAGGTGGCTAAAAAGGTCTGGGGGACCTTTTTAGTCGGCGGATAAGAATTGTGCAGCAAATTCTCCTTTAGTCTGGGAGACTAGTTTAGGTTGTGGATGGAGATTGCGCACGCAATCCCTCTATAGTCCGGGGGACCTTTTTAGTTGGCGGATAAGGATTGCGCAAGTAATCATCCAATCCAGTGGATTGTTTTAGTCGGAGGATAAGAATTGTGCAGCTATTCTCCTTTAGTCTGGTAGACTAGTTTAGGTTGTGGATGGAGATGATAATAGGTTTTCAATACTAGTTGGTAGTATCCTTAACAACTGAAAGAAATATAAATAATGTTTGCTAACTTGCACATATAGAGCTCTAGATCAGAGCTCTTTTTTGTAAAAGACTCAGATTATTCAAAATCTTGAAAAAGAGATGAAAGCGTTTGATAGATTTTCTAAGAAAGTGTATAATAAAAGTAGCAATATAGAAGGAGAAGTCTCATGGCAGTTAAAGATTTCATGACCCGTAAGGTAGTTTATATCAGTCCAGATACGACTGTAGCACACGCAGCAGATTTGATGCGCGAGCAAGGCTTGCACCGTTTACCTGTTATCGAAAACGATCAATTAGTCGGATTGGTAACAGAAGGAACCATTGCGGAAGCCAGCCCATCTAAAGCAACCAGTCTCTCTATCTATGAGATGAATTATCTTCTGAATAAAACCAAAGTAAAAGATGTAATGATTCGAGATGTCGTGACGGTTTCTGGCTATGCTAGTCTAGAAGATGCGACCTACCTGATGCTGAAAAATAAAATTGGGATATTACCAGTCGTAGACAATCATCAGGTCTACGGCGTCATTACAGATCGCGATGTTTTTCAGGCTTTCTTGGAAATCGCTGGATACGGAGAAGAGGGGATTCGTGTTCGTTTCATTACAGAAAATGAAGTCGGAGTACTGGGGAAAATTGTAGCTCTAATTGTAGAAGAGGATTTAAATATTTCCCATACTGTCAACATTCCACGTAAGGATGGCAAGGTCGTCATCGAAGTTCAAATTGATGGAAAAATCGATTTGACTGCATTAAAGGAAAAGTTTGAAAAAGAAGGAATTCAAGTGGAGGAGATCACTCATACCTCTGCTAAAGTCCTTTAAACAAGAGGCTTTAAAGCCTCTTTTCTTCTGCCATCAAAAGCGGTGAAAAGCAAAATATGGAAAGAAATGAGAGATTATGGTATAATAAAACGATATGAAAAGGAGTATCTATGGACATTTCAGAAATTCGTCAAAAAATTGACGCAAATCGTGAAAAATTAGCTTCTTTTAGGGGGTCTCTTTGACCTCGAAGGCTTAGAGGAAGAGATTGCCATCTTGGAAAACAAGATGACAGAACCTGATTTTTGGAACGATAATATCGCGGCCCAAAAAACGTCGCAAGAATTAAATGAATTAAAAAACACCTACAACACCTTCCGTAAAATGGAAGAGTTGCAGGATGAAGTTGAGATTTTATTGGACTTTTTAGCAGAAGACGAGTCAGTCCATGATGAACTGGTCGAACAGTTGACAGAACTGGATAAGATGATGACTAGCTATGAGATGACCCTTCTCTTGTCAGAACCTTATGACCATAATAATGCAATCTTGGAAATCCATCCAGGATCTGGTGGTACTGAGGCTCAGGACTGGGGCGATATGTTGCTTCGTATGTACACTCGTTATGGAAATGCCAAAGGCTTTAAAGTAGAAGTCTTGGATTACCAAGCTGGTGATGAAGCAGGTATCAAGTCTGTGACCTTGTCTTTTGAAGGACCCAATGCTTATGGCCTACTTAAATCAGAAATGGGTGTTCACCGTTTAGTCCGTATTTCGCCATTTGACTCTGCCAAACGACGCCATACTTCCTTTACATCCGTAGAGGTTATGCCTGAGTTGGATGATACCATCGAAGTGGAGATTCGTGAAGATGATATCAAAATGGATACCTTCCGTTCAGGTGGTGCTGGTGGACAAAACGTCAATAAGGTTTCAACAGGTGTGCGTTTGACACACATTCCTACGGGAACTGTCGTCCAATCAACGGTCGATCGTACCCAGTATGGAAATAGAGATCGTGCCATGAAGATGTTGCAGGCTAAGCTCTATCAAATGGAACAAGAAAAGAAAGCTGCGGAAGTTGATTCCCTTAAAGGTGAGAAAAAAGAAATCACATGGGGAAGCCAAATCCGTTCATATGTTTTCACGCCTTATACTATGGTAAAAGATCACCGTACAAGCTTTGAAGTTGCTCAGGTAGATAAGGTGATGGATGGAGACCTTGATGGTTTTATCGATGCTTACCTCAAGTGGCGAATCAGCTAAGATAGAAAGGAACTCATATGTCAATCATTGAAATGAGAGATGTTGTCAAAAAGTATGACAATGGAACGACTGCCCTGCGTGGAGTATCTGTTACCATTGAACCAGGAGAGTTTGCCTATATCGTAGGACCTTCTGGGGCAGGTAAGTCAACCTTTATTCGAGCTTTATACCGAGAAGTAAAGATCGAAAAAGGAAGCCTAACAGTTGCAGGTTTTAATTTAGTTAAAATTAAGAAGAAAGATGTCCCGCTTCTACGTCGTAGTGTTGGGGTAGTCTTTCAGGATTACAAACTCTTGCCTAAGAAGACTGTTTATGAGAATATTGCCTATGCAATGGAAGTAATCGGTGAGAGCCGTCGCAACATCAAAAAACGTGTTATGGAAGTATTGGACCTGGTTGGTTTGAAACATAAGGTTCGCTCTTTCCCTAATGAACTCTCAGGTGGAGAGCAGCAACGGATTGCGATTGCGCGTGCGATTGTCAACAATCCTAAAGTATTGATTGCCGATGAGCCAACAGGAAACTTGGACCCAGATAATTCATGGGAAATTATGAATCTGTTGGAACGCATCAATCTCCAAGGTACTACTGTCTTGATGGCAACCCACAATAGCCAGATTGTAAATACCTTGCGCCACCGTGTCATTGCCATTGAAAATGGCCGTGTCGTTCGTGACGAAGCTAAAGGAGAATATGGATACGATGATTAGTAGATTTTTTCGCCATTTATTTGAATCATTAAAAAGTTTAAAACGAAATGGCTGGATGACAGTAGCAGCAGTGAGTTCGGTTATGATTACCTTAACCCTCGTTGCCCTGTTTGCATCTGTAATTTTTAATACAGCAAAACTGGCTACCGATATTGAAAACAACGTTCGGGTCATGGTTTACATTCGTAAGGATGTAGCTGATAACAGTGAGACGATTGTAAAAGAAGGTCAGACAGTTACCAATAATGACTACCACAAGGTCTATGATGCTTTGAAAGCTATACCTGCTGTTAAGAGTGTTACCTTCTCAAGTAAAGAAGAACAGTACGAAAAACTAACGGAAACCATGGGTGACGATTGGAAGGTCTTTGAAGGAGATGCAAACCCTCTCTATGATGCTTATATCGTCGATACAAATTCTCCAAGTGATGTAAAGAAAGTAGCTGAAGAAGCTAAGAAAATCGAGGGAGTTTCAGAAGTTCAAGATGGTGGAGCCAACACTCAACGACTTTTTGAACTAGCTTCCTTTATCCGTGTTTGGGGATTGGTTATTGCAGGGCTCTTGATTTTTATCGCAGTCTTCCTCATTTCCAATACCATTCGTATCACCATTATTTCACGTAGTCGTGAGATTCAGATCATGCGTCTTGTAGGAGCGAGAAATGGCTATATCCGTGGTCCATTCTTGCTAGAAGGTGCTTTTATTGGCTTGCTTGGCGCAGCGATTCCTTCAGTCCTTGTATTCTTTGTTTACAATATGGTTTATCAATCGGTCAATAAATCCTTGGTAGGTCAAAACTTGTCAATGATTACACCAGATGTGTTTATCCCTCTGATGACAGTCCTATTATTTGTAATCGGAATTTTTATTGGTTCAATTGGTTCAGGTATTTCGATGCGTCGATTCTTGAAGATCTAGTTGGGTTTTAAATGCAAATTGCAGTACAAATCAGAAAAATAATACATATTTAAAAGAGAAGTTTTCGTAAACTTCTCTTTTTACTTTTTAAAAATTAAAAAAAATAGACAATTTTTTTATAAAAGCCTTTACAAAAAAAATAAAAGTGGTATAATTAATACATAACCAAATGCAAACGTTTTCGTAAAACGTTTGCCTAAATAAAATAAAGGAGATTTGAATGATGAAAGCTACATTCAAAAATGTCTTGTCTTTCGAATTTTGGCAAAAATTCGGTAAGGCTTTAATGGTGGTTATCGCCGTTATGCCAGCAGCGGGATTGATGATCTCAATCGGTAAATCAATCGTGATGATCGACCCAAACCTTGCTCCTCTAGTGATTACAGGTGGAATCCTTGAGCAAATTGGTTGGGGGGTTATCGGTAACCTTCATATCTTGTTTGCCCTTGCTATTGGGGGAAGCTGGGCAAAAGAACGTGCAGGTGGTGCATTTGCAGCCGGACTTGCCTTTATCTTGATTAATCGTATTACAGGTACTATCTTCGGTGTTACAGGTGATATGTTGAAAAACCCTGAAGCAATGGTTACTACCTTCTTTGGTGGTTCAATCAAGGTTGCTGACTACTTTATCAGCGTTCTTGAGGCACCAGCGCTTAACATGGGGGTTTTCGTAGGGATTATCTCTGGTTTTGTTGGAGCAACAGCTTATAACAAATACTACAACTTCCGTAAACTTCCTGATGCCCTTTCATTCTTCAATGGTAAACGTTTCGTACCATTCGTCGTTATTCTTCGTTCAACTATTGCAGCGATTGTCCTTGCTGCCTTTTGGCCAGTAGTTCAAACAGGTATCAACAACTTTGGTATTTGGATTGCCAACTCACAAGAAACAGCACCTGTCCTTGCGCCATTCTTGTATGGTACTTTGGAACGTTTGCTCTTGCCATTCGGTCTTCACCACATGTTGACAATCCCAATGAACTACACAGCTCTTGGTGGAACATACGAAGTGTTAACTGGTGCAGCAAAAGGAACACAAGTATTTGGTCAAGATCCACTTTGGCTTGCATGGGTAACTGACCTTGTTAACCTTAAAGGTTCAAATGCTGACCAATACCAACACCTTCTTACAACAGTCACTCCAGCTCGTTTCAAAGTTGGACAAATGATCGGTTCATTTGGTATCTTGATGGGTGTCATCGTTGCTATCTACCGCAATGTTGATGCTGACAAAAAACACCAATACAAGGGTATGATGATTGCGACAGCCCTTGCAACATTCTTGACAGGGGTTACTGAACCTATCGAGTATATGTTCATGTTCATCGCAACACCGCTTTACCTTGTTTATTCAGTAGTTCAAGGTGCTGCATTTGCTATGGCAGATATTGTTCACCTTCGTGTCCACTCATTCGGTTCAATTGAATTTTTGACTCGTACACCATTGGCAATTAATGCTGGTATTGGTATGGATATCGTTAACTTTATCTGGGTAACTGTTCTCTTTGCAGTTATCATGTACTTCATTGCCAACTTCATGATCAAGAAATTCAACTACGCAACTCCAGGACGTAACGGAAACTACGAAACAGCTGAAGGAGCATCAGAAGAAGCAGCTCCTGGAACTCCAAAAGTTGCAGCAGCTTCTCAAGCCGTAAACATCATTAACCTTCTTGGTGGTCGTGCAAATATCGTAGATGTGGATGCATGTATGACTCGTCTTCGTGTAACTGTTAAAGACGCAGATCGCGTTGGTACTGAGGAACAATGGAAGGCTGAAGGAGCTATGGGACTTGTCATGAAAGGACAAGGTGTCCAAGCTATCTACGGACCAAAAGCTGACGTATTGAAATCTGATATCCAAGATATTCTTGACTCAGGTGAAATTATTCCTGAAACTCTTCCAAGCCAAATGACAGAAACTCAACAAAATACTGTACACTACAAAGGTGTAACTGAAGAAGTTTACTCAGTAGCTGATGGTCAAGTTGTTGCCTTGGAACAAGTGGAAGATCCAGTTTTTGCTCAAAAAATGATGGGTGATGGATTTGCAGTAGAGCCAGCAAATGGTAACATTGTATCTCCAGTTACTGGTACTGTATCAAGTATCTTCCCAACAAAACACGCTCTTGGTCTTGTCACTGACTCAGGTCTTGAAGTGCTTGTTCATATTGGTTTGGATACAGTAAGTCTTGAAGGAAAACCATTTACTGTTCATGTCTCTGAAGGACAAAAAGTGGTTGCTGGTGATCTTCTTGTCACAGCTGACTTAGATGCTATTCGAGAAGCAGGACGCAAAACATCAACAGTGGTTGTCTTCACAAATGGTGATGTCCTTAAATCAGTTAAATTAGAACAAACAGGTTCTCTTGCAGCTAAAACAGCAGTTGCTAAAGTAGAATTGTAATATACTTGGGGTTGGAAGCTGTTTTCCAACCTCTTGTTTTAGGAGAAAAGCATGAAATTTCTAACACTCAATACCCACAGTTGGATGGAGAAGGAAGCAGAGGAAAAATTCCAAATTTTACTCCAAGACATTCTTGATAAGGATTATGATTTGATTTGTTTCCAAGAAATCAATCAAGAAATGACTTCGCCTGAGGTAGAGGTTAACAATCACTATCAAGCTTTACCATCAGCAGAACCCATTCATCAGGACCACTATGTCCGACTTCTGGTTGAAAAATTGTCTGAGAAAGGGAAAAACTACTACTGGACTTGGGCTTACAATCATGTTGGCTATGACCGCTACCATGAAGGCGTAGCCATCTTATCCAAAACACCTATTAAGGCGCGTGAGATTTTAGTATCAGATGTAGATGATCCAACGGACTACCATACTCGTCGCGTTGCCTTGGCTGAGACAGAGGTTGAAGGTAAGGAACTTGCTCTTGCAAGCGTTCATCTCTCTTGGTGGGATAAAGGTTTCCAAGAAGAATGGGCACGATTTGAGGCTGTACTAAAAGAGTTGAAGAAACCTCTAATTTTAGCGGGTGATTTTAATAATCCAGCTGGTCAGGAAGGCTATCAAGCGATTTTAGCTAGCCCATTAGGATTACAAGACGCGTTTGAAGTTGCGAAAGAAAGAAGTGGTAGCTATACCGTTCCACCAGAAATTGATGGTTGGAAAGGCAATACCGAGCCATTACGAATCGACTACGTCTTTACGACCAAAGAGTTAGAATTAGAGAGTTTGCAAGTAGTTTTTGATGGACAAAATAGTCCACAAGTCAGTGATCATTATGGTTTGAATGCTGTATTGACCTGGAAATAATGAAAGAGGTTGGAATCAGAGGTTCCAACCTTTTAAGCTACTTGAATCTTTACTACAGGATTGAGACTCAAATGGGGCTACTGCAATAGGACAAAATATGGTATAATTGAAAGGATAGAATCGAGGATAGTATGTCATTTAAGAAATTTCAATTTAAAAATTATATAGTAGAAGCCTTGGAGGAGTTGAAATTTGCAACTCCTACAGAGGTACAAGAAAAATTAATCCCTATTGTACTGGCAGGACGTGACTTGGTGGGCGAGTCGAAAACTGGTTCAGGAAAGACTCATACTTTCTTATTACCAATTTTCCAGCAATTAGATGAAACTAGCGATAGTGTGCAAGCGGTCATTACTGCACCAAGTCGTGAGTTGGCCACTCAAATATACCAAGCAGCTCGTCAGATTGCAGCTCACTCAGATGTCGAAGTCCGTGTGGTTAATTATGTAGGTGGTACGGATAAGGTGCGTCAGATTGAAAAACTTGCCAGCAACCAACCACATATCGTTATTGGAACGCCAGGTCGCATCTATGACTTGGTCAAATCTGGTGATTTGGCTATTCACAAGGCCAAGACCTTTGTAGTTGATGAAGCCGATATGACCTTGGATATGGGATTCTTGGAAACCGTTGATAAGATTGCAGGAAGCCTTCCAAAAGACTTGCAATTCATGGTTTTTTCAGCGACGATTCCTCAAAAATTGCAACCATTCTTGAAGAAATACTTGTCAAATCCAGTCATGGAAAAAATCAAGACTAAAACAGTTATCTCAGATACCATTGATAACTGGTTGATTTCGACCAAGGGCCGCGACAAAAATGCTCAGATTTACCAGCTGACTCAGTTGATGCAGCCTTATTTAGCAATGATTTTTGTTAACACAAAAACGCGTGCTGATGAGTTACATGCCTACTTGACTGCTCAAGGATTGAAGGTAGCTAAGATTCATGGAGATATTGCTCCTCGTGAACGCAAGCGGATCATGAACCAGGTGAAAAATCTGGATTTTGAGTACATTGTCGCAACGGACTTGGCAGCGCGTGGAATTGATATTGAAGGGGTCAGCCATGTTATCAATGATGCCATTCCGCAAGACTTGTCCTTCTTTGTTCACCGTGTTGGACGTACTGGACGCAATGGTCTTCCTGGTACAGCTATTACCCTTTACCAGCCTAGTGATGACTCGGATATCCGTGAGTTGGAGAAATTAGGGATCAAGTTTACTCCTAAGATGGTCAAAGACGGAGAGTTTCAAGATACCTATGACCGTGATCGTCGTGCTAATCGTGAAAAGAAGCAGGATAAGCTTGATATTGAAATGATTGGCTTGGTTAAAAAGAAAAAGAAAAAAGTCAAACCTGGCTATAAGAAGAAGATTCAATGGGCGGTGGATGAAAAACGCCGCAAAACCAAGCGTGCTGAAAAACGCGCACGTGGCCGTGCAGAGCGAAAAGCCAAACGTCAAACATTTTAAAAACAAAATTGGAGCTGAATGGCTCCTTTTTGTAACTTTGTTTTATAAATTATCGAAAAGAATGCAAAAATGAGTAAAAAGTGGTATAATGATAAGGTTATATAGTCCCGATAAGGTGGTAGGTATTCATTACTAGTAGTTTTCCTATCAGTACTTTGTAACTCTATAACAATATTTTTTAAGGGGGGACATTTTTATGTCAGAACGTAAATTATTCACGTCTGAATCTGTATCTGAGGGGCATCCAGATAAGATTGCAGACCAAATTTCAGATGCAATTTTGGATGCTATTTTAGCAAAGGATCCAGATGCGCACGTTGCTGCCGAGACAGCTGTCTACACAGGTTCCGTCCATGTTTTTGGTGAAATTTCTACGAATGCCTATGTGGATATCAACCGTGTGGTTCGTGATACCATTGCAGAGATTGGTTATACCAATACAGAGTATGGTTTTTCTGCGGAGACGGTGGGAGTTCATCCGTCACTTGTTGAGCAGTCACCAGATATCGCCCAAGGTGTTAACGAAGCCTTGGAGGTTCGTGGAAATGCAGATCAAGATCCGCTTGACTTGATTGGTGCTGGAGACCAAGGTCTTATGTTTGGGTTTGCAGTGGATGAGACAGAAGAACTCATGCCATTGCCAATCTCACTCAGCCACAAGTTGGTTCGTCGTTTGGCAGAACTTCGTAAGTCTGGTGAAATCAGTTATCTCCGTCCTGATGCCAAATCACAAGTAACAGTTGAGTATGATGAAAATGACCGTCCAGTACGTGTGGACACAGTCGTTATTTCAACTCAGCACGATCCAGAAGTTAGCAATGAACAAATTCACAATGATGTGATTAACAAGGTTATCAAGGAAGTTATTCCAGCATCTTACTTGGATAAGCAAACCAAATTCTTCATCAATCCAACTGGTCGTTTTGTAATCGGTGGACCTCAAGGAGACTCAGGTTTGACTGGTCGTAAGATTATCGTGGATACCTATGGTGGCTACTCTCGCCATGGTGGTGGTGCCTTCTCTGGTAAGGATGCGACGAAGGTGGACCGTTCAGCCTCTTATGCAGCTCGCTACATTGCCAAGAATATCGTTGCAGCAGGCCTTGCTAAGAAGGCAGAAGTACAATTGGCCTATGCTATCGGGGTGGCGCAGCCTGTTTCTGTTCGTATCGATACTTTTGGTACAGGAACAGTAGCTGAAAGCAAGCTTGAAAAAGCAGCGCGTCAAATCTTTGACCTTCGCCCTGCAGGAATTATTCAAATGCTGGATCTCAAACGCCCAATTTACCGTCAAACAGCGGCTTATGGGCACATGGGACGTACAGATATTGACCTTCCATGGGAACGTTTGGACAAGGTAGACGCTTTGAAAGAAGCGGTGAAATAAAACTAAAAGATTGCTAGCTGTGCACTACCAATCTTTTTTGCAAAAGAAAACCAGCTTTTGGCTGGTCTTCTTATTTTATAGGGATTGAAATCTCAATCAATTTATCTGAATAAAGCGTCTTGATATTGGCTTCATCAATGCTTCCTTTGTCGATTTTACGTTTCAAGAAGAAGTCTTGGATGGTTTCGATTTCAGGTTCACGAATAGCACGGTGTTTGTTGGAAATGAGGATTTCATAGTGAAGCGGGGCCTGTGTGAAAACTACATCTGTGTTTCCAGCAGAATAGACCTCGACAAGAGTTGCGTCTGTGCTTTCTAATTGGCTTTTAACAAGTTGCGAGTGTGAGTTTGTCGTATTGATAAGCTTCATAACAGTTCCTCCGATTTTCTAACTCTATTATAGCACTTTTTGGATAAAATCGTGTATTTTAGCCAATTCCATGCTGGATTTTCCAAGCTTCAATTCCCCATTTATGGCTACCACGTTTGAGTTTTTCAATTGCTTCATCAATAGGAAACCAAGCAATATGATTAAAATCTTCCAATGGTTTTTGTACTTCTTGGAAAGAAATAGCTTCATAGAGATAAGCTGGATTGTAGTAGTAGGTATCACGGTGGCGAGAGTAGAAATACTCATCAGCTTGCCCATAATAGGTTCCAATCTCAGCTGTAAAGCCAAGTTCTTCGATTAGTTCTCTCTTTAGTGCTTCTTGATGATCTTCGCCTGTTTCAATCTCTCCACCTGGCAAGAACCAAGCACCATTGGGAGCTTGAACTAGGACAATTTGTTTTTTCTCCGCATCAGGAATAACTGCGTACACACCATAGCGGGGCTGGTAGGTCACATTTTCTTTTTTATCACCAAAAGTTGGGTTTGCCATTGCATTTTCCTCATTCTCTAGTATCTTTATTATTATCATAATGGACGAGGGGCAAGCTGTCAAGGTTTTACATTTATTTTAGTAAAAACAGGTGCAGAAAATAATAGACTTTCTGCACCTGTTAGATAGATTTATTCTTCTTTTTCAGAAGTAATCTCTTCTGTTTTTTCAGTTTTTTTAGCAGATTTGATTTGAATATTGCCATTGCTTGTCATGACTGCCTTGAGGGCTTTCTCACTTGGATTTTCAAGGTAGAAGTCAGTGATGGCATCCTCGATATAGTCTTGAATGGTGCGGCGGAGTGGGCGCGCCCCCATTTTTGGATCATAACCTAAGTCAACCAACTTTTCCTTGACCTTGTCTGTCACATCAAGGTGGATATTGTTGCTAGAGAGGCGTTTGTTGACATCCGCTAGCATGAGTTCAACGATTTGGAAAAGGTTGTCCTTGCTGAGAGCTTTGAACTCGATGATGCCGTCAAAACGGTTCATAAACTCTGGACTAAAGAAGTTGCCGAGTTCACCGAGGACAGAGTTGGTTCGACCTTCACGAGCGGCTCCAAAACCAACGCTGGCTTCGACCTTACCAGTCCCAGCATTTGAAGTCATGATAATGATGGCATCCTTAAAGCTAACTGTCCGTCCTTGCCCATCTGTCAAACGACCATCGTCCAAGACTTGAAGGAACATGTGCATGACATCTGGGTGGGCTTTCTCGACTTCATCGAGAAGGATGAGTGAGTAAGGATTGCGACGAACTTTTTCCGTTAACTGACCAGCTTCATCATAGCCGACATAACCTGGAGGGGCACCGACTAATTTAGCCACACTGTGTTTTTCCATGTATTCACTCATATCAAAGCGAATCATGCTGTCAGCAGAACCAAAGAGCTCAATGGCTAGTTGTTTAGAGAGTTCTGTCTTACCGACGCCAGTTGGTCCGACAAAGAGGAAACTTCCGATTGGCCGATTAGGAGTTCCAAGTCCAACACGATTACGACGGATGGCTTTAGCAATCTTATCGACAGCTTCATCTTGACCAATGACATGAGCTTTGAGGTCGTCTGCTAGATGGATAAGCTGAGACTGTTCTTTTTCTTTGAGTTCTCCAACAGGGATATTGGTTTTCTGCTCAATGATATGTTCGATGGTTTTCTCGCTGATGATTGGAGTATCCTGATCGGTCACCTTGTTCTTTTGCATTTCCTTGTACTTGGCAATCTGATCACGGAAATAAGCAGCCTTTTCAAAGTCTTCCTCTCGTGTAGCCTGAGCTTTGAGATTCTCAGCTTCAATTAAACGCTGATCAATCACTTTAGGATCAACAAAGTTCAGTGTCAGATTCATCTTAGAACCAGCTTCGTCCAACAGGTCAATAGCCTTGTCTGGCAAGAAGCGGTCTTGGATGTAGCGATTGGAAAGATTTGCAGCAGCTTCGATAGCAGCATCAGTATACTTGACGTGATGGTAGTCTTCGTATTTCTTTTGAACTCCTTTAAGGATGATAATGGTTTCTTCGACAGTTGGTTCATCTACCTTGACAGGCTGCATACGGCGCTCTAGGGCAGCATCTTTTTCAATGATGCGGTATTCATTGAGAGTAGTGGCTCCGACCATTTGTAATTCACCACGGGCAAGGGCTGGTTTGAGGATATTTCCTGCATCCATATTGCCATCGCCAGCAGATCCTGCACCAACAATTTCATGGATTTCGTCGATAAAGAGGATGATGTCCTCACGTTTGCGAATTTCTTCCATGAGCTTTTGCATACGTTCTTCAAATTGGCCTCGAATCCCTGTTCCTTGTACTAGACTGACCACATCCAGACGGATGACCTGCTTGCCTTGGAGTTTATGGGGAACATCACCATCGACAATCTTCTGAGCTAGACCTTCGACAACGGCTGTTTTACCGACACCTGGTTCTCCGATAAGGACAGGATTGTTCTTGGTTCGACGGTTGAGGATTTCGATAACGCGGATAATCTCCTCATCTCGACCGATAACAGGGTCAATATCTCCCCGACGAGCAATCTCAGTAATATTGATACCATATTCCTCTAGGAGTCCTTTTTCTTGACTAGGAGGTGTTTGAAGTGGGCCGCGGTTTTGAGGTCCATAACCACCGTTTCCTCCATATCCCCCACCAGATTGAGTTGGAGGGACGTTATTAGAAGAAGGTTTGAAATTGTTCAAATCATTGAAAAAGTCGCCGAAAGGATCAAAGTCATGATTATTTAAGTCAGTCATTCCTTTAAAGAGGGTATTATTTGGATCTGTTTTGATAATTTTATAGCAATTTTGACAGAGATCAATTTGCTTTTGCTGTCCATTGATATTGGTATACAGATGAATTGTTGAGTCGTTAATTTTACAGTTTTGACAGAGCATACATCTACCTCATTTCATTCTTATTCTTGGTCTAAGAAAAAGGTCAAGAATAGTCAAAGTTTTATACTCTCATTATAGCATGATTAAGGTGTAAAGCAAGTAAAAAGATTGGGAAGTGGTCGTTTTTAAAAGAAGGATTTATGGAGAATCCAACGACATTGAAGGTAAGAAAAAATCCCATTTGTGGTGACAAAAAGGATTCTCATTCATCGGGCCTTACTGCCCGTTGTTTTTATATTAGTAAAGGAGTTCGTAGATCTCCATTGCAATCAAATCAATGCTATCAAAGGTATAAGTTTCACGAGCCTCTACATCGCGAAGGGTGAAGAGTGATCCGTTTTCTTCGTC
This sequence comes from Streptococcus oralis subsp. oralis, assembly GCF_000960035.1. GTDB lineage: Bacteria > Bacillota > Bacilli > Lactobacillales > Streptococcaceae > Streptococcus > Streptococcus oralis_G. The sequence continues at coordinate 282,316 of NZ_JYGR01000005.1, forward strand.
GTGGCTGTATGCAACTTCCGCGACAACAACACCTTCACGTTCAAAATTACGTTTTAGATTTCCACCATCTTTTGTCATTGCTTCTAGGCGGTTAATGATTCTAACCAAATGTGATTCCATTTTGATTCTCCTCCATTTCTTATCGTTTCTATTTTACCATAAACAAGAGGTAGTTGACTAGAAAAAAACTGTGATTTCTCTCTATTTCTCTATTCTATCAAGTTAGTTGTTAAAATTGGTGAAAAAAGATTGCATTTTAATTCAATTCATGTTATAATCATACAATCTAATACATAGAAAGTTGATTGAATATGAATTTTTCTTTTTTACCAAAGTATCTACCGTATTTTAACTATGGTGCTCTGATTACCGTATTGATTTCCATCCTTGTTGTCTGCTTAGGGACCATTATAGGTGTGTTACTGGCCTTTGCTCAACGTTCACGCTTTAAACCGCTCGTTTGGTTTGCAAATGTCTATGTTTGGATCTTCCGTGGAACTCCGATGATGGTTCAAATAATGATTGCCTTTGCTCTTATGCATATCAATGCTCCGACTATTCAAGTGGGAATTTTAGGAGTTGATCTTTCTCGTTTGATTCCTGGTATTCTGATTATTTCTATGAACAGTGGTGCTTACGTTTCAGAAACTGTTCGTGCGGGGATCAATGCGGTTCCTAAAGGGCAGTTAGAGGCCGCATATTCTTTAGGTATTCGTCCGAAAAATGCCATGCGGTATGTCATTTTGCCACAAGCTATCAAGAATATTCTTCCAGCGCTGGGAAATGAATTTATCACCATTATCAAGGATAGTTCCCTCTTGTCGGCGATTGGGGTGATGGAGTTGTGGAATGGTGCAACGACAGTAGCAACAACAACTTATTTACCCTTGACTCCCCTTTTATTTGCAGCCTTTTACTATTTGATTATGACCTCTGTTTTGACAGTGGCGTTGAAAGCATTTGAAAAACATATTGGACAAGGAGACAAGAAATAATGACAGAAACCTTGATTAAAATTGAAGAACTACATAAGTATTTTGGGAAAAATGAAGTTTTAAAAGGCATCAATCTTGAGATTAAACGAGGAGAAGTTGTGGTCATTATCGGTCCGTCAGGGAGCGGGAAATCAACCCTCCTACGTTCGATGAATCTACTTGAAGAAGCAAGTAAAGGTAAGGTTATCTTTGAAGGAGTTGATATCACAGATAAGAAAAATGATCTTTTTGCTATGCGTGAAAAGATGGGGATGGTATTCCAACAATTCAACCTCTTTCCCAATATGACAGTGATGGAAAATATCACTTTGTCACCAATTAAAACCAAAGGTAAAAGAAAGGAAGTTGCGGAGAAAAGAGCACAGGAACTGTTAGAAAAAGTTGGCTTGCCAGATAAGGCAACGGCCTATCCTCAGAGTTTGTCAGGTGGTCAGCAACAACGAATTGCCATTGCACGTGGACTTGCTATGGAACCAGATGTTTTGCTCTTTGATGAGCCGACTTCAGCCCTAGACCCTGAGATGGTTGGAGAAGTTCTAGCTGTTATGCAAGACCTTGCCAAGTCAGGGATGACTATGGTGATTGTGACTCATGAAATGGGTTTTGCGCGTGAGGTAGCAGACCGTGTTATCTTTATGGCGGATGGAGTTGTTGTCGAAGATGGAACACCAGAGGAGATTTTCGATCAAACAAAAGAACAACGGACCAAGGAATTTTTGAGTAAGGTTTTGTAAGACCTCGTTTTTAGAAGAAATGGAGTAGACATCATGGCTTCCAGTAAAGAATATTTAGATTTTATTCTCGAACAGCTATCAGAGCTAGAGGAGATGAGTTATCGTCCAATGATGGGAGAGTATATTCTTTATTATCGTGGAAAGATTATTGGAGGAATCTATGATAATCGTCTGTTACTGAAGCCTGTGAAGCTGGTCTTGGATCAACTGGGACAGACTAGGCTTGAACGTCCTTATGAAGGAGCTAAGGAGATGATTTTGATAGAAGACATTGAAGATAAGTCATTTCTAGCGAGGCTAATCAAGGAGATGTATGAAGTTTTGCCTGCTCACAAGGTCAAAAAGAAAGAATGACAAGTTTACCTAGTATAAATAGGCATAAAAGCTCGATAAGGGCTTTTTCTTATAGTTTCAGACTATAAGGTCCATTAGGCAAGAAGTGTTAGAATGGCGAGTTATTTTTTGATATAATAGAGGATATTTGATAGAAAAGAGAAGAGATATGGCACAGATTATCGATGGGAAGGCTCTTGCGGCTAAGTTACAAGGACAGTTGGCTGAAAAGACGGCCAAACTAAAAGAAGAAACAGGTCTAGTTCCAGGATTGGTGGTGATTTTGGTGGGGGACAATCCAGCCAGCCAAGTCTACGTTCGCAACAAGGAACGGTCGGCTCTTGCTGCAGGTTTCCGTAGTGAAGTAGTGCGAGTTCCAGAGATCATTACCCAAGCGGAATTGTTAGACTTGATTGCCAAATACAATCAAGATCCAGCTTGGCATGGGATTTTGGTTCAGTTACCTTTGCCAAAACATATCGATGAAGAGGCAGTTTTATTAGCCATTGACCCTGAAAAAGATGTGGATGGTTTCCATCCCCTAAACATGGGTCGCCTCTGGTCTGGTCATCCAGTTATGATTCCTTCGACACCTTCAGGAATTATGGAAATGTTTCATGAGTATGGGATTGATCTAGAAGGAAAAAATGCGGTTGTTATCGGTCGTTCAAATATCGTCGGGAAGCCGATGGCCCAGCTACTTTTGGCTAAAAATGCGACTGTGACTTTGACCCACTCACGGACCCATCATCTTGCTAAGGTTGCTGCTAAAGCAGATATTCTTGTCGTAGCTATCGGTCGCGCCAAGTTTGTGACTGCTGACTTTGTCAAACCAGGAGCGGTTGTCATTGATGTTGGGATGAACCGAGATGAAAATGGCAAGCTTTGTGGAGATGTTGATTATGATGCGGTTGCACCACTTGCTAGTCACATCACACCTGTACCTGGTGGAGTTGGACCTATGACTATTACCATGCTAATGGAGCAAACCTATCAGGCAGCGCTTCGAACACTAAACAAGGACTAGGAAGATGAAATTTGTATTTGACCTGGATGGAACGCTATCTTTTGACTACATGACTATAGATGAGGAGATTCAGCAGGTTCTTTTAAAGGCTGAAGATTATGGGCATGAGCTTGTGTTTGCCTCAGCTCGCTCTTATCGGGATTGCTTGGGTTTATTAGGCCCTGAACTCAGTCAGCGCTTGGTCATAGGGTTGAATGGTGGCGTAGCCTATCATCTAGGGAAGGCTGTTTTCGAAAGGAATCTAGATGCTAGAGTTTATCAGGCGCTAGTGGATTATTGCCAGACTTATAATCTCCCTTTCTTTGTAGATGATCGCTTTGACTATAGTGGTCAGATTGTAGAGAAGATTCCATTTATTTCCAGTGTGGATCCCCTAAAGGTGGCTCGTCATCAGAAACTTGAGGACTTAGGGACTCCGATTAAGGTAGTCGTTTATATGGGTGACCATGAGAATTTGCTTGATGATCTGCTTGGTCAGCTAGAAAGACTAGGACAGGCTCATCTCTCCTATCATGCGCATGAAAAGTGCCTCTATGTCAACCCCTTGGATACCCATAAGGCGACAACTGTTGAAAAGTTATGTGGGGAGAACTTCATTGCTTTTGGAAATGACCAAAACGATATTGAACTGTTTAAAACGTCGCTCTATTCTGTCCAGATTGGAGATTTTGCTGGTCTTACTCCATATGCAGATGACACGTTAGAGATAAAAGGAGCTCCTTCTCCAGCAGTGGCTGCTAAAATCTTACAGACCTTTGCGGAATTTAAGGGAAAATAGTGTAGAAGGAGGTTTGCCCCTCCTTTTGTAGTATAATGGAGTGAGAGGGAAAAAACGATGAAATTGATTGATCAAGCTTTATTAGAAAAAGTCATTATTGAACGTTGTCGTCACAGCCATAAGGGAGATTACGGGCGTCTGCTCTTGCTGGGAGGGACCTATCCTTATGGGGGAGCTATCATCATGTCAGCTATTGCAGCTGTTAAAAGTGGGGCAGGTTTGGTGACTGTTGGCACAGATAAGGAGAATATTCTGGCTCTGCACAGTCATTTACCTGAGGCCATGGCATTTTCTCTTCAAGACCAGCAATTGTTAAAAGAGCAGTTGGAAAAGGCAGAAGTTGTCTTGCTAGGTCCGGGTTTACGAGAGGATGCATTTGGAGAAAAACTCGTAAAACGGGTTTTTGATAAGCTCAGAAATGACCAGATTTTGATTGTAGATGGTGGTGCTTTGGGCATCTTAGCAAAAGGCCATTTGCCATTCCCATCTAGTCAGCTCATCCTAACCCCCCACCAAAAGGAATGGGAAAGACTGTCTGGTATAGTTCTTGACCATCAAAATACAGAGACGACTGCCAGAGCTCTTTCTGATTTTCCTCAAGGAACGATTCTTGTCGAGAAATGTCCAGCAACTCGTATCTGGCAAGCTGGTCAGCCTGAATATTATCGGTTACAGGTTGGAGGCCCATATCAAGCAACTGGTGGGATGGGAGATACTCTTGCTGGGATGATTGCAGGATTTACAGGGCAGTTTCATCAAGTCAGTCTCTATGAGAGAGTGGTGGTAGCGACTCACCTTCATTCAGCTATCGCGCAAGAACTAGCTCAAGAAAACTATCTTGTCTTGCCAACAGAAATTAGCAAGCTACTTCCGAGAGCAATGAAAAAAATATCTCAAAAAGGCAGCTAATATCTTGGTTGTCTTTTTATGTTGATGTAGCTTTGTTGATAAAGTTTTCAAATACCTCAGAACCAGCGGTCAACTGCTGAACTTGCGTGAAATTCTCTTTTTTAAGGTCTTGATTTTTACTCAAACTCGCAATTAAAGCGAGATTGTTATCAAAGTTGAGAGGTGTCAAATCATGCTTTTTTTGATATAATTTTTAATGATGAATGCGAGAAATGATCGGTATGTGGTCGTTGATTTAGAGGCGACCAGCACCGGAAGCAAGGCAAAAATTATTCAAGTAGGCATTGTGGTGATTGAGAATGGTGAAATCATCGATCAGTATGCGACTGATGTCAATCCCCATGAACCCTTGGATTCTCATATCAAAGAATTAACAGGTCTGACCGATCAGCGTTTGGCTGCGGCACCAGAGTTTTCTCAGGTGGCCGGAAAAATTTTTGAATTGGTTAAGGACGGTATTTTTGTTGCGCACAATGTACAGTTTGATGCCAACCTTCTTGCGGAATTTCTCTTTTTTGAAGGATATGAATTGCGTACACCGCGGGTGGATACAGTTGAGCTTGCCCAGGTTCTGTATCCTCAGTTTGAAAAGTATAACTTAGGTATCCTTTGTCAAGAGCTGGGCATTGAGCTGGAACATGCCCATACTGCCCTGTCAGATGCTCAGGCAACAGCTGAACTCTTGCTTTACATGCGTCAAAAACTCTTCGAGTTACCTAAAGGGCTCTTAGAAAGCTTGTTAGACCTTGCAGACAACCTTCTCTATGAAAGTTATCTGGTGATTGAGGAGGTTTACCAGCAGCAATCTTTCTTGTCTTCGCCAGACTTGATGGAACTTCATGGGCTTTTCCTGAGAAAGGAAAGCAAAGCCTTAGTCCCACGAAAGTTATCCAAAGATTTTGCTAAAAATATTTCTTTATTGGGACTGGAGGAGCGTCCGCAACAGCTGGATTTTGCGGAGAAGGTTGAGCAATTATTGGAAGAGCACCAGACTTCCTTTATCCAAGCTCAAACGGGACTGGGCAAGACTTACGGTTATCTCCTTCCAGCTTTGAACTTGGAGAGTCAAGCAGGGATTCTAGTGAGTGTTCCGACCAAAATTCTTCAAAATCAAATCATGCAAGAAGAAGGTCAGCGTTTAAAAGAGGTTTTTCATCTAGAGATTCATAGTCTCAAGGGTCCTCAAAATTATTTAAAACTGGATGCCTTTCATCAAATTCTCCATCGACCTGAGTCCAATCGCCTTTTTACACGTTTTAAAATGCAACTGCTCATCTGGCTAACGGAGACAGAGACTGGTGACTTGGACGAAATCGGGCAACTTTATCGCTATCAACACTTTCTGCATGAACTAGTCCACGATGGCAAGCTTTCAAGGAAAAGTTTATTTGCTACAGAGGATTTTTGGAAACGAGGGAAGGAAAAGGCCAAGATCAGTCATGTTCTTCTGACCAATCATGCTTATCTGGTCACTCGTTTGGAAGACAATCCCGAGTTTGTTGACAACCGTTTGCTAATCTTGGATGAAGCTCAAAAAATGCTATTAGCCCTTGAAAATCTAGCCCAGCAGGCTTACCGCCTTGAGGAACTTGTAACTCAAATTGAAAAGTCCTTGGAGACAGAGGAAGATTTGGTTCAGAAACGCTTGCTTGAGAGTATAGGTTTTGAATGTCGTTACTTGATGGAGCAGTATCAGTCAGGTCTGAAGAATGGAAAGTGGTTGGATTCTCTCGAACACTTGCGCCAACATTTTTCAGAGTTAGCTCTCCCAGAGTATAGAGAGATTGCAAATTATTTTACGTCGGACCGTGAATTTTGGCTTGCTCCAGCAGAGAAATCGAGTAAGGATGTCCTGATTTGTTCAAGCAAAAACGGTCGCTTTATACTAGCAGACTTATTGCCAGAAGATTGTAGGCTCCTAGGAGTATCGGCTACTCTTGAAATCAGCAATCGGGTTTCCTTAGCAGATTTACTGGGATTCCCAGATGCTCCGCTTGTTAAGCTTGATGTAGCAAAACAGGAGCAACAAGAAGTCTTTCTAGTCAATGACTTTCCTCTTGTGACAGAAGTTTCGCCTTTTGACTATGCTAGTGAAGTGGCTTCTGTCATTCGAAGTTTACAAGCTTTTCAAGAACCCTTATTGGTTTTGTTTACCTCAAAAGAGATGTTGCTGGCAGTTTCGGACTTGCTTGACCAACCGCATCTGGCTCAGTATAAAAATGGGGAGCCAAGCCAACTGAAAAAACGTTTTGAAAAAGGTGAACGCCAGATTTTGCTCGGAACAGGTAGTTTCTGGGAAGGGGTTGATTTTTCAACCCATCCATTTGTACTCCAAGTGATTCCGAGATTGCCTTTTCAAAATCCACAAGAACCTTTAACCAAAAAATTAAACCAAGAACTGCGTCAAGAGAGGAAAAATCCTTTCTATGATTATCAGTTGCCGATGGCGATCATTCGGCTAAAACAAGCATTAGGTCGTACTGTTAGACGGCCTGACCAAGGTTCGGTTGCTATAATCTTAGACAGTCGTGTCGTCAGCAAGCGCTATGGCAAACAAATTGCCCAAACCATGTCAAAAGAAAGAACGGTTAGGGTTCTTGCTAGAGAACAGCTAGAGTCTGCAGTAGCAGATTTTCTCCAATCTCGTCGCAATAGAATGAAAGAAAAATTCCAGAAAGAGAAAAGGTAAAAAATATGAAACGTTCCTTCGACTCTCGAGTCGATTATAGCCTCCTCCTACCAGTGTTTTGTTTACTGGTGATTGGAGTAGTGGCCATTTATATAGCAGTTAGTCATGACTATCCAAATAATGTATTGCCAATTCTAGGTCAGCAAATCGCTTGGATTTCCTTGGGCCTTGTCATTGGTTTTGTGGTCATGTTCTTTAATACCGAGTTTTTATGGAAGGTGACTCCCTATCTTTATGGGCTAGGGCTAGCTTTGATGGTCCTACCTCTTGTTTTCTACAACCCAAATCTTGTAGCGTCAACAGGTGCCAAGAACTGGGTATCAATCGGTGGAACGACACTTTTCCAGCCATCGGAGTTCATGAAGATTTCCTATATCTTGATGTTGGCTCGTGCCATTGTAAGATTCACTCAAAAACACAAGGAATGGCGACGGACTATTCCCTTGGATTTCCTATTGATTGGTTGGATGATTGCCTTTACCATACCAGTCTTGATCCTCTTAGCCCTACAAAGTGACTTGGGGACTGCCTTGGTCTTTGTAGCTATTTTTTCCGGTATGGTTCTCCTTTCAGGTGTTTCGTGGAAGATTATCATTCCTGTTTTTGCGACAGGGGTGACTGCAGTTGTAGGCTTCATGGCCATCTTTATAAGCAAGGATGGACGTGCCTTCTTGCATCAGATTGGGATGCCAACTTACCAGATCAACCGCATTTTGGCTTGGCTCAATCCCTTTGACTTTGCGCAAACAACGACTTACCAACAGGCGCAGGGACAAATTGCGATTGGAAGTGGTGGCTTGTTTGGACAAGGTTTCAATGTGTCCAATCTCCTCATTCCAGTACGTGAAAGTGATATGATTTTCACCGTAATTGCTGAAGACTTTGGCTTCATTGGTTCAGTCTTTGTGGTTGCTCTGTACTTGCTTCTTATTTATCGGATGTTGAAGATTACACTTAAGTCAAACAACCAGTTCTACACCTATATTTCGACTGGTTTTATCATGATGTTGCTCTTCCATATCTTTGAAAATATCGGTGCCGTGACAGGTTTGCTTCCTCTGACTGGGATTCCTCTGCCTTTCATTTCTCAAGGGGGCTCCGCTATTATTAGTAACCTCATCGGTGTCGGTCTTCTCTTGTCTATGAGTTACCAGACCAACCTAGCAGAAGAAAAGAGTGGGAAAGTTCCGTTCAAACGAAAAAAAGTTATCTTAAAACAAATCAAATAAGGAGGTCGCTATGGCAAAAGTAGCAGTTATCTTAGCAAATGGCTTTGAAGAAATCGAAGCCTTGACAGTAGTCGATGTCTTGCGTCGAGCAAACATTTCCTGTGATATGGTAGGATTTGAGGAGCAGGTGACGGGATCACATGACATTCAAGTAACAGCCGATCGTGTCTTTGATGGTGATTTATCCGACTATGACTTGCTCGTTCTTCCAGGTGGCATGCCTGGATCAGCAAATCTACGGGATAATCAAGCCCTCATTTCTGAGATTCAAGCCTTTAACCAAGAAGGAAAGAAGATTTCGGCTATCTGCGCAGCCCCAATCGCCCTCCATCAAGCAGGTGTTTTAAAAGACAAACACTTTACCTGTTATGACGGAGTTCAGGAGCAAATTACTGACGGAATTTATCAAAAGCAAACAGTGGTTGTAGATGGCAATCTAACAACAAGCCGAGGACCGTCAACCGCACTTGCCTTTGCCTATAAGCTCGTAGAGCAATTAGGAGGAGATGCTGAAAGTTTACGAGACGGCATGCTCTATCGAGATGTCTTTGGAAATCAACAGTAAAACGAGAGTTTGGCTCTCGTTTTTTACTTGGAAAAAACGAGGAAATCATCGCTTTTTTCATAAAAAAATGGTATAATGAAGGGTATGAAATATCACGACTATATATGGGATTTAGGTGGTACCCTATTGGATAATTATGAGACTTCTACAGCAGCCTTTGTAGAAACCTTAGCCCAATATGGAATAGAGCAAGAACACGACCGTGTCTACGAAGCCTTGAAGGTTTCGACAGCTTTTGCCATCGAGAAGTTTGCACCAGATATCGAGGATTTTTTAGAGAACTACAAAGAAAATGAAGCGCGTGAGTTAGAACATCCAGTTTTGTTTGAGGGAATTCCAGAATTACTCAAAGACATTTCGGACAAGGGTGGTCGCCATTTCTTGGTTTCTCATCGAAATGACCAAGTGCTAGAACTTCTTGCTAAGACCCAGATAGCAAACTACTTCACCGAGGTGGTGACTGCCAGTTCTGGCTTTAAACGAAAACCAGATCCTGAGTCCATGATTTATTTACGTGATAAATATCATATTACATCCGGTTTGGTCATTGGTGACAGAAATATTGATGTAGAAGCAGGTAAAGCTGCTGGCTTAGATGCCTATCTTTTTAATAACGTTGCGACATTGAGACAAGCAATAGACATGTAAGAAAAGGGAAAAAATGACAGAAGAAATCAAAAATCAACAGGCACAGGATTATGATGCCAGTCAAATTCAAGTTTTAGAGGGACTTGAAGCTGTTCGTATGCGTCCAGGTATGTATATTGGATCGACTTCAAAAGAAGGTCTTCACCATCTAGTGTGGGAGATCGTTGATAACTCAATTGACGAAGCCTTAGCTGGATTTGCCAGTCACATCCAAGTCTTTATAGAGCCTGATAATTCCATCACCGTTGTGGATGATGGGCGTGGAATTCCTGTTGATATTCAGGAAAAGACAGGACGTCCCGCTGTTGAGACCGTCTTTACAGTCCTTCATGCTGGAGGAAAATTCGGTGGTGGCGGATATAAGGTATCAGGTGGACTTCACGGAGTAGGTTCATCAGTAGTAAACGCTCTTTCAACCCAACTAGATGTCCATGTTCACAAAAACGGCAAAATTCATTACCAAGAATACCGTCGTGGTCATGTTGTTGCTGATCTTGAGGTCGTTGGAGATACAGATAAAACAGGAACAACAGTTCACTTTACACCAGACCCAGAGATTTTTACAGAAACAACAACTTTTGACTTTGAAAAATTAAACAAACGTATTCAAGAACTAGCCTTTTTGAACCGAGGCCTTCGAATCTCCATCACAGATAAGCGTGAAGGTCTCGAACAGACTAAACATTACCACTATGAAGGTGGGATTGCTAGTTACGTTGAATATATCAACGAGAACAAGGATGTTATCTTTGATACACCAATCTACACAGACGGTGAGATGGATGATATCACAGTTGAAGTAGCCATGCAGTACACAACCGGTTACCACGAAAACGTCATGAGTTTCGCCAATAACATTCACACCCATGAAGGTGGTACGCATGAGCAAGGTTTCCGTACAGCTCTGACACGTGTTATCAATGATTATGCTCGCAAGAATAAGCTACTAAAAGATAATGAAGATAACCTAACAGGGGAAGATGTTCGTGAAGGATTGACAGCTGTTATCTCTGTCAAGCACCCTAATCCGCAGTTTGAAGGCCAAACCAAGACTAAATTGGGAAATAGCGAAGTAGTCAAGATTACCAATCGACTCTTCAGCGATGCCTTCTCTGATTTTCTCATGGAAAATCCTCAGATTGCTAAGCGTATCGTGGAAAAAGGGATCTTGGCTGCCAAGGCTCGTGTAGCTGCCAAGCGTGCGCGTGAAGTCACACGCAAGAAATCTGGTTTGGAAATTTCCAATCTTCCTGGAAAACTAGCAGACTGTTCTTCGAACAACCCAGCTGAAACCGAACTCTTCATCGTCGAAGGAGACTCAGCTGGTGGATCAGCCAAATCTGGTCGTAACCGTGAGTTCCAGGCTATCCTTCCAATTCGTGGTAAGATCTTGAACGTTGAAAAAGCTAGCATGGATAAAATCCTTGCCAACGAAGAAATTCGAAGCCTTTTCACAGCCATGGGAACAGGATTTGGTGCAGAATTTGATGTCACTAAGGCTCGTTACCAAAAACTCGTTTTGATGACCGATGCCGATGTTGATGGAGCCCACATTCGAACTCTCTTGCTAACCTTGATTTATCGCTATATGAAACCAATCTTAGAGGCTGGTTATGTCTACATTGCCCAACCACCGATTTATGGGGTTAAAGTTGGAAGTGAGATCAAAGAATACATTCAACCTGGTGCAGATCAAGAAATTAAACTCCAAGAAGCCTTAGCACGTCATAGTGAAGGGCGTTCAAAACCAACCATCCAACGTTATAAAGGTTTGGGAGAAATGGATGACCACCAATTGTGGGAAACAACCATGGATCCTGAACATCGCTTGATGGCGCGGGTTTCGGTAGATGATGCTGCCGAAGCAGATAAAATCTTTGATATGTTGATGGGGGATCGAGTAGAACCTCGTCGCGAATTTATCGAAGAAAACGCTGTTTACAGTACACTTGACGTCTAAAAAATGTGGGAAATAGTTCCCTTGGTTTAAAAAATATGATATAATCATTACGATTGTTTCTAGTATAAAAGGAGTTTGATATGTCTAATGGACAACTAATTTATCTAATGGTTGCGATTGCAGTCATTTTGATCCTAGCTTATGTAGTAGTTATCTTTTTACGTAAGCGTAATGTAAGCAGATTAACGGCCCTTGAAGAAAGAAAAGAAGAACTCTACAACCTTCCTGTAAATGATGAGGTTGAAGCCGTTAAAAATATGCACTTGATTGGTCAAAGTCAGGTGACCTTCCGTGAATGGAACCAAAAATGGGTTGATTTATCTCTGAACTCATTTGCTGATATTGAAAATCACCTCTTTGAAGCTGAAAGCTACAATAATTCTTTCCGTTTTTTCAAAGCTGCTCACAAGATTGATCAAATTGAAAGCCAAATCGGCTTGATTGAAGAAGATATTGCTGCTATTCGCAATGCCCTTTCTGAACTCGAAAAACAAGAATCTAAGAATAGTGGTCGCGTCCTACATGCCTTGGACTTGTTTGAATCCCTTCAACATACTGTTGCAGAAGATTCAGAGAAATATGGCAAGGCCCTTCCTGAGATTGAGAAACAATTGGAAAACATCCAATCAGAATTCTCTCAATTTGTTACCCTAAATTCATCAGGTGACCCAGTTGAAGCGGCAGCAATTCTTGATTCAACTGAAAATCATATTCTCGCTTTGACACACATCGTTGAGCGAATTCCAGCTCTTGTTGAAACCTTGACGAAGGAATTGCCAGACCAATTGGCAGATTTGGAAGAAGGCTATCGCAAGCTGTTGGATGCCAACTACCACTTTACAGAAACAGATATCGAGTCTCGTTTCCAACTTTTGCATGAATCTCTGAAAAATAATCAAGAAAATATTCGTCAGTTGGAATTGGACAATGCAGAGTATGAAAATAATCGCATCCAAGAAGAAATCAATTCGCTTTACAATATCTTCACTTGTGAAATTGCAGCTCAAAAAGTGGTTGAAAGTCTTCTTTCAACATTACCAACTTATCTCAATCACTTGAAAGAAAATAATCAGGTGCTTGTTCAAGATCTTGAACGCTTGACTAAAACCTACCTTCTTCCTGAAAGTGATGGAAATCATGTTCGTCGTCTTCAAGCAGAATTAGTTGCACTTGATACAGCTATTACGGAAGTTACACAGGACCGAGGAGAGCCAACACAAGCCTACTCGATTCTTGAAGAACAGTTGGAAATGCTTCAGAGTAAACTCAAAGATATTGAAGATGAGCAAATTTTTGTGAGCGAACAACTTTCCCAAATTGAGAAAGACGACCTTAATGCTCGCCAAAAAGCAAATGTTTACGTGAACCGTTTGCATACTATCAAACGTTACATGGAGAAGAGAAACTTGCCGGGGATTCCTCAAAGTTTCTTGAAACTATTCTTTACAGCAAGTCACAACACAGAAGATTTGATGGCAGAGTTAGAACAACCACAAGTGAATATTGAATCGGTAAAACGAATTCTTGAAGTTGCAACAAATGATATGGAAGCACTTGAAACAGAAACCTATGATATCGTTCAATATGCAACCTTGACTGAGCAACTCTTGCAATACTCAAACCGTTACCGTTCATTTGATGAGCGTATTCAAGATGCTTTTAACGAAGCGCTTGAAATTTTTGAAAAAGAGTTTGACTACCAAGCATCGTTTGAAAAAATTTCACAAGCCTTGGAAGTTGCAGAACCAGGGGTTACAAACCGTTTTGTAACTTCATATGAGAAAACACGTGAAGCGATTCGTTTCTAAAATAGAAACTTAGATTTATTGAATTACACCCCAAAAGTTAGACAGAAAAAATCTAACTTTTGGGGTGTTTTATTATGAAATTAAGTTATGAAGATAAAGTTCAAATCTATGAACTAAGAAATCGTGGTTATTCGATCAATCATAAAAAGGTCCAACGTCTGATGAAAGTCCTTGGTTTAGCGGCTCGAATTCGTCGGAAACGGAAGTATTCTTCCTACCAAGGAGAGATTGGCAAGAAGGCAGAGAATCTCATTCAACGCCAGTTTGAAGCAACCAAACCAATGGAAAAGTGCTACACAGATGTGACAGAGTTTGCCATTCCAGCAAGTACTCAAAAGCTTTACTTATCATCAGTTTTAGATGGTTTCAATAGCAAAATCATTGCTTATTATCTTTCTACTTCGCCCAACTTACAACAAGGGAAAACCATGTTGGAACAGGCATTCACAGAGAAAAACTATGAGAATACGATTCTCCATAGCGATTAAGGATGGCAATACCAACATGATTCTTATCATCGGTTTCTAAAGAGTAAGGGAATTCAAGCATCTATGTCGCGCAAGGGAAACAGCCCAGACAATGGGATGATGGAATCCTTCTTTGGCATTTTGAAATCCGAAATGTTTTACGGCTATGAGAAGTCGTTTCAGTCGCTTAAGCAATTGGAACAAGCCATTGTAGACTATATCAATTACTACAACAATAAAAGAATTAAAGTCAAACTAAAAGGACTTAGCCCTGTACAATACAGAACTAAATCCTTTTAATAATTAATTGTCTAGCTTTTGGGGGTCATTACAAAAACTTTCGATTTTTTTTTGCAATTAAATATTTGGATTGATATTTATTCTAATCATTTTGCTATTAAATTGCTATGAACTAGTCAATTAGTTCTAATTTAATATTAAATATCAATTAAACTATATTGAATCTAATAGAAGACTCTATTAAATTAGTAAAATAAAAATGTTTAAATATAAAATTTTTTATATTTCAGATTTAATTATAAAAAATTTTTTAAAGATTTAATTTGAAAATATTCAGCTAGATAGCTTTTAAAAGCAATATTTTTTGGAAAAAGTGAAATTCGATATAAAATATTAACACTGTGTCAATATTTTCAAAAGGCAATAACCTCATAATATTACAAAAAAAGTTAATTTTGTTTTATAATGAAATTAAAGGAGATTTCTATATTAAGTACAGAACAAATACGATAAGTATTGTACTCACATATAGTTATGAAATATGTTAATATGATGTAGTTTGATTAATAACTCTCATGTATTTCAATAAGTCTGAAAGGAGATGAGTATTGGGAATCTATTATCAGAGTTGGTCGTTTTAATGTTTTCGGTAATTTAGAAAGGAAGATTATGAAGAACAAGAAATTTTGGTTATACATTCTAACATCTCTAGCTTGTTTATTGGGCATAATATTTGCTCCAAATTCAGTTGAAGCAAAGGAACTGAAGAATGTCATCAGTAATATTGGTATTTGGGAGGTTGATAATGGTAGATTTATAAAACCGGATGCGAATGGTGTTTATACTCTGTCTCCTGAGCATAATGATTACCCGAACTACAAGTTTATCGTAGATTATGATTTAAGTGCTTACGATGGTAAGTTGGAGGATGGTGATACCTTTACATTCACTGTTCCAGGTCCTTTGTCAGTTAAAGAAGAAACTTTTGATCTAAAGGACAAGGAAACAGACCTTGTTATCGGAGAAGCAAAAATTGTGTCAAATGGTGATAATAATGGTGGAAAGGCTACAATTACCCTAAAAAATTTAAAAACTTACCTAGAGAAGAAGAAGGGAATCTACGTTCAGAATGTTAGAGGAAGCTTCTATCTTGGATTTAGTTCTAAGAATGAACTAAGTGAGCAAACACTACGCTTTGAAAAGACAGAAACAATAAATGAAATTACTTATCAAATCAGGGTTGGTCGAAGAGGTGAGGTTGATTATTCTGAAGGGATTGGAAAAGCCAACTTTAGTAAATATCATGGATTAATTAGTAAGGAAGCCTGGACCTCAAAAGCTTTAAATAAGAGTGGTCAATATCTTCATACGTGGTATGTTAGGGTCAATCCAAAGCAAGCTTCATATGATAAAATTGAGATTCATGATTGGGTTGATCCAAATTCGTCACCAATGCAAATGATTCCAGAATCTCTCAGTGTTATAGCAGGTTGGTATAACAAAGTATACTACATGAAAGACGAGGTAGTTTTAGAAGCTGGTAAAGATTACGAAATTAAGTGGAATGATTCTTATACAGAATTTACCATTACCATTAACAATGCTTCTTCTATCGTAGCTAAAAATGGAAAACCAGCAGCTTTTCGAATTGGTTATAAAACGAGCGCTCCAGGAGATGGTACAAAAGTACTGAATAATGTCGAAGTAAAAGCCAATGATAAAAAACTGGAGTATCAAGATTATAGTAATAAGACGGTACTTCAGCAGATTGGTAATTCTGTTGTGGCCTCAGGAGGAACTATACAATTAGAGACAGCTTACCGTATCATTCTTTACAAGGTCGACGAGCTGACTCATGACCGTCTAAAAGGAGCAAAATTCAAGATTACTCCTCCAGCAGGAGCTACGGCTAAAGAGGAAATTGTAACGACAAATGATGACGGAATTGCTGAATCATCTATTTACTCAGAAAGTGATATCAAGAAAGGGAACTTTACGGTAACCGAGATTGAGGCTCCTGAGGGATATGAGTTGAATCCTACTCCATTTGAGATGACTGTTGGACAAGACGGAGCTATCAAAACAGTTACAAATAAACGTAGCAAAGCTAAAGCCAAGATTAAAGCTAATAAAAAACTTACAGGTCGTGAGTTGAAGGCTGAAGAGTTTGAATTCACTTTAACAGACCAAGATGGTAAGGTGAAAGAAACTGTGAAGAATGACAAAGACGGAAACATTGCTTTCTCAGAATTGGAATTCGACAAAGCAGGGACTTATACCTTTAAAATTGCTGAAAAAGCTGGCAGTGATACAAGCATCAAGTACGACACTAAAACTGTTACGGTTACAGTTACTATAGCGGACAAGGGTAAAGGTGCACTTGAAGCAACTGTTTCTTACGATGATGAAAAAGCTTTCGAGAATACTTACACTCCAGCAAAAACGGAAATTCCTGTGAAGAAAGTATGGAAGGACGAGAACAACCAAGACGGTAAACGTCCAACTTCTGTCACAGTTAAATTGCTTGCGGATGGTCAAGATACTGGTAAGACACTTGAGCTCAATGCCGCAAACGGTTGGGCTGGAAGCTTCAAAGATCTTGATGCTGATAAAGGCGGCACACCTATCCAGTACACGGTAGTAGAAGTAACTGTTGCTGGTTATACTTCTGAAATTACTGGTGATGCTGCATCAGGATTCACCATCACAAATAGCTATTCACCAGAAACAGTTGATGTAAAAGCAACTAAGAACTGGGATGACGCGAACAATCAAGACGGCAAACGTCCAACTAAGATTACAATCAATCTTTTAGCAGACGGTCAGAAAGTTGATTCGAAAGAAATTCAGGTTGCTGCAGACGGAACATGGACTGCTACATTCGAAAAATTAGCAAAATATAAAGCTGGTAAAGAAATCAAATACACTGTAACAGAAGAAGCCGTAGCAGAATACGAAGCGACTATTACAGACTTTACCATCACAAACAAATATGCTCCTAAAGCAATCGACTACAAGGTAACAAAAGTATGGAACGATGCGAACAACCAAGACGGCAAACGTCCTGAGTCCGTAACGGTTCAACTATACAAAAAAGTAGGAGATGCTGATCCAGTAGCCGTTGAAGGTAAGAAATTGACCTTGACAGCTAAGGATAAGACAGACGCTAACACTTGGGTAGCATCATTCACTAATCTGCCACAATACGAAGCTGGTAAAGAAATCACTTACTCAATCAAGGAAGTGGATGTGCCAGCTGGCTATGAAGCCTCTGTAACTGGTCAAGTAGTGACTAACACTCACAATCCAGATACAGTTATCCTTTCAGGAACTAAGGTGTGGAAAGATAACAACAACCAAGACGGCAAACGTACAACATCTGTGAAAGTTCAAATTCTTAAAAACGATAAAGAAGTCGTTCAAGAAATTGAAGTATCAGAAGCAACTGGTTGGAAGTTCGAATCAAAAGCACTTCCTAAGTATGAAAATGGTAAACTAATCAAGTATACTGTCAAAGAAGTGGTTGTGAAAGGATATACTTCAACAATCACCACAGAAAAAGAAGGTAAGTACACCATTACCAATGAATATACACCAGAAAAAATTGCTGTAAGTGGACAAAAGACCTGGATTGATAATAACGACCAAGATCGTATGCGTCCAGCATCTGTCACTGTCGCTCTTCTTGCCAATGGTAAAGAAACTGGCAAGACAGCAATCGCAACAGCTGAAACAGGTTGGAAGTATGAATTCACTGAACTGGATCGTTACCAAAATGGTAAAGCAATCGAGTACACAGTCAAAGAAGTTGGTGTTTCTACAGGTTACACAGCTACTGAAACTGGTATGAATGTGACCAACACCCACACACCAGAGAAAACATCTGTAAAAGGTAAGAAGATCTGGAAAGATGAAGATAACAAAGATGGCATCCGTCCAGCATCTATCACCGTAAAACTTCTTGCAGATGGTAAGGAAACTGGTCAGACAGCTACAGTGTCAGAAACAAGTGGCTGGACTTATGAGTTTACAGGTCTTGATCGTTATCAAGAAGGTAAGGAGATTGCCTACACTGTTGAAGAAGTGAATGTTCCAGATGGTTATACAGCTTCAGTAGAAGGTTACAACATTACAAATACGCACACTCCTGAAAAACCAACACCTGGCAAACCAAATGAACCAGGTAAGCCTAAAAAAAGTGGGGAATTGCCTAATACAGGAAGCGAGTCTAACCAAGCGGTTCTAGTAGCGGGAATCGCCCTTCTCGGATTGGGAACAGGATTCTTGGCAAGACGCAAAAAAGAAGATTAAGTTTTTTAAACGGTATCTTTCACGGAATTTTGCAAGACAGTTTAAAAGTGGAAACAAGTGTCAATGGAAATTGGCACTTGTTTTTTTGTAACTGATCCTGGTTCTACTACCGGATACAAGTGGATAGTTGCCACTTACTGAAAAGCTATTGTTTTCGCGATGAATTCCTCTATAATAGGTGACAAATAAAAAAGGAGATGTTACATATGATTGAAACAAGATTACAAGATAAATTGAAGTCAGGTTTGGAGGTAGAAAATTTTCAAAAAGATGGCGATATCTATCTGTCCCTTAATCCAGATTATCTATCTGGAGATAATGCTAAATACATGACCATGTATAACCGTATGGCTCGCTGGTACGATATGAGTGAGAAATGGATAGGACCACTTCTCCATGGCAAGGCAATTGATAAGTTGAGAAGGGATCTGATGGAGGAAATAGAATGGAAAGATAATTTATCTGTTCTTTATGTCTCTATCGGGACTGGTCAAGACCTCCGTTATATTCCTGAGACAATTGACCTGAAAAGTTTAGACTTTATAGGGGTAGATATTTCTATCAGTATGCTAAAAAAATGCCAGAAATCTTGCGCTAAAAAGACCAATCTGCAACTTTTCCATGCTTGCGCGGAGGATCTACCCTTTGCGGATAATAGTTTTGACATTGTCTATCATATTGGCGGAATCAATTTTTTCAATGATAAGGCCAAGGCTATGCAGGAAATGCTACGAGTAGCGAAGCCAGGAACCAAGCTTTTAATCGCAGATGAGACGGCTGACTATGTGGATCAGCAATATAAGAAAAATCATTTTAGTAAGGATTATTTTAAAGATGCTACTGTTGATTTGAGTGAAATTGAGAATGCTGTTCCAAGCGAAGTTAAGGAAAAGGAAATGAAACTTCTTTGGGATGGTAAATTCTACGCCTTGACATTTAGGAAATAAGAAAAAGTATCTTGGTAGAGCTTAGAAAGTAAGTATGAAGATAAAAATATTCCCTTAGACAGCTATCTGAGGGAATGTTTTTTATGGGAGCATCATCAATTCGACAATCATAGCTATGTAGATGATTAAGGTAAGGAGAAAACCGGCTCTCCAGAAGAATTTGATGAATTTAGGGTAATAAAAACTTCGTTTTTTGACAAGGAAAAAGACTACAAGGAGGATTGCTAGGAGAGAAAGGGCAACACCAAGTCGCGGTAGAAAGTTGTGGGTAAAGGCTTTAGCAGTAATCAGATAGTACTCAAATACCAAAAGTGGAAAAGCTAGATCCGCGAAATTAAATCCTATTTTCCTAAGTCCGAAAAGCTTGGTGACAATAAAGCAAACCATCAAGGTTAATATCAATAATAAAATAGATGCTATTTTCATTAAAATCATACCCATATTGTATCATAAAAAAACGCTAAAGGAAATGAGAAACAAGGGAATTTGTAGGAAAGTCAGGCTTTTGAGATTGTGGGTGTTTTTTGTTATAATGAAAGTTATGAAATCTTATAATACTTTGAATGATTATTATCGAAAACTTTTTGGAGAAAAGACTTTCAAAGTTCCTATTGATGCGGGATTTGACTGTCCCAATCGGGATGGAACTGTAGCTCATGGTGGTTGTACTTTTTGTACGGTTTCAGGTTCTGGAGATGCCATCGTGGCACCGGATGCCCCTATCCGTGAGCAATTTTATAAGGAAATTGACTTTATGCATCGCAAATGGCCAGATGTTAAAAAGTATCTGGTTTATTTCCAAAACTTTACCAACACCCATGAAAAGGTGGAAGTGATTCGGGAGCGATATGAGCAGGCTATCAACGAACCAGGTGTAGTAGGAATCAATATCGGAACACGGCCAGACTGTTTACCCGATGAAACCATCGAATATTTGGCTGAGTTGTCGGAGCGTATGCACGTGACGGTTGAATTGGGCTTGCAGACTACTTTTGAAGCAACCTCTGACCTGATTAACCGTGCCCATTCCTACGAATTGTATGTGGAAACGGTCAAACGCTTGAGAAAATATCCCAGGATTGAGATTGTTTCCCATTTGATCAATGGTTTGCCCGGTGAGACTCATGAGATGATGATTGAAAATGTCCGTCGCTGTGTCACGGACAATGATATTCAAGGAATTAAACTGCACTTGCTTCACCTCATGACCAATACATGGATGCAGCGAGATTACCACGAAGGACGCTTGCAACTGATGAGTCAGGATGAGTATGTCAAGGTCATTTGTGACCAACTGGAAATCATTCCCAAGCATATCGTCATCCATCGGATTACGGGAGATGCACCTAGAGATATGCTGATTGGACCTATGTGGAGCCTCAATAAATGGGAAGTGCTAAATGCTATTGAAACTGAGATGCGCCGTCGTGGAAGTGTGCAAGGATGCAAGGCTGTAAAACAGGAGTTTAAAAATGAAAAGACCACTTGAGATGGCACATGATTTTTTGGCGGGAGTTGTGACAAAAGAGGATATCGTAGTGGATGCGACTATGGGTAATGGCCACGATACGCTATTTTTAGCCAAGCTAGCCAAGCAAGTCTATGCCTTTGATATCCAGGAGCAGGCTTTGGAGAAAACCCAAGAGCGTTTGGAGCGGGCTGGAATGACAAATGCCCAGTTAATCTTGCAGGGTCATGAGACACTTGATCAATTTGT
Organism: Streptococcus oralis subsp. oralis; assembly: GCF_000960035.1. Taxonomy (GTDB): domain Bacteria; phylum Bacillota; class Bacilli; order Lactobacillales; family Streptococcaceae; genus Streptococcus; species Streptococcus oralis_G. Next base: position 303,673 of record NZ_JYGR01000005.1, read on the forward strand.
GACAGAAGCTAAGGCAGGGATTTTTAATCTGGGTTATCTGCCTTCTGCTGACAAATCCGTCATCACTCAACCTCAGACCACTATCGAAGCCTTAGAAAAGCTGTGTCATTTGCTTGTCAAAGGGGGACGGATTGCTATCATGATCTACTATGGTCATGAGGGAGGAGATACTGAGAGGGATGCTGTATTGGAGTTTGTTAGCCAGTTGAACCAACAAGAGTATACAGCTGCCATTTATCGGACTCTCAACCAAGTTAATAATCCACCGTTTTTAGTTATGATTGAAAAATTAGAAAGGTATAGACATGGATAAACAATACCTTCGTGAGAAGCTTGAGGCAATGCGCCAAAATTTTGTCGAGTCAACGCATCACGAGCGAGCAGTTGGGGTGCTCGACGAAGCACATATGAGCAAGAAAATGCTTAAAATTAAGAAAAAATTAGTGGCTCTTGAAATGGAACGATGCCAGAAAAAAATTGAGCACAAAGACTGTTCTAAGATTGATCAGAAAATTCAAGAGCAAAAGGAGATTTTTGAATCTTGTTGTAAAAAAGATTAAGGAGGAATTGTGTGGAATTACTCATTTACTTGATTCTATTTTTATTTGTCTTAATCATTTCAACTACGACCAATAAACTTCTGCCTTTTGTGCCCCTTCCTCTTGTACAAATCCTTTTGGGGATTGGGATTGGTTTATTTGTTCCCGATGCGGACTTTCATCTCAATACAGAGCTGTTTCTAGCCATGGTTATTGGTCCCTTACTTTTCCGGGAGGCAGAAGAAGCGGATATTACGTCCATTTTGAAGCATTGGCGGATTGTCGTCTTTCTGATCTTTCCTGTGATTTTTATCTCGACCTTAAGCTTGGGGGGCATGGCTCACTTCCTTTGGATGACTCTTCCTTTGGCGGCCTGTTTAGCAGTTGGAGCGGCACTTGGGCCAACAGATTTGGTTGCCTTCGCGTCTCTTTCTGAACGTTTTCGTTTTCCCAAACGGGTTTCCAATATCCTAAAAGGGGAAGGACTCTTAAATGACGCTTCTGGTTTGGTTGCCTTTCAGATGGCTCTGGCTGCTTGGACAACAGGAACCTTTTCTCTCAGCCAAGCTGGAACTTCCCTAGCACTTTCTATACTTGGTGGTTTTGTAGTCGGTTTTGTGACGGCTATGGTCAATCGTTTCTTGCATACCTTTTTACTGAGTGTGCGAGCGATAGATATAGCCAGTGAACTATTGCTAGAGCTAAGTTTGCCGCTCATGACCTTTTTCATCGCAGAAGAGTTTCATGTTTCAGGGATTATCGCAGTAGTGGTTGCAGGTATTTTGAAGGCCAGTCGCTTTAAGAAAATTACGCTCCTTGAGGCTCAGGTAGACACTGTGACGGAGACCGTCTGGCACACCGTGACCTTTATGCTAAATGGATCAGTCTTTGTTATCCTGGGAATGGAATTAGAGTTGATAGCAGAGCCAATTTTGTCTAATTCTCTCTACAATCCCCTTCTTTTACTGCTTTCAGTTGTCGTTCTGACCTTCTTGCTTTTTGCGATCCGCTTTGTCATGATTGCTGGTTTTTACTTTGTGAGAACGCGTCGACTTAAGAAAAAAATTCATAAGTACATGAAAGATATGCTTCTTTTGACCTTCTCTGGTGTCAAAGGGACAGTATCTATCGCGACTATTCTCCTTATACCAAGTCATTTGGAGCAGGAATATCCTTTGTTACTCTTTCTTGTAGCAGGCGTTACACTATTGAGCTTTCTAACAGGTTTATTGGTTCTCCCTCACTTATCTGAAGAACAAGAGGAAAGCAAGGATCATTTGATGCATATAGCGATTCTGAATGATGTAGCTGCAGAATTAGAAAAAGAGCTGGACCATCACAAGAACAAACTTCCTCTTTATGCAGCTATTGATAATTACCATGGTCGGATTGAAAACCTCATCCTTAGTCTGGAAAATAAGAGAGTCCAAGAGGATTGGGAGTCCCTCAAACTTCTTATCTTGAGTATTGAGAGTGACGGTTTGGAGCAAGCCTATGAAGAAAATAGAATCAGTGAGCGTGGCTATCGAGTTTACCAACGTTACCTAAAAAACATAGAACAGAGTATCAATCGGAATTTCGCTTCTAGAGTGACTTATTACTTCCTAGTTTCTTTACGGATACTGCGCTTTCTACTTCATGAAATGTTTACCTTTGGCAAAACTTTCCGTAGTTGGATGAATGAAGAATCTCGTAAACTACTAGCAGTTGACTATGATCAGATTTCAGAGTTGTATTTGGAAAATACAGAGCTGATTATTGAGAGTTTGGAAAACCTAAAAGGGGTTTACAAGAGTTCTCTGATTAGCTTTATGCAAGAGTCTCGTCTACGCGAGACAGCTATTATCGGAAGTGGTGCTTTTGTTGAGCGGGTTATCAATCGCATCAAGCCAAACAATATCGATGAAATGCTACGAGGCTACTATCTCGAACGTAAGGCAATTTTTGAATACGAAGAAGCTAAACTGATAACAGCCAAGTATGCCAAAAAACTACGCCAAAATGTGAATAATTTAGAAAATTATTCTCTGAAAGAGGCTGCAAATACCTTGCCTTATGATATGCTAGATTTAATCAGAAGAACTTAGATGATGAAGAAAATGACGGAGGATGGAACATGAAAAAGTGGTGGAAAGAGCTGATGGACAGGCCCTTATTGAAAGCTTTTTTGCATTATTATCAAGCATCTGATAGCGAGTTGACCAGTGTCGCTGTTGCCTACTATTGGTTGATTTCAATCTTTCCTTTGCTAATGATAATGGTCAATATTTTGCCTTATTTTCAGATTCCGGTCTCAAATTTCTTACTGACGATTAAGGAATTTTTGCCTGATACAGTGTATGATGTGGTCGCCAAGATTGTCCGAGAAGTTCTGACTCAACCCTCGACTGGTTTGCTGAGTTTTGCTGTTTTATCTGCTCTCTGGACCTTTTCGAAATCAATGGATTTCCTCCAAAAAGCCTTTAATAAAGCCTATGGAGTGACCAAGAGTCGAGGAATTATCTCCCATCAGTTGATGAGTTTACTTGTTAGTTTCGGCTTGCAGATTCTTTTTGCCTTGGCCTTATTTTTGAGTATGTTTGGTCGTATGTTGCTCAACATCCTCAAAACTTACTGGCAATCAGACAGTTCGCTATTTTCCTACCTGCAAGACTTTACAGGCCCTCTGGTTTATGCCTTGATCTTTGCCATTCTGGTTATGATTTATTACTTCCTCCCAAAAGTAAAAGCACCACGAATCCGCTATGTTTTACCAGGAAGTATCTTTGTCTTGCTAACTCTTATCTTTTTATTGAATATCTTTTCTGTCTACGTAAATAGTTACGTCAATCATCTGGTTGATGTCCGATTTTTCAGTTCCATTATCGTGGTAGTCATGATGTTCTGGTTTATTCTTATTGCAAAGATTTTGATTATCGGAGCAGTTATCAATGCCAGTGTTCAGAGTTTGAAAGATCCAAAGTTTAGTATGGAATGATTAGAAAAATCCCTATTAGGAAACCTAATAGGGATTTTCTTAATAGATAAACATGGCATCTCCAAAACTAAAGAAGCGGTAGTGTTCTTGGATGGCATGGTGATAAGCATCTAGGACTAAGTCACGACCGGCAAAGGCAGAAACCAACATGACCAGAGTTGACTTGGGTAGGTGGAAGTTGGTTGAAAAAGCATCCACAACCTTCCAGTCGTAGCCTGGTTTGATAAAGATATTGGTCCAACCAGAATCTGCTTGGATTTGCCCATTAAACTTGGAACCGATGGTTTCCAGTGTGCGGATAGAAGTGGTTCCAACAGCAATGACGCGACCTCCATTTTCCTTGACGGAGCGAAGGGTGGCAGCTGCTTCCTCAGAAAGTTGGTAGAATTCTGAGTGCATTTCATGTTCGTCCAGATTGTCAACAGAGACAGGTCTAAAGGTTCCGAGTCCGACGTGAAGAGTGAGATAAACCAGATGAACACCCTTGGCTTGGATTTCTGCTAGCAGTTCTTTAGTAAAGTGGAGACCAGCAGTCGGTGCAGCAGCAGAGCCACTTTCTTTAGCGTAGACCGTTTGATAGCGTTCACGGTCCTCTAGTTTTTCGTGGATGTAGGGCGGTAGTGGCATTTCACCTAGACTTTCCAAAACTTCTAGGAAAATTCCTTGGTATTCAAATCGGACAATACGGCCCCCGTGGGTCAATTCTTCCGTAACGACGGCGCTGAGGCGACCATCGCCAAACTTGACACGAGTGCCAACCTTGAGGCGTTTAGCAGGTTTAGCCAGAACTTCCCACTCATCACCTGCAGTATTCTTGAGCAGGAGAAGTTCCACATGGCCTCCTGTCTCCTCTTTTTGACCATAGAGGCGGGCAGGGAGAACGCGAGTGTCGTTCATGACAAGGGCATCTCCAGGTTCCAGCATGTCGATAATAGAG